>DATLST010000105.1:0-24939 GCA_035534055.1 Candidatus Acidiferrales bacterium | reverse complement strand
GCAGACCAGAGCAAAAGAGGCCGCGAAGGCAGGCTGAAATCGAACCGCAGCAACCAGGCGAGCACAAGCGAGCAAAAGACCAGCAGCGCCTGGAACAGAACGATAAACCACGGCCGGTTCTCAAACACCAGCTTGGGTAAGTTCAAAACGAATTTTTTCATGGGTGTTTAGTCCTATCGACTGCGCAGATGGGAGGAACCGTTCGCCGACCTACTCTTTCTTCCGGCGCGAGAACTCGGGTTCGAGGCAAAGGCGAATAATGAGTGTATGTTGTGGTTTCCGGCGCGAGGGATTTACCCAACCTCGCGGGCTGAATAGAAGCATTTCCAGGTCGCGAATTGTCGACGACTCGATTTTGCGGTGACGCGCAGATTGAACAAATTGTATTCAGGATGAATGAGATACGTCGCCGGAACGAAGTGTTGCGGGCTTGGGCGACCGAAGCTGGGAAACTCTTCGAGTACGTGGATTTTCGGTTCGATCGATAATGTGCATGGTGCAAGAACTCAGAGGGTATGGGCTGTCTGCCAGCCGGCCAAAAGCGGTGACGCGTTACTTTGCGGCTGCGCGCGTTACTTTCTCAACGGCGCTATAGGTATCCTCCATGTCCTCGGAGGTCAGGGTGGGGTGAACTAGAAACATCAAACTTGTCTCGGCCAGCTCTCGAGCGACTTTCAGGCGTTCGCCTGGGCGCATATAGTCAGGAAACGCCTTTTCCAAGTAGATCTCGCTGCAACTTCCACTGAAACACGGAATCCCTTCGGCAGAGACCGCGGCCATAATGCGGTCGCGATTCCAACCGCGTGCAAGACGCTCGGGGCGCACGAACGCGTAATACTTGTAATAGGCGTGGCCGATCTGGTCAGGTGGTGGGGTGATTCGCAGGACGGGATTCTGCGAAAAAGAGTTCGTCAAGATGTGAGCCAGCGTACGGCGTTTGCTGATCATTTGGGGCAGCTTGCGCAGCAGCACACGACCGATGGCCGATTGCATTTCCGTGAGCCGCCAGTTTGTGCCAAACGAATCATGCAGCCACCGAAACCCCGCCGGATGCTGGTTGTGATCGGTCCCTTGATACGATTTGCCGTGGTCTTTGAAGCTCCAGGCGCAATTCCAGACTGCCTTGTCGTTGGTTGTAATCATGCCGCCTTCGCCGCCGGTCGTCAGAATCTTGTCCTGGCAAAAGGAGAATGCGGCGACATCTCCCAGCGAGCCGACCGGCCGGTCTTTGTAAGTGGCGCCGTGACATTGCGCGCAATCCTCGATCACCTTCAATCCCTGCTCGCGGGCCAGTGCGACGATCGGGTCCATATCGCAAGGCCAGCCGGCCAGATGCACGGCAATGATGGCGCGTGTCCGATGGGACAGCGCCGGACGAATGGTCTCCGCAGTGAGCGTCTGGCTCTCCCGGTCCACATCCACGCAGACGGGAACGGCGCCGCGCATAACCACGCAACTCGCCGAGGCAATGAAGGTTCTGCTCGGGACGATCACTTCATCGCCTGGGCCGATCCCCAGGGCGTGCAGCGCAAGCTCCAGAGCGACCGTGCCGTTGGCCACGGCGATGCCGTACTTGCAACTCGCCTGCGCCGCAAACTCCTCCTCGAACCGCCGGCCCTCTTCGCCTGTCCAATAGTTGACATTGCCGGATTGGAGCACGCGAGTTGCTGCCTCTATTTCGTCCACCTCAAAATGCGGCCATGGTGCGAAAGAGGTTTTGCGGACGGGTTGCGCACCAGAGATCGCCAAAAGCTCTTGGCTTAACATGATGGTTGTCGCTGCCTTCCCCTTATGGTGTTCGCCAGTCGATCTAAATTTGGCAGTTCAAGATCTGCACTTGCAAATTTGTCCACTTCCAAGTACGAATAGAGTCCCTGATCTCGGCGGACGCGGATCGTTTTCCACCCCAGGTTACGAGGCGCAATGAAATCCTTGATGGGATTGTCGGCGACATAAGTGTATTGCTGAACGGCAGGGCCGAAATACTTCTGGACGTCCAAAAATGCTTTGAGATGAGGCTTTGCGTACCCGCTTCCCAGGGCCGAAGTGAGGACCACTGCCTCGAAGCTCCGTTCGAGACCCAGCGCTTTGATCTTATTTCTTTGTGATTGTTCTGGCCCATCGCTCACTAAGGCCAAATGGACCTGGCCGCGAACATCCTGAAGACAGTCGGCGGCATCTGCAGCTAGCTGAATATCAGGTATATGTCCTCGATAAAGATCTACCATTGTCTGAATCGTATTTCGGTCTGGTTCGATACCAGCTTTTATAAGTATCCTGTCAAAAATATGCCCCCGTTCTCCTCGGTTGAAGAGGGTCCATGCACGAAGGCAAAAATCGTCGAGCCCGAGGTTAATCTCTGCCCATGCTTCTAATGCGCGGAAACCACTCCAGACGTAGTCCCGCTCAAGATACAGTGTGTCATCCAGATCAAAGACGACGCAGACAGGATTCACGGTCGGTGGTTTTCCAAATCTTGGCTTGGTAAGAAAACGGCGCTGTCATAGCGAAGCATGGCCAATGCATCTTGCCACGCATCAAATGAGGCTGACGAGGGCAAGCCCAGCAATTCCTCGATGAGCCACCGCGGGAAATCAGCTCCTGCCTGGTGGGCGAGCGGGTATCCACCGCCGAAACGGGGATTGATCTCAGTAATTCGAAATTCGCCAGCAGAGCTGAGAAAGCCTTGCACGTTTAGCGGCCCATACGCTCCGGGTAGTCGCTCCGAAACCCGTGAAATGAGCTCCATTATCCTGACGTGCCTAACGGTTACGCCTTTGCTAACCTCCCCGGCCCTCACTTCGAGCCTGCGATGCGGCACCGCGCACACGCATCGACCTTGCCGGTTGACGAGCACATTCACGGTGTATTCCTGGCCGCGGGCCATCTCTTCTACGACCAAGTCTTCGCGATCTCTCGAGAAGTCCATGAGAGAATCAAGAGAGTTTAAGATCCTCACTCCCACCGAGGCACTCCCGCGACGAGGTTTTGCAATGACGGGAAACTCCCACTCGGAAGGGCGAGCGACTATTTGCGCTGAAGTCCCTTGGCGAACGGTAGGGAGGCCGTTTTCTATAAACCAAGAGTGCGCGAGGAGCTTGTCAGCACAAATACTAACAGTTTCTGATGCGGAAATTACTACTGTAGTGCCGACGGCGGAAAAGTCTGCGCGATGCCCGGCATAAATTGAGAGCTCCGTATCGATCGTGGGCACTAGCAACGAGACATTGTGCTCTTCACAGATACTCAGCGTGGTCGCTAAGAAATCGCCAGCGTCGCATCGCGGAACTCTAATGAAATGATCCACAAGGTGGGCACCAGGTGCAGACTGCGAACAGTCAATACCAATGATGCAACCGTTCAGGTTCATAGCTCGCATCGACCGGCGAAAGCACTCGATTAACTGAACCCGACGCCCAACTGACGAGATAAGGATGGTTATCTTCATGGCAAGAAGCCAATGGTTTTCGTCACCGAAAGACTTGCACACAAGTTCTCAGCGGCGGGCAATGGCAAGGTAACCTCCGGGGATACGGTCGGCCTGCGGGCTGCCTGCAAGAAGCGGATCCAACCATTTTAATGGGTAGAAAAAAAGAGCACATGCAGCTTTAACAGGAAAATAAAGTTTGCTCCACAACCGAGCTGCCACTAAAGCCAAAAATTCTACGAGTATGCGATAGAACCCTGTGCCCGGGCCGACAGCTACCTTGACTTCCTGGTACGTGAAACCCGCTTTCTGGATCATCTCCTGAATTCCTTCTTTGGTGAAACGCCAGAAATCAGTCGGACCGGGATGGTAACCGATTATGAATGGTACCTGACAATAGAGTATTCCCCCTTTCTTGAGAACGCGTTTCATTTCACTCATAGCCTGGAAAGGATCGCGTACATGCTCAAGGACCTCCTGTGACAAAACCAAATCAAAGGCTTCATCCGGAAAAGGCAAATGCTCTGCAGATGCGCACACATCAATGGTTTCTCCCCAAACTAGATCCAGGTTTATGACCGCCGGATGCAGTCTCGTTGAACCCGCGCCTACACATAGGCCGCGCGACCCTGAACTAAGGACGCTCAGGCACTCGCCCAAAGCTGAGCGAATGGGGCGCGAACTATTGTGGGTTGCATAACAGGATGAGACGAATCTTGCCCGCAAAGATTTCTGGGGGGAACGAGCGTTCTTCGATTTCATCGCACTATGCCCCTAAACTCTTCGGCTGTCGCCTGTCCAGGTTGGTTGATTCCTTCGGCTTTCACGACCTTCCACAATGTCATTGCGAGGATTTTCGCATCCAGGAACCAGCTCGAATGATCGACGTACCAAACGTCGCAGGCAAATTTCTGCTCCCACGTCAGAGCATTTCGGCCGTTGATTTGAGCCCATCCGGTAATTCCCGGCTTTGCGTGGTGACGGCGCTCCTGCTCCGGCGTGTAGCGGTCCATGTATTCCATGAGCAACGGCCGCGGGCCGACCAGGCTCATCTCGCCATTCGCGACATTCCACAGCTCGGGCAATTCGTCGAGGCTTGTGCGGCGAAGAATCCTTCCGAGACGCCGGAGCCGCAGGTCATCGGGTAGTGGTTTTCCGTGTGGATCACGTGCATCGTTCATCGTGCGGAATTTGACTAACCAGAAAGGCCGTCCCTGATAGCCCGGGCGGCGCTGACGGAAAAAAACCGGGCGACCCATGGTGAGAACAATCGTCAACGCAATGACCAGCATCAGCGGCGACAAAAGTGTCAAGCACGAGATGGAACCGATCAAATCGATGCTGCGCTTGACAACGCTGTTCATGATGCCGGCACCGTAGTTCGACTACCGGCAATACTTTGGGTGCCGGCTGTTTTCCTGGGAGCGGGCAATCCTCGCTGGTGCAGGAGCCGCGAGTATTCCTCCAGCAGTGCCGTCCAGATTCGTTGAGGACGGAACTCACGCCCGACGCGCTCACGCCCTGTGCGTCCCATTTCTAGCGCCAACCGCGGATGGCGGAGCAGATCCGCGATCCCCTCGGCAAGGGATCGCGCATCTCCAATGGGAACCAGAATCCCATTAATCCCATCGCTAATGGCATCAATGATGCCGGTTGCGCGAGCGCCTACTACAGACTTGCCTGCTGCATGGGCCTCCAGTACCGCATTGGGAAAACCTTCCCGGTGAGAGGGCAGAGTAAGAATGTCCATCGCATGGTAGTAAGGGGCCGGGTCGGAGACAAATCCAGTACAAATTATTTGAGGGTCCGCGAAAATCTGGTTGCGAATGTCCACTGGCACGCCGTCCCCTTTCTCGAACTCGCCGACCAATAGCAGGTGCACCTCGGGAAACCGCTCACGGAGACAAGAAAAAGCCTGGATCAAATCTTGAATCCCTTTGTCGCGCGTGAACCGCCCGACAAAGCCGACGACTGGAGCATCGTGCGGGATGCCCAAGCTGATGCGGAGCGCCGCCGCCTGGCGCAGCCGCTCTGGAGTTGGCGCGAACCGCGACGTATCAACGCCATTGCTGCTCCCTTCACCGAGTACGACGGCCCGATCGGGTGCGCCGCAGCCAATCGCTCTTTGCCTCAGGCTCTCGCTAACGCAAATGACGCAATGCGCCATCCGGCAAGCCAGACGCTCGAAGAAGAACAGGAACCACCGGCGCGCTCCCCGGCTCGTTTCTCTCCGCAGCCCGCGCAAAACATAAACTCTGCAAGGAACTCGGCTGACCCATGCCGCTAGTCCTCCGAGGAGGCCTGCCTTTGGTGTGCTTACACTCATGACAGTGGGACGATGTCGCAGGAAGCATTCCCAGATTCGCCAAAATGAGATCACGTCGCGCAGCACCTTTTTATCGGATTCCTAGTAGGCCCCGAAAGCGCTTCTTTTTCGTGGAACAACTCTGCTGAGGGTGTCCACAATTCGCTCGGCAGCATGGCCATCCCAGAGCGGTGGAAGGGGTCGGGTACTCCCTTTCGAGGCAATAGATTTGCGCGCGGCCACTACGATTTTTTCGGGATCTGTACCAACGAGCAGATTGGTGCCCTGAGTGATGGTGATGGGCCGCTCCGTGTTCTCCCGGAGGGTTAGGCATGGGACACCCAGAGCAGTGGTTTCTTCCTGAATGCCACCGGAATCTGTCAGAACCAGGGCGGCACGACTCAACAGGCAGAGAAAATCCAAATAGCCCATAGGCTCGATGAGGCGCAAATCGGGATGATGCACAATTCCGCCCTGTAGTAGTCGCTGTTCGGTACGAGGATGGACAGGAAAAATGACGGGCAGTTGCGCCGCAATGGAATCTAATGCACTCATGATTTCCCTGAGCTTGTCGACGGAGTCCACGTTGGAGGGGCGGTGAAGCGTGAGGACGGCAAAGTCCCGCCAACTCGAATCCCTGACTAGGCCCAGTTCCTCACCAACAAGCGACTGCTGTGCAAGAGGTAGGAAGTAGCGTAGGGAATCAATCATGACGTTTCCGACGAAAAAGATGCTCTCGCGCGGACGCCCTTCTCTAAGGAGATTTTCAACGGCATCTTCTTCAGTCACGAAGAGATAGTCAGCCAAAGCGTCGGTAAGGATACGGTTAATTTCTTCGGGCATGGAGCGATCGAAGCTGCGCAGCCCTGCCTCGACATGTGCCACACGCATGCCGAGCTTCACCGCTGCGAGCGAAACGGCAATCGTGGAATTGACGTCGCCGACAACTAAGACGAGGTCAGGCTGCTGGTCGATAAGAACAGGTTCGACGAGTTTCAGGATTTCCGCTGTTTGTACGGCATGTGAACCCGAACCCACCTCCAAGTTCACATCGGGGAGCGGGATCCCCATCTGGCGGAAGAAGATGTCATTGAGCTTGTCGTCATAGTGTTGCCCGGTGTGAATGAGTAGGGGCTCGACTTCCGGATGCCGCTTCATCTCGCGCATCAGAGGGGCGATCTTTGGAAGATTGGGGCGCGCCCCCACGATGTTCGTGATCTTGAGATGGTTATTCATGCAAGAGGGTTCGAAACTTCAGCAGCGTGAAGGCTTTGGCCTTATAACCGGGGCGCACCGGACGGAACAACACCGGACTGCCCCTCTGGGGCCGCACCACCAGTGCCACAACGATCGCTATCGGCAGCTCGAACGGCGACACAACGAGCAGCACCAACAGATCCAAGACGCGTTTGCCCCAGTGGCGGTACACGCTCATTTTCTTACCAGATCACATGTCCAAGGATGGTGCTATTGGGTCCCCGCGTCGGCAATTCCTCCGGCAGGAAGGCAACCCGGAGCCCAATGCCACCACCGCAGCATATGCTCGTTCACCATTCACCCGTCCCCAGCGCGCGTGCGAGAGCTGTGCCAGTTTAGGCTTATCCGGCAGTTACGCTTTCCATCACCGAAACACAACGTTGTGCGAGTGTTGTCTGCAAAAATTCACGCTTCGCAAAGTTACGCCCTCGCGGCCCCATTTCTGCTGTCGCGGCACGAGCATCGGCCATACGCAGTACGGCATCCGCGAACGCTACCGGATCCTGCGGCGGAACCACAACCCCCGCACCTTGTGCAGTAACCATCTCCGCCATCCAGCCAGGGTAGTTCACCAGCACCGGTAAGCCGCTCGCCAGATAATCAAAGAACTTGTTGGGGGAGGTTCCGTAGTAAAAGGCCGGCACATTGGCGAGGATCATCAAGCCCACGTTCGCACGTCGGCACAGAAACTGGGCCAAAACCTTCTTTGGCATCGGGTCCACGAAGAGACAATTCTCTAGCTTTTCGCGGTGCGCTCTTTCGATCAGAGTGGGTTTTTCCTTTCCGTCACCAATAAATACAAAAGATATATCTGTCCGCCCGCGCATTCGCAGTTCTGCCGCTGCATCCAGGACGGCCCCCAAACCATTGGCAGCACCGTGAGCGCCGGTAAAGGTCGCCACAAAGGAGTCTGACTGCAAACCGGGGATTTCAGGTAGCGGCTGCGCCGAGTCGGGGGCAAACAAATCCAGATCACAGCCATTCGGCGCAGTAATGACGCGGCTCTCAGGAACACCCCGTCGAGTGATGCCCTGTGCGATTCCGGGTGAAAGTGCAATGCAGGAATTTGCTGAGTGGTAGGCCAAGAATTCCAGCCAGTCCATCATCAACAGCAACAGGGGATTGCGGAAAACGCCCATTGCCCGCGGCAGCTCTGGCCAGAGATCGCGCACCTCAAAGACGAATGGTTTGCGGCGTAACCAGCGCGCAGCGATCCCGGGCAACGCGGCGGTCAGGGGTGTAGAGGTAGCAAAAACCACGTCGTAGTCCACCCTAAGCGCCAGAACAACGCTTCGAAATGCGAACCGGAGGAACGTCCAGGAACGACGCAGGAAACTGTCGTTGTTGGAGTACGGCAATTCCAGTTCGATAACGTAAATGCCATCTACGCTGCCTTCGCGTCGCCCACTCAAAAACGGGCCAGAAAGCCCGGACTTTGACATGGAAGCAGCTCCACACACCATGGTGACCTGGTGGCCGGATACCAGCAGTCGTTTCGAGACTTCGTAAGAGCGAGTGCCACTGTATCCATCCGGCGTTGAAAAATGCTGGTGGAAGTACAAAACGCGCATGACTAGGACAGTGAAACAATCGTTGTAAGAGAAGCCGGTGATTGGCCTATTTCCACTTCCAGAACCGGCAGTGCGGATTTTTCCAGGTAATGCCGCGATTCCCAGCCGCTCTCAAGGCTCATGCGGCGTATAGGTACACTGCTTTCCACGCTTATCCGCACCATCGTTGAAGCGCATCCCGTTGCGTTCTGGGACCAATTGCCGGGAGCCAGGCGCCACCGCAGCACGGCCTTCCGCTTGAATCCCTGCACTTGGTCCAGCACAAAAAGCGCGTCAGTCCTCAGAGTTACGGTCCGCTTGCGCTGTGCTCCCCAAACATCAGTGTAACTTCCCGCCCAAGATTGCCCATCGGCGCTTGTGGTGATTGCATGCATCCCGATGACCCTCACCCAACTGCCATACAGGAACCGGCCGAGCCGGGGCATCTGATCGTGGTCGTCAAACTGCTCAATGTTGTGGCCAACAACGCTCAAGAGGGACCCGGCCACGGCGTCGTGGTCGCCATAGGTGTAGGTGCCACCGTCCCGCAGGACGTTCTTTCCCTTCCACCACAAGTCTAGGTGAAGCGCATCGGCATGCGCTGGACGGAATCGCGCCGTGGGCGCGCGGAGCAACACCCGCGCACCAGTTCTGTTGCGAATGACCACGTAGCCACCATCTGGGAATACGGTGCTGCTCAATTCGTTGAGCCAAGGCCGCACGGCCCTTTCAGTACGAACACCCAACCAGGCCGCAGATTCGTCCCACGGACCAGGTTTCAATGCCGCCTTGCCGATGAACAGGAGCGACGCAAACTGCAAACAGGGTCGGAAGTCACGGTAAGCGCTGGTGTCCAGGCGGTATGGGTGCGCTCCGTCATTCGCTCCCAGATTGGGGCCATCGCCACTCGCGGGATCAATCATCGCGCCCAGCCATCGCGTTGCGGCAGCCGCGCGTGTATAAAAGTTTTCGGTGAATCGTGCCTCACCCACATGTCGTCGCCATGCTTCCGCAACACAAAGAGTGTCAAGCATGGCTCGGTGGTAAGTGAGCGAATGCTGCGAGAAGCTGCCATCGGGCAAGACCAGCCGGCAGACCCGACTATCGAGCAGCTTGCGGCCTTTCTTGGCCCACCTTCGGCCGCGCCACCTCGCATCGCCCTCGCTATACCTAGCCAACCACGTGCCACCCACGAAAAGACCCGCAGCTTCACTGGTCGCGTGATTGTTGTCCTGCGCCACGGCGTAAAACGTAGTGAGGTCAATGCGTCGACAATGTGCCTCAACGAAAGCCACCAGCCCAGGTCCAGCATTCTTTTCCAGCTCCGCCAAGCGCAATGCGAGTAACGCGTTAATGAGCCGGATGGAGGTTTCCTGTCCGCACATCCAGTTGGGACCAGTGTTAGGGGGATTGCACTTCCACCAGTCCTGTATCCAGAGCCGCAAAGCCGAGAGATAACGCGCATCCCCACTGATACGCCAGGCGCGTGCGAAGACCAGTGCCCAAGTGAACCGGGACATCTCCCAGATGAGTTTGATGTCCCCCACCTCGACGCGAAAGTCCGCAATTTTGCTCCAATGGTGAGTGGACTGCGGGTGCTGCTTATTCTGAAATGGGTTGAGGAACCAATTCGGCGGACTGCCGATGTCCTGGGCATGTGTCGAAAAGTAGTTCGCCTTCCCTGTGAGCAACTCTTCGGCCTCGGTTAGAACCGCCCGATCGGCCCATGGTACAAGCGGGTGAGCAACGTCGCGTGACGAATCAACTTCAAGCCCGAGTGGGACCGCTTTACGCAGCGGAAGCAACCATCGATAAATCCCTGCTCGCTTGCAAGCACGGTAGATCGCTACGCGCGCTACATTGGCGACTCCGAGCCGCAGCGCGGTGGAGAAATAGATCTTCAGCAGCCGCACTGGGTGGAATTCAGGCTGACTGTCAGTCTTAGGCCGGTTCCAAAAAATTGCTTCATCGTTCCTCCGAACTTCTAGATCCCCGGCTCCCGAGAAAGCGCTCGGGAGCAGATCTCGCAGAATTGACATTCCTTGGCCGTTCCTCAGCTGTTTCTGAGGCTCTCCGCGACCTCTATTGCAACCCGGGAAACTTCGAAGATTTCCTCTACCGGAATCGGCGAGGGCCCTCCCAACTCGACAGCAGTAAGAAAGGCTCGCACGCAAGCGCCATGTCCCTTGTCCTGTCTCCAGGTCCGGAAGCTTCGGAACCCCGGACAGCCAAAGCCCCGCAGGACGCGGAAGTTTTCCAACTGAAGAATCCGTCCTGAGGCAAACGCTTCCACGCGCTCCTTCGGAAAGGAACGATGTCCGTTTGCATAGTACTGAATGGAGGCAATCGATCCATCCTCAAACTCAAGTGAAATATGCACAGTATCCGGACTACGCGTGCCTTCTCTCCTACTTCGCATTGCACTGGTGCTTGCCCCGACAATCCGCACACCTACGAGGAAGCGCGCTAGGTCAATGAAGTGACAGGCCTCCCCAATGATCCGTCCTCCACCGACCTGTGGATCCTGGGTCCAATGCTCCGGCGGAACGACACCCGCGTTCATCAACAGGTTCAACGACATGGGGCCCGCCGTTCCCCGCAGCATCTCTCGCATGCGCTGCACGTGAGGGGAGAATCTGCGATTGAATCCGACAAGAATGATGGGCGCGGTGCCGCGCGCAGCGGACTCGGCGTAGGCCGTCTCGACCTCGGCAAGCTGTTCCCGATTCAGGGCCAGGGGCTTTTCCACGTACACATGCCGCCCGCTTCGCAAAGCTTCTGACGAAAGCCGTGCATGGCTATCGTGCTGCGTGGCGATAACCACTGTATTGATTTCGTTCTGCGCAAACAGCTCCGCGGTGCTCGTGGACGCCTTGGTGAAGCCGAATTTCTTGCCGTAGTGCACCGCATTCAAACCACTTGTCGTCACAATGGTATGCAGCCTCGCCCCGGATTTTACCAGCGCTGGAATCAATACCCGACCACCATAGTTGCCGGCTCCAATGCAACCAACCACCGGGTTGGCGACTGCACCTAGAGACCTTGGGCCTTGGAGCACAACTGTGCGAGAGTTCATTTCATTGTTCGACTCCGCCGGATACAGCAACAGGATGCCCAGCGAGGGTTCATTATTGGTCAGGACGGAATAGGCCTCGTCCGCGCGTTCGATAGGGAAGCGATGTGTAACGAGGGGCGTCACGTTCAGGGCACTCGATGCCATCAAATCCAGCACCGCTTCAAAGTTGCGCTGCTCGGTCCAGCGCACGAAACCGATGGGGTAGTCTTGACCCTTTAACTCGTAGCTTGCGTCGTAGCGGCCAGGACCATATGAACAAGATACCTGGAACGTAATTTCCTTCTCGTAGAAGTCCTGTCGGGAGAGCTCGAGTCCTGTAACTCCCACCAGCACAATCCTGCCGCGCCTTCGGCACATCTTGGCAGCTTGCGAAACTGGCTCAGAACTGGGCGTGGATGCTGCGATGATTACGGCGTCCACACCCCGCCCACGAGAAAAGTCCACGACGCGCATCACAAGATCGTCACCTGCAGACGCATCGACGGCATACACTCCGAACTTACGCGCCATCTCGAGCCGCTGCGCATCGTGGTCGATGCCCATTACGCGACAACCATGTGCTTGCAGCATCTGCACCGTTAATAGCCCGATCAGCCCCAGGCCGGTCACCACGACCGTTTCCCCAAGAGTGGGTTGGGCTAGGCGCAAACCCTGGAGACCGATCGCTCCCAACACTGCAAACACGGCCGACTCGTCTTTGACATTGTCGGGGACGAGTGCGCACAGGTTTTTCGGCACACTCACCACCTCAGCATGGCTGCCATTAGAAACTACCCGATCGCCCGGTCTGAACTGGGTAACGCCTTTGCCCACCTCGATCACACTTCCAACATTGCAGTAGCCCAGTGCAAGCGGTTGGTCAAGCTTACTGCGCACCGCATCTATCGCGGCGAACAGGCCGTCAGTACGCATTCTGTCGAAAACCATCTTGACCTTGTCGGGCTGATGCCGTGCCTTGTCGAACATCGAAGCCCGACCGAAGTCGATCAGCATTCGCTCGGTCCCTGCGGAGATCAGCGTGCATCGCGTTCGGATCAGCACATGACCCTCACGCAGCGACGGGACTGGCGCGTCAACCAGCTCTGTACTGCCGGTGCCGATATGTAGAAGCAATTGTTGCATCAAATCTCAGAAGCCATAGCCTGACGAGCGTGAGGCACCAAGGCATCCTTCTCTGACCGGGTGGGGTAATTGATCAAAACCGCCCTAAAGCTGCCCTTAAACACAAACAAACTACCTGCGGCTGCGCCAATGGTTCCAAACAATTCGATCAGAGCTGCAATATCACTGAGCGATCCGGCGCCTCCCAGAACAGTGATTGGAAGGGTGGTGGCCTCGCGCACCTCTCTAGCGAGCTGAAGGTCATAGCCTGTCATTAGCCCGTCGCGGTCAATCGAATTAATGACCACCTCTCCAGCGCCCAGATCCGCAGCCGCCTTGGCAAACTCGACAGGGCCGAGACCAGTGGCCTTTCTACCATTATGGATAAAGAGCTCATAGGGCTCCGGGGAATCGACCCTCTTCACGTCCATGACCACCACAATACTCTGACTGCCGACAACGGCAGCAGCCTTCGCAATGAGACCGGGATTCTCAATCGCCGCAGAACTAATCGCGACCTTTTCAACACCCAAGCTGATGATTTCTTCGACTTGCTTGACGGTCTTGATCCCTCCGCCATAGCACAGCGGCATCCGGCATTCGGCTGCCAGATTCTTGATGAGCCCGTAATTGGGCTCCTTCTTATGTACGGAAGCATCGATATCGACCACGATGATTTCGTCAACTTCCTTCTCGTTGAAAATCTTCACAGCGTTGATCGGATCGCCCACATACTTCGGATTGCCGAAGTTAATGGTCTTGACCAGGCCGCCGTTCTTGATCAGAAGACAGGGTGTAATTCGTGGGCGCAACATCCTTACAACTCGGCAAAATTCTTCAGGAGTTGGACACCCCATTGATGACTTTTTTCGGGGTGAAACTGCACGCCATAAATGTTACCGGCGCGAACGCTTGATGCAAAGTCAATGCCGTAGTCCGTAACTGCAAGAATCGTGTTTTGGTCTTTTGGCGCAAAATAGTATGAATGCAAGAAGTAAAACCTGCCGGTCACTCCGATGTCCCTGAACAAGCCGTCCTGACTGCAGGGTTCAACGTCGTTCCAACCCATATGCGGCAGGCACGCATGAAGTGATGGCGCCGCGTGGTCGAATTTCTTGACTTCGGCATCAATCCACCCGAGCCCTTCGAGCGAGCCCTCGTCGCTTCGTTCGGCCATCATCTGCATACCCACACAAATTCCTAGTACAGGCCTGCCCTTGGACAGCACGAGATCGTCCAGCACGGGCCGCATACCGGAATTATTGAGGCGGGACATGGCCCAGTCAAATGAACCCACTCCTGGGAGGATGACTCTTTCTGCTCGGGCCAACTCTGCCGCCGCACTCACGATCCGCGCCGGTATATTCAGTCGCTTATAGGTGTTGGCCAGTGCTTGAACGTTGCCGATGCCATAGTTAAATATTGAAATCATCTTTTCACTGCTGCCCTTTCGAGCCCCATCAACTGCATGACTCGAGCGCCCAGGAGAAAGAGATACAGCTGATTGTTGTAATCTCTGAACGACTTGATTGGCGCATCCACGTAACTTTGCAGTTCTGCCACGGATATTTCCAGCTTCGTGGCGATGTACTCAAAGTCGTGCGCAATGGTTTTTTCATCGTAAGGCGGCTGCGCGAGATCCGTCAGGGCCTCGTCCCGCGTCATTTGCCGGGTCAAGATCATGCTCGAATACTGGACCCTCCGCGTATCGAACCCGAATTTCGTCGGGAGCCAATACCCCTCGTAGAACTTCGTAAATCGGGACTCGAAGTGTTTGCGCGGATATTTCTGCCATCCGAATTTGGTGCTGAGCAGGTCCATAGCATCCTTTTTCACGTAAGGAAGGCAGTCCAGCGGTTTAACCACCTCGATTCCCTTGAAATATCTCAGATAAACTTTGTGCCGCAAGACGCCGGAAAGGGGGAAATTGACGAGTGGTGCTTGCCCGAATCTTTTATGAATATCCCGGATTTGCCACAAGTCCGTACCGTAGTAAAAGTAATCGAGAGGATTCCTGACGCACTCCGTCGAAATATTTGCTCCGGTAAGGATATACTTAACCCCGTGTTCTTCGGCAAATCGATACATCGTCGCAAAAAATGCATGATCTTGCGGCAAATCGATGTGCGGTACCCCCGATTTGAAAAAGGCGAGCTGCAGGTCGCGCATCTCCTTCCAATCGATCACCACCGTGAACAATTCCAAACCCAAACCGTCAATTATTTTCTCGATGTTGTTGACAGCGATTTGCGTATTCCACCCGCCGTCGACATGAAATACCAGGGGACGCAGTCCGAGCTGTTCTTTAGCGACGTACGCCAGGTACGAACTGTCCGCTCCGCCGCTGATTCCGATGATGCAATCGAACGCCTTTCCGGCTCCTGCCCTTTTGATTTGATCGACCTTCTTCTTGAGGATTGTCATCCCGGCTTCATTGGGCTGCCATCTCGGAAAAACATCGCGGTAGAAGGTGGTGCAGTGATCGCAGACTCCTTTCCCGTCGAATGTGATCTTCGGATCGGAAGTATCCATCACGCAATTGGCGCAGATTTGGTATCTCCTCATGATCAGAATTGCCCTCGATTTTATGTTCTACTGTAGCAGGACGCTTTTTTTACCGCTTCGGGATCACATACAATTATGCGCGTGCTCGGCCTTATCGTTGTCATGACCTCCCACTCCAGACTCCAAAACCACAATTATGGCCACCGTTAAGACAGCATGTTTCTTCTCTCACGAGAACCGGCCGCAACTCCAGAGGGAACAGTATTCCATTCAAGACATCCGCATTCTTCATGATCTGGGATATGAGGTGACGGTCGCTACATCCTTCAGCGAAATACCGTGGGGTTGCGATCTCTACTTTTCCTGGTGGGCCAGTGGAAGCATATTGCCTCTCGTCAAGGCCCGACTTTCCGGCAAACCCATCGTCGTCGTCGCCGGCGGCAACGACTCCATGTTCTACCGCGACTCTCTGTCCGGCATCCCCCGCGGCTATCTGGCCGCCCCCTGGTACAAGAAGCTTGCTGCCCGTTTGAGCCTCCGCTTGGGGACGGTCACCCTCGTCGTTTCCCGCTATATGCTCAACGACGTGGCAATACTGGGCGCGCGCCAACCGCTTGTCGTTCCGAATAGCGTCGATACTGGCACATTCTGCCCATCAGACCATAACAGGTTACACGTCACAACCATTTTCAATCTGTACAACGATGTGGTTAGTCTAAAACGAGGAGAGGTATTCCTCCGTTCAGTACCTATCGTTCTCGAAACGTATCCCGAGCAAACGTTTGTCGTTATCGGCGATAAAGGCAACGCTTATAAACGGCTACATGCTCTTGCTTGCGGCCTAGGCATTCAGGGAAACGTTGATTTCGTGGGCAGCATGCAGAATACAGATGTAGTCAATTGGCTGCAGCGTTCCAGGATCTATGTACAGATCAGCGATACCGAAACCTTTGGCATGGTCGTTGCTGAAGCCATGAGTTGTGGAACGCCAGTGGTTGTTAGCCCAATGGGCGCTATTCCGGAACTGGTCGGTAGTCATGGGGTGTTCGTGGATCATAACGACCCGCGATCCGTAGCTGCAGGAATAACGGGCTTGCTTGCGAAGACAGAACAAGAGCGTCATTCTATCGGCGTGCAAACACGAGCAAGAATCATCGAGCATTTCTCATACGAGAAGCGACGGGTCGCAATCCAGCGGGTCATTGAAGACCTATCATCGCTTGAAAGTCCGAACGGTCAACACCCCGATTTCGCTTGAGACACGACTCAACTTTCCCTATGGCCGTTAGCGACTTTCTCAGTTTGATTCCCTTCCTAGCCAGAAGAACAGGCAGATAAGTGTATGCCAGTATCCTCGTGGCGTGCCACCGAGCCTTGGAATAGTAGTTGCGTGTGTTGATGAGTCGGCTGGCATACTGGACCATAATTCCTCCCAAGGGCCTTGAACTCTTTGCAATACTCACACTTACTTTGTGATAGACCACTGCTCCATGAACGCAGGCCATCTCCAGTCCTCGTTTCCTCATCCTCAGCGAGAATTCGTAATCCTCTTCTCCAAAGAAAAAATCCTCCGTGAGGCCGCCGGTAACCCTATGTTTGAAGAGAAGAGCGCAGCCGGTCACGAAGGTGACGACCGAAAAGTCTGACTCCGGCAGCGCGGAAGCATCCATGTTCGCGAATTTGTATCTCCGGCTGCCAAAGTACGTCAAATCGCCCCCGCAATTCTGAATTCGCGTTTTTTGGTTGTAGTACCTGATCTGCGGAGTGATCGCCGAAAATTCTGGATAGCTCTTCACGAATTCCCTTAGCTCGTGAAATGCCTCCGGTGCCACTACCGTGTCGTTGTTGAGCAGCATCACCCACTCCGCACCCACTAGCTCCGCAAACCGAATCCCCACATTGTTCCCTTTGGCAAAACCCAGGTTTTCCCCATTCTCGATGAACACCAGCGAATCTTCGCTCAAATGCCCCCGGGACTCGGCTCGCTGCACGTCACTGAACGCTGATAACTCAGCCTCTTTCAGAAAGAGGATCCTGCCGAAGATCTGCCCGCACTCGCACTTTAATTTCTCAAGAGTCTCGCAGCTGGACCCGTTATCCACAACTACCGGCACGAATCCTGCCGGGACGCTCGCCCTTATCGATTTCAGGCAGGGCACCGTGTCATCTTCGCCGTTCCAATTGAGGATGACAACAGGAATGACGCCCTCTGAACCCTGACCTTGCGTCACTGGAATACCACTCAATCTTGCTCTAAGCTCCACGGGCCGCCCTAGCAACTGCCGAACGGCGACCGAGCCGTGTAATCCACTTGTTGGTCCGTAACTCCGTTCACAACAGAGTCAGTTGCTACACAGACCCTGTTCGAAATGAGGATGCGGATTCTTTCGGATAGAGGCTAAGCCGTTTGTTGATGGCAAGTATGGCACAGAGTACAACAAACGAAAAGTATATGCCGCTCCAACTAAAAAGACTTCTTCCGAAAGAAGCGTAATAAAACCCGATGAAGAATATAAAGGTCGCGACCGTAAGCACTGGCTTTCTGTTTCGAAGCATGGTGTTGAAGCTCCAATGATTCAACAAGCCCGTGAGAAACATGAAAAGTAAGCAGCCACCAACGCCGAAGTCTTGGATCAGTCCACGGAATATTGTGTAAATATTGCTTACAATTAAGTTTCCGTATTCGTAGTAGTCGTCGAACGTATCTGGCGGGATGGCTTTCGTGCTGCCCAAGAATCTGGCCACCGGTGCGAAGGTGTATACGCCATATGTTGCTCCGTATGTAGCGTTGTCCTGCTGGTAGCGGATTTGCGATTGGTATCCAGTGTCCCAATTCGCTGCCATGTATGAACCGTACCAATCGGAGAAAGCATATAGGTGACCGCAAGAGTAGGAAGCAAACATGAGTGTTAATCTGTCGTGGATGAGGGTGCTGTCATCCGAGTCCTGCAAACCTCGTGACATGAAGGAGACCGCGGTCACCAACACCAGAATGGCAAAGCACAGGATCAGTTTCTTAAAGATACCTTTTTTGAATAAGCGGAAGTCGCTCTGGGCAACCTGATAGGTTAAGACGCCACCATAGAAGAACGCGATCGACGAGAATAGGGCCCATTTGGTCGACTGCGCAACCGCCATCAACACCCCAGGGGTAAATGAGCACATTATGATTCGGAATCGCCCCCATCTCGTGGGCGTCGAGGAAATCAACATCCCCCCCAAGATAGAAACGTCATAAATCAGGATGTCGCCCAGCCGTCCATACATGGTCACATTGAGGTCACCAAAGGAAACCAAATTCCGATAGGATGCCGCAGTCGTTATCAAGTTATACACCAAATCGTGGAGCGAAACGCCTTGGGCAAGAGAGTCGAGCACGATGCAAAGTGTGGTAACAGAACTCAGCACATAGAACGTTCTTTTTAGGAATGGGTTTTGGAAGACCAGCAGCGTTGTCTCTCTCTTCAAGATGTTTTCTTTAAGCCGTTCTTGCCAAGGGAAAATCAGCGCGCTGCTGGAAAATGCGGCAAGGCATAACAGGATGAACCCGACCCCCAAAGGATTTATCGGGACATTGAATAGCACAATCAAAGGAAAGAAGGTGAGGCAGAACCAAAAGAGCCCGAACAAGCACGCCGGAAACAGCCATGTGCCGACATATCGGCGCACAAAATACGCCTGCCCCAGAATCATCAGGCTGAAGATCAGCGCCAAGCATTTGTCAAAGGACATGGATTTATTAACGGTAGCTTTGTGCGAGAGTTGGCTCTGCCTGACCGGAAATGAGGAAAAACACTTCCAGCCCAAAACACAAAATCGTTTTAAGCTGTTTCAAGGCTGGGTCTCCATCAGGAAGGCAGCAGGTCCGGACGACCAGCCATGGGCCATGGACATCACATAGCGTGACCCCTGGCTCGACAATTTGTCGAAGTCCTCAATCAGACACTCTCCCACGTCGGGTGCACTTGCACATCCCGGCGGATCAATCTCCCAGAACGTGGTGGCGCCGGCATTCAACATCCCGCCCCACACTTGCCGGATTAGGTCCAACGCCTCCGACCGATGCCCGGTAATCTCCATCGCTTCCAGTACGAAGTAGTAAAAGTAGGGCGTCACCTCTTGAGAAGGCGGCTGGCTCAAAACCTTCGTAAAGATGGAATCGTATTGAGAGGAATCAGCGATACCCGAAAATACAGCCATCGCGTTGGTTTGTATCCGATCGTCGAAGGTACTAGTCCCTGAGTCAAAATACGTCGTGGCGGCAGCCGTCTTGATCGCGAGGGCAACCGCTGCGTAGTTTGCTGCCGATTGAGCATCTCCCATCTGTCCAAAGAGGAACGCGGCTTCTTTGAACGCCATGTAGTAAATCATGGTGGTGATCTTTGCCGCTTCCGGCGCAGTTTGGCCGGCAAAGTGATACATCCCGGGCGACCAATCAACGAACAACTCCATGCTGGGATCGTCGGCAAACAAGCCATCCTTCAATTGAGTTTGCATTCTAGCGAGTATCGACTTCAGACTCTCGCGCTGGCTTGCTAGATACGCGGCATCGCCACTGGAGCGGTATAGATCGCCCAGATCCAGAATCCACCAGGCATTAAACGAAGGAATGCAGTTGATATCTTGCCCAGTTACGGGCATACCATTGACGAGACAAATCCGTTTGAGAAGGTCGTCAAGCGTAGCCTCGACTAACGCATTTGTTGCATCTCCGAACACGGCCCGAGCAGTACGGGCGCTGACATAAAGATCGGCGGAGTAGGGGCTGCGGTCCCGTTTAGGGGCGTCCCAGAATTCTGTTTGCATTCCCAGTTGAGCCGTGTAAACGCTAGTTTGCCAGATTTGATCTAACAGTGGATCCGGGTTTTTGTACTGCCTCACCAGCGACAGGTTGCGAAACACTTGGTCCGCTCGGATCCGTAAAGACTGAGCGGCGTCCGGACCGTCCAGGAAAACGACCTGAACGTAGCGAAAGGCAGTCACCGGGCCATACGCCGTTGCTGCCGCTGGAACCAAGAGATTTCGAGGTCCAAGGGCAGAGAGATTAGGTGTCGCTTCTTCTAAGGTTTCACCAAAGCTCATTTGCAAATGCTCAGCTATGGACCATGACGAATCTACCCGCAACCGACCGGAGACTTCCTTGCCGAAATCCAGGATGATGCTATTGGGACTATCCGGGGTGGAGGAAGCCGGTTCAAGGAGAGCGTGATCAAGAATAGCATTGATTCCCTGATAGCCTGGCCACTGATACAGGTTCAGGTCAAAATTATCCTTGAACCGAGTAACGTCAGATTCAAGCGAGCCAAATGAGCTGACGGGCATCCAATTGGAACCGTCCGCCGATCCTTGCCAGGAAGAGTCAGAGACAACGAGCGGCTGAGCATTGATGCCTTGCTCGTCGGGAATGATTTTAAGAGCGAGAATCTCGCTGGCCGAAGCAGTGACCTGAATTGAGTTCGTGCCATTCATCAAAACGTTCGAGACGTCAGCGATTTCAAGCGGACGCTCATTGGTAAGCAGCGGTCCACCTTGGGCGAGATGGACGACGGTTGCCCCATTGATCAGCACGTCGGCATTGTAGGGTCCGAAGAAGTAAAGGGTTGCACGTATCGGTACAGATGTCACTGAGAAGCTTTTCCTGAACATTCTAGGAGCCGTAGCACCTGGTGAGGGAGAAGAAACCCAAATGCACTGTTCCGAACCAATCGGCGGGACGTTGCTGCCAATTTGACAACCGCAGATCAGCACCGTTGCATAAGCGCACAACATTTGCATGGCCCCTTTAATACGCTCCTCCACCGACACAAGCGGCATAACTCACCAATGCCGAATGCACGCCCCTCAACGATTCATTCGACGCTCGCTGGTACCGTCTTGCGGGATATGGTAACGATGCTCATGCCTTTGCCAGCCAAGGCACCCGCGATTTTAATGGACCGCATGATTACTTTGCGGTCTTTATCTTCCCACTCCAGGCCCGAATACAGTTTGCAGCGCTCGACAAAAAATCCTGCATCTTCAAGGACTCTGCGCGCGGAACGAAGATTGAATCCAATGATGTGGTATGGATTCAGAAAAGGGCTCAGATAATAACATTTCGAACGGTCATGCCGAAGACGCCCGTAAAAATGATGAATGTCTTCCCCTAGCGAATCAGAGTTAGGAGTGCACATGACAAACAGACCGTTTGGTTTGAGGATGGCGTAGATGACCTTGAGCAGTTCAATAGGTCTCTGAAGATGTTCAATGACATGAGAAAGAACAACCACATCAAAGCTACAAGGGCGGAAGGAGTCCGGCACGAGAAGCCCAGTCACGGTCCGAAATCCATAACGCCTTGTGATGTGCTCCGTCGTGGTCGCGGCGACGTCGATGCCGGTAACATCGAATCCAATATCGGCAGCGGCTTTCAAGAATTCCCCCGTGCCACATCCGACGTCGAGCATGAGCTTGCCACGAGGATCGCCGAAGATGTTCTTGACGTCCTCCATGATCCTGATTTTCTCTTGGAAATTCTTGAACTCCTCTAACTCGCCATTGGAGTTCCAATAATCAAGGCTGTACAGTTGTTGTCTGAATTCATCCGAAAAATACATCATGGGATGGATATACTTGCCAGTACAATCAAGGCAGCGCACGACGTTCACTTCCCTTATTTCGCTATAGCCCTTAAAAGCATCGCTGATTCTCCCGGGCTTGCCGAGTAATAGTCGATTGCCGGAGTTGCAAATCGGACAATTCTCGTTACGCAGCGTAATCATAAGACATAGATTTCCTAGCGATAGCTCTGCGCCAGGGTCCGCTCTTCCGGAGTAAGAATCCGGAACCACATCACAAGTGCAAAGCACAGGATCGTTCCCAGCAGAAACAAGCCCTTCGCGATCGGGCCTTGAACCAAGGCTGCCAGCGCCAAAACCCCCAAGGCCACCGCCATCAGGAGCGCTGTCTGCAGGTGTATCCGGCTCCTCCCAGCTACCAAGCGCTTCGCCAGCCCAAACATAAACAAGGCATCAAATGCCACACGCGTGGTCCAGGCAATAGCCGCGCCCTCGATCCCGAATGCGCCAATCAACCACCAAAGCAACCCCAGGTAGAGAGGGAGCTCGATGAGGTGCAGGGTAGCGGTTAAGTCCGGCCTTCCCACGCCTTGCAAGACCGCGAACGGTACCTGCGCCAAACTGTTTACAAAAACTCCCACAGCGAGGATCTGAAGCACGCGGAAACTGTGTTGTGCGAAGTCGGCTCCAAGCCACAGCTTCAATCCGCTCTGCGCCAGCGCCACCGTGCACAGCATGGCCGGGAACAAGACCAGCAGAAGTGATTTCACACTTCGCCCAAAGAGTAGTGCTGTGCGCTCGCGGTCCTGCGCGAAGCTGGCCGAGAAGGCTGGAAACATTACCCCCATTAGCGCGCCGGGAAGGAGCAGAAATTTTGTGACCAGTTCATAAGGGGTTGCGTAGTAAGCGACCGCAGTCAAGGAGAGCAGTGCGCCGATGAAAAACCGGTCGAGCATGACCAACAGCGGACTGACCACATTGGTTACCGTCATCCATCCGCCGAAGCGCAGCAACGGGCCGATGGCGGATCGCTCCCAGACAATCGAGCGCTTTAACTCCGGCAAAACACGCAGGCAGACCACCAGATGAGCGAAGCAGGCGATGACCCGACCCCCGGCCAACACTGCCACCACCGGAACTAGGCTCTTCGAAAACGGCAGGGCGAGCAACGGCCCGGCAAATATGAAGACTCCCATCGGAATCCGTAGAGCGTTGATTAGTCCGAAGCGCTGGTGAGCCTCGAGCAGGCCGCGCAGACCCGCGGTACAGATAACCACCGGGACACATAGGGCTAGCAGATAGAATGATTCTAAGGTCTCGCTTTGCAACGCGCCGGGCACATGCAGTGCGCGATGAACAAGCCACGGCGAGAGCAAACCCAAAACTGCCGCGCCCAGGATGCCGAGCAGCAACATCAGCAGCAAGGAAGTCCATGCCAGCGTGGGAACTTCCCGGTCCTGACCGGCTCCGAGTTTTCGGGCGACAAGTTGCGTGAGAGCGCGGCCCAACCCGAGGTCGAACAGGTTCGCGTACCCGATCAGGGCCCAGGCGAGCGTTAGAACCCCAAAGCGTTCATTGCCCAATCCTCGGATGAGAATCGGAATCGAGAAGACCGCTACGACCATCGGTGCGCCACTGCCCACCACATTCCACACTGTATTTCTTGCCAGCAGTCGGCCGCTGGTTAAGTGCCCGTTTTGATTTCTTAGGGTTTCGGTCATGTCAACTGTGGCAAACCCTAGAAGGCTGGGGCCACGTCCGCAATGTCCACGTCCACCGCCACCGAGCGCTGGATAAGACTAAGTGATACCACCACCCGCATACTGTTCCGCTTCCTCTTCAATACGCCCTCAAGCCCTGCGAAAGGACCACCAGTGATCCGCACGCGCCGACCCATCGTCAAGAACGGATGCGGCTTGGCACACAGGCCCTGGGAAAGACCCGAGCGTAAGATCTCCATTTCCTCGTCGGGAAGCGCGGCGGACTTGCCATTAAAGCCAACCAGCTGAACGACGCCTGGAATCTGTAACACACGAAGCCGGTTGCGAAGCGCGAGCCGCACGAACACGTAGCCGGGGAACAGCGGTAGATCCAATATTACGCGGCGATCCTTCCAGCGTCGTATGGAAGAGTATACCGGCAAGAAATGTTCGACGGTCCTGGCGTGGAGTTCCGCCGCGACCCGCTTTTCATGATTTGCGCATGTGTATGCGGCGTACCAGCGCGGCTCGAGTGATGACGCGGGCAGCGAACCCGCGCCCACGTAATCTGCCGGCTCACGCTCTAGTATCGTCGGCCTCGAAGATGCCATGATAACTCCAGATACAGCTTCGCCCCGTCACTTACAAGACTCTATGTGACCTAACCATTTATTTTACAGATGCTTGCGGACGACTTTACTGATCAACCGGCCCGCTTGATGGAGGCCGACGACTGTCAAGTCCATCCTCTCTTTGCTCGCTCGAGTCAGGAGCGTATCCATTTCGTGACGCCCATGGCATTCGCGCCTTCAGCGCACCGGCGACTTCCTGCGCGAGAACCTTGCGCGGATCATTCGGGTCCGCGGCTTGCCATTGCTTCGACCCCAGCACCCAGACTACGGAAATGGAGAAAACCAGAAAAGTTCCCAGGAACATGATCAACAAGCGCGGGGGAAAGGATTTCTTCTCCGGTACTTGGCCAGGATCCAGCACTTTGACGCTCGGGGTTTCCTTGGCTTCTTCGATTTTAGCGAGCTCGTACTGCTCCGTCAGCAGTTCGAAAACGGTTTCCTGAATTTTCGCGCGGCGGTAATAGTCAGAATATTTCGCCCCGAGCAAAGGCAAACTGCGAATCGTGGGAAAAGGCATGTCGTTAGAAACAGCCAGCGAAGAATCACCAGTAGTCGCGGCGTCAGCGCTTGTTCCACCGAGTTTTTCGAGCTGCTTGCGAAGTTCGCCGACGCGCGCATTCAACGCGCGGACCCGAGGATTATTGTCGGTATAGATCTGTCTGAGGCCCTCGAGCTCCGATTGCGCGGCGATCATCTCCCCTGCGACCGTCCCCGCGGCGTCGAGCATGGCCTTGCCTTCGGTCTGGATGTCCAGCGTATTGTTCTTGCTGGAAAACTGCGCGAGCTGGTTCGAAGCGTCGTCGAGATCGCGCTTTGCGACTTTCAAGCG
>DATLST010000104.1:0-42759 GCA_035534055.1 Candidatus Acidiferrales bacterium | reverse complement strand
TGCAGCAGTGCTTCCTTGGTGGCGCGCAGCGTGAGGGGTGCGTGGCTGGCCACGGTTCGCGCCAGCTCATCGGTGCGGGCCATCAAGCTGGCGTGATCGGGCAGCACCTCGCTGAGCAGACCGATCGCATGAGCCTCCTTGGCCTCGATGAGCCGAGCGGTGAAGATGATGTCCTTCACTCGCGCGGGACCCAGCAAAGCTACCAGCCTGGCGTAGTTGGATATCGACAGGCAGTTGCCAAGCGTGCGGGCGATGGGAATGCCGAAGCGCGTGTTGGCGGCGCCGATTCGCAGATCGCAGCAGATGGCGATGGTGGCCCCGCCGCCGGTGCACGCGCCGGCGATGGCTGCGATGGTGGGAACGGAGGAACGCTCCAAGGCGCTGAGGATGCGGTCCATCTTCGCTTCGTAATTCAGCGCGTCCTCGGCGGTCGAGACGGCCAGGAACTCCGAGATATCGGTGCCCGCGGCAAAAGCCTTGTCGCCCGCGCCCGTCAGCACCAATACTCGCACATAGGAATCGCTTTGGGCCTGCTGGACGATTTCTTCGAGCCGCTCATACATCGAAAGAGTGAAGGCGTTGCGCGCCTCCGGGCGGTTGAAGGTGATACGGCCAACGCCATCGCGTACGTCGTACAAAATGGTTTCGTTCATGGCGCGACCGGCTTGATCGAATTGGGCATCTGGATGGCGCCCGCGGCGGCCATTTGATCGATCTCCGCGTCCGAGAAGCCATGGTCGCGCAGGATTTCCCTGGTGTCCTGGCCGAATACGGGTGCCGGCCGGCTTACCCGGCCGGGCGTATCCGAGAATTTAATCGGCAGGCCGATGGCTTTCACCTTTCCGGCAGTCGAATGCGTGGTCTCCACAATCATCTCCCGAGCCAAAGCCTGCGGATCGGCGTGCATCTCGCGAACGTCCAACACCGGACCGGCGGGAACGCCCGCTTTTTCGAGGCGACTTAGCCACTCCGCCGAACTGCGGCTCTTGAACAATGGAGCCAGCTCCGCGGTCAGCTCCGGCAGATGGCCCATGCGATCCGCATTGGTAGCAAAGCGTGAATCATAACCCAGTTGCGGCGTCTCGAGCGCTTCCAGGAGCCGCAGCCAATTCGCTTGGTTGGACGCGCCCACGGTGATCCAGCCGTCGGCGGTGGGAAACGCCTGATACGGTGCGTTCAAGGGATGCGCGGTTCCCATGGCGCCGGGCGCGCGTCCGGTTGCAAAGCAGATGGCCGATTGCCAGTAGGTGTGCATGATGCCCGCTTCAAACAGCGAGGTATCCACCATTTGGCCTTTCCCGGTGGAGGATCGAGCATACAGCGCCGCCAGGATGCCGACGCAGGCGAGAACGCCGGCGGTAATATCGGTGACCGGCGCTCCCGCCTTCAATGGAGGATGGCCCGGTCCTTCTCCCGTGATGCTCATCAATCCGCTCATCCCCTGCGCCACCAAGTCGAATCCGCCGCGATCGGCGTAGGGCCCCGTCCGCCCAAAGCCGGAGATCGAGCAGTAGATGAGCCTGGGATTGAGCGCGCGGAGCGCATCGTAGCCGAAACCCATCCGTTCCATCGCGCCGCGGCGATAGTTTTCGACCAATACGTCGGCGTTTTCCAAAAGACGCAAGAGAACTCTGCGTCCCGCATCCGTCTTGAGGTCCAGGGCAATGCCGCGCTTGTTCCGATTCATCATCAGGAAGGCCGCGGATTCGTCGCCGACGGTGGGAGGAACCATCCGGCGCGCATCATCCCCACCCGGGATCTTTTCCACCTTGATGACGCCGGCTCCCATGTCGGCCAGCAGCATGGTGCAGGCCGGGCCGGCCATTACGTGCGACAAATCGATCACCTTGAGGCCGGTCAGCGGGCCTGTCGCTTTCGGCCCTGTGTCGTGTGCCATTGCGTTCCTCTCCCCCCTTCTTTGTTCGCGCAGCAATACTATAGTGTGCCAGATGCGAAATGCGCGGAAACATGGTTGGTTTTTCGCCGAGTGCCGTGACGGGCGTGCCCGCCGCCGGTTTCGGCAAGCCGGATGTGCCGGACTGAACCGCCGCGCAAAATATTTTTTCACGGAGTTAACCGATACAAAACAATTTGTGCGCTTTCATCCGTCGATCGACTAGCTCTCGGGAGAGAATCGTGCGATCCCACCAGTAATTGCGGTGCCTTTGCCTCCGTTCGCGAACGCACTTCGCGTTTTGCACAATTTTTTCGTTTTGGAAGAATTTCCCGCTTGACAAGAAAGCAAAGCCAACTACAATCGGGCCACTGGTGGGGAAAAGTGGCGCGAAGTGGTAGGAAGTGTAAAACAGTGGCAATGGCGAACAGGCCGGTAATGCGCATTCGAAACATGCCGGAAAAGGGCTTTCATGCTGCGTGGCAACTATCTGGCGACAGTGGACGAGAAGGGTCGCGTCAAGATCCCTTCCGACTTTCTGTCCGAGTTGCGCAAGACGGGCACGAAGTTCTACGTCACCAGCGCCACCGGCGAGCATGCCCGGATCTATCCCATGAAGGCGTGGGAAGAGATCGAGCGGAAGCTGGCCGCACTTTCCTCGCACCATCGCGTGAAGCAGAAATTTCTGGCGCGAACGAATTATTTCGGCCAGGTGGTCGAGCTGGATGGGCAGGGGCGCGTTTTGATTCCACCCGTATTGCGGGAATCGGCGCAGATGAAGGGCGAAGTGGATATTCAGGGGCAGCTTACCTATCTGGAAGTCTGGAACCACGCGCTGTTCCTGGAGCAGCTCAACCGTAACCCGATCACGTCGGAAGATCTGGACCAACTGGGCATTTAGCGTTTGAGCGTTCTGCATACGCCGGTGTTGGTCGAAGAAGCGATCGAATGGCTTCGCATTCGGCCCGAGGGGACGTATATCGATGCGACGGTCGGCACGGGCGGGCATTCTCTTGAGATTGCCCGCCGGCTGACCACGGGGCGGCTGGTGGGGATGGATCGCGATCCGCGGGCTTTGGAAATCGCGCGGGAGCGGCTGAAGGAATACGGGCAGAAGGTGATTTTGATGCACGCGGAATTTTCGAAGATCGGCGAAGTGGCGAGCGATGGAAAGTTTCCACCGTTCGACGGAGTGATCGCCGATCTGGGGATTTCAAGCCTCGAGCTGGACAGTCCGGAGCGCGGATTTTCTTTTCGCTGGGCTGCGCCGCTCGACATGCGCATGAATCCCGACACGCCGCTTACGGCGGCCGAGATTGTGAACCACTGGCCGGAGAAAGAACTGGCCGATCTCCTCTACCGCAATGCGGAGGAGAGGCACTCACGCGGAATCGCCAGGGCCATCGTTCGTGCGCGTCCCATTCGGGACACCGAACACCTGGCAACGGTTGTGGCAGGGGGCCGAAAGGTAAGGGGAAGGCAGAAACTGCATCCCGCGACAAAAACGTTTCTGGCGCTGCGGACTGCGGTGAATCGAGAAGAGGAGGAACTCGGGCAGTTTCTTTCGCGGACCCCTGCCACTATTTCTTTTGGAGGACGCTGGATCGTCATCAGCTATCACTCGCTCGAAGACCGCCTGGTCAAGCACGCTTTCCAGCGGCTGGCGAAAGAAGGAAGCTTCCGCGTGCTGACCAAAAAAGTCATCCAGCCGGGACAGGATGAGATCAGAGATAATCCCCGCTCGCGCAGCGCAAAAATGCGCGTGGCTGAAAAAATCGAAGCGGCGGCAGAAAAAGACGCGGGAAGCAGCAGGCCATGACGGAATATTACACCGTAAAGCGCATCGACAACACGCGCCTCACCCGCCCGCTGGCTCCCGCTCGCTTGCGCGACCTCGCGCGGATTTGCGCGGCCGGAGCGCTGATCGCGTGCTGCCTGCTCTTTTACGCGTGGCAGCATTTCGAGTGCATTCAAATTCGTTATCAGGTGGAACAGCTCGAGTCGCAGCGCGCGCAGGCCGCGCAGCTCAACCAGCAGCTGCATCTGGAGGTCGCCGCGCTCCGCTCGCCCATGCGCGTGGATTCGATCGCGCGGAACGAGCTGGGCTTGACCATTCCGGTTCCGGGTCAGGTGGCTCCGGCCGAGGGCCCGAGCGACGCCGTGGTGGCCCAGGCGCGTTCCATGAATTTTATACCCAGACCCTAATATGAATTGGTAGCCCGCCGTGCGGGCACGTTCCGGCAAATCCAGGGAATCGCCGCCGGACGAAGGTTCCGATCAGATAGGCCGGAGTCCATGGAGCAGCGCAACCCGCGTCTCCGCTGGCTGGTTGTTTGGGTCCTGGCGGCATTTTGGATAGTGGCGGTGCTGGCTCGCCTGAGTTACCTCCAGCTTTTCTGCTACAGCGAATACCTCGCCAAAGCCCAACATCAACAGCAGCGTATCTTCGAAATCAGTCCCAAGCGCGGCCTGATCACCGACCGCAAAGGCCGGGAGCTTGCCGTCAGCCTTCCGATGGACTCCGTATTCGGCGATCCCGGAGAAATTACGGACGCCGGGATGGTTGCGCGGCTGCTCTCCCGCGTTCTCAACGTGCCCGCGGACGACCTGGAAGCCAAAATCCGCGAAGCGCATACCCCGGTTCGCCTGGCCAGGAAGCTTACTCCCGACGTGGTGCAGCGGATCGATAACATGAACCTGCGCGGCGTCTTCTTTCAAAAGGAAAATCGCCGCGTCTATCCGCAGCGCCAGCTCGCCGCGCACGTGCTCGGCTATGTGGACGTGGATGAGAAAGGCATGGGCGGAATCGAATATTCGCTCGACAAGGAAATCCGCGGCCGCCCCGGCAAGATGATGGTGATGGCCGACGGACGACGCCGCTGGTACGACCGCCGGGAAACCGCGGCCGATCCCGGGGCAAGCATCGTGCTGACCCTCGACCAAACGATTCAGTACATCGCCGAAAAGGAATTGGATCGCGCCATCGAGCAAACGCACGCCAAGGCCGGCACCGTAGTCGTGCAGGATCCCAACACCGGAGAACTCCTTGCCGTCGCCAACTGGCCCACATTCGATCCGAACGATCCGGGCGCCTATCCCGACGAAGCGCGCATGGACCGCGCCGTCAGCGCCGCCTACGAGCCAGGGTCGATCTTCAAGGTGATTACCGTCACCGGCGCGCTTGAAAACGGCGTGGCCAGCCCCGACGAACTGGTCGATTGCCAGATGGGCAAGATCGTAGTAGCGGGAAGGCTGATTCATGACTGGCATCCCTTCGGCATGCTCACCGTCCGCCAGATTCTGGCGAACTCGAGCGACGTGGGAGCCATCAAGCTGGCGCTAGCCACCGGCTCGTCCAAATTCTACGGCGTCATGCGCAGCTTCGGAATCGGCCAGCTCACCGGGATCGATTTACCGGGTGAAAATCGAGGTTTGCTGCGGCCTCTTGAGAACTGGTCGTCCAATTCCATCGGATCGCTGGCCATGGGGCAGGAAGTGAGCGTCACGCCCATACAGATCATCTCCGCCATTTCGGCCATCGCCAACGGAGGTACGCTCTACCGACCGCGAATCGTTCGCGAAATTCGTCCCAACGGGGCGGAGCCGGAAAGCACCGATATGGGTCCACGGCAGGTGACCGACGCCAAGACCGCTGCCGAAGTGCGCGAAATGATGGAAGATGTAATGATTGAAGGCACCGGCAAACATTCCCAGCTGGACGGATACACGTCGGGAGGAAAATCCGGCACGGCGCAGAAGATCGATCCCGCCACGGGACGATATTCGGCCACGCAATACAACGCCTCATTCATCGGATTTGCCCCCGTGAACGATCCCGCGATATCGATTCTCGTCGTGCTCGACTCGCCCGTGGGCGCGCATCATGGCGGCGAGGTCAGCGGGCCCGTCTTCAAGCGCGTCGCCGAGCAGGTGCTCGCCTATTTGGGCGTGCCGCACGATGTGCCATCGCCTTCGGACACCGAGACGGCGAAAAATTTGACGCGCGCGACGCGACCGCCTCCGCCGCTCGATCCCGGCTCCGGTGCGGATTCCAGTGAAGCGCGTTTTCAGGCCGCCGTGGCGAAAACAGACCGTGCCGCGGCGGCGCCGGCGATTGCCTATACGGCGGGTCAAGCAGGCATCGCCGTGCCGAACTTGCAGGGACAAACCGTTCGCAGCGTGGCCGAGGAATGCTCCCGCCTAGGGCTGGCCCTATCACTAATTGGCAGCGGCGTCGCTCTCGAACAATTTCCGGAGCCCGGAACGCAAGTGATGCGCGGCAGCCGCGTTACGGTACGCTTCGGCCGCCCGGATGCTATGTTGCCAGAATCATCGCGCGAGACCGAAAATTGAAACTGGCAATGGATCACGGCCCCGCGGTTCGTTTCGGAGGCAGCGGCCCTGGAGGACGAAAATCGGCGATGGAACTGTCCGGCGTGATTGAGGGAATCGAGGTGGCCGGCGTCAGCGGGCCGGTGTCTCCCGGGATTCTTTCGGTTGTATATGACAGCCGTAACGCCACCCCCGGCTCGCTGTTCTTTGCGCTGCCGGGAGAAAAAGAACAAGGAGTGCGATTCGCGAACGATGCTATCGCGCGCGGAGCCGTCGCGGTGGCCGGTTCGCAGGCACGGCCGGAAGAAATTAGTTCGGGCATCACCTGGATCGAACTCCCGCCCGCAACGGAACGCCGCGCCCTGGCGCTGGCGGCGGCGAATTTTTATGGCCACCCGGCAAACGCGCTTGGATTGGTCGGCGTGACCGGCACGAACGGCAAGACCACCACGGCCTTCTTGGTGGACTCAATCCTGCGGGCCGCCGGGTTTATCACTGGGCTCCTCGGCACCACGGGCTACCGAACTCCGAAGGGCAGCCGCATCGGCACGACCACCACGCCCGAATCCCTCGACTTGCAGCAAATGTTCGCCGAAATCCGCGATGCAGGCGGGAAATATGCCGTGCTGGAAGCCAGTTCCCACGCGCTCGCCATGGATCGCCTGTGGGGCTGCCATTTTGCCGTGACGATTTTCACGAACCTTACGCTCGATCATCTCGACTATCACAAGACCTTCGAGGATTACTTCGCGGCGAAGCGACGCCTGTTCGAGGGTACCGGCGCGGGAGCGCCCGCCGTGGCGGTGATCAATCTCGACGATCCATATGCGTCGCGCCTGGAAGGGTTGGCGCCCCGCACGCTCACCTACGGGCTAAAAGGGACGCCCGAGATCACCACCCGGAAATTCGCGCTGGGTTCCAACGGCCTGGAATTCTTGGCGCAGACTCCGGCGGGAAAAATCGAAGTCCGCTCTCCGCTGGTGGGACGAGTGAACGTGTACAACATCCTGGCGGCCATCGGTGCGGGCATCGGGCTCGATATTCCCGCGGATAAGATCGAGCAGGGAATCGCGGCGCTGGTGCTGGTTCCCGGCCGATTCGAGCGAATCGATGAAGGGCAGCCCTTTCTCGTATTGGTGGATTACGCGCACACCGACGATGCTTTGAGCAATCTCATCGCCACCGCGCGGGAGCTGAGCCCGGAGGGCCGCATCATCACCGTCTTCGGAGCAGGCGGGGAACGCGACCGCACGAAGCGCCCGCTGATGGGCGAGGCGGCTGGCTCGCTGAGCGATCTCGTCATACTGACCAGCGATAATCCCCGTTCCGAGGACCCGCTGCGCATCATCAACGACGTAGTAGTGGGATTGCAGAAGGTGAACGCGAAATACCGGATTGAACCGGAACGGGAGCGCGCCCTCGCAATCGCCCTCGAAGAAGCGCAGCCCGGCGATATCGTGCTGCTGGCCGGCAAAGGACATGAACCTTACCAGGTTCTGAAGGACCGGACGATCGAGTTTGACGACCGCGAAAAGGCGCGGGAAATCCTGCGGCGGAAAGGATTTTTGAAACCGGCGGACCGCTAGTGGCAGGCTTTCGGGAGTCAACCCGGCACTCCTGATTGTTGCGCTTGCGAGCGAAGCCCAGCGCCTTGGAGACGCGATGCAATGGACGGTGGTTCAACTGGCTGAAGCGCTGGGTGTCTCGCCTCCCTCCGCGCTCGATCCCCTGGCCCGAGTAGCCGGTGTGTCGATTGACTCTCGCACCGTCCAGCCCGCAGAGTTGTTCCTGGCCATACGCGGTCCGAATCACGATGGACACGGCTTTGTGGCGGGGGCCCTGGAGCGCGGGGCGGCTGCGGGGCTTGTGTCACGCGAGCGTTTGCAGGAATACCCGGAAGAGATTCGCGGCAAGCTCTTCGCGGTGGACGACACGCTCGGCGCTCTCCAGCACCTGGCAGCTCGTGCGTGCGAAATCTGGCGCCATGGGCGCCCAGGGCGGCGGATTGCGGGCGTGGCAGGGTCGATTGGCAAGACCACCACGAAGGAAATTCTGGCGGCGCTTCTGGCCGCGCGGTTTCGCGTCCTGAAAACGCTGGGAAACTTGAACAACGAATACGGATTGCCACTCACGCTGCTGAAGCTCGATGACGACTGCGAAGGGGCCGTCGTGGAGCTGGGCATGTCGCATCGCGGTGAGTTGGCTCACCTGGCACAGATCGCTTCGCCCGAGGTGGGCGTCATCACGCGGGTGGCGGTGGAGCATCTGGAATTTTTCGCCTCGATCGACGAGATCGCGCTGGCGGAGCGCGAGCTGATTGAAAACCTCGCGTGGCCCGGCGCGATCGCCGTGCTCAATGCCGACGATGAGCGAGTCGTGCGGTTTGCGGAGGTGGCGCGCGGGCCTGTGATTTTCTTCGGCACCGGCGCGCGAGCGGATTTTCGTGCCGAGGCGATCGAGGAACGCGGCGTGGAGGGTTCGGCATTCGATTTCGTCTCACCCGCCGGGCATGCCCGTCTTGAACTGCCGCTGATCGGCCGGCACAACGTGATGAACGCCTTGGCGGCTTTGGCCGCGGCAAGCGTCTGGGGCATTGGCGCGGCGGAGGCGCGGCGCGTGTTCCCGAATTTGGTCCCGGCGGACAAGCGCGGCGTGGTTGTGCGCTTCGAGGAAGGATTTACGGTTATCAACGACACCTACAATTCCAGCCCCTCGGCGCTGGCTGCCTTGATCGAGCTGCTGGCGGAAACGCCGGGATACCGGCGGAAAATTCTGGCCGTGGGCGAGATGCTCGAGCTCGGCCCGTCCGCCGCCGAACTGCACCGAGAATGCGGCCGGGCGGCGGCCTCCGGCAAAATCAATTGGATTTTTGGGGTCCGCGGACACGCCGCGGAATTCATCCACGGAGCTATTGCGGCGGGACATCCGCGCGAACGCGCCAGGTTCTTCGAAGATTCCGAAAAGGCCGCCCAATTTTTGGGTGGCTGGCTTGCGCAGGGAGACCTGCTACTCCTGAAAGGCTCCCGCGGCGTGAAGATGGAAAAAATTTTCGAAGCCATCGATGCGAGACGCGCGCGCGCGACGGCTGCCAAATCTCCGACGCAGCCGATGGAAGCGGAATCGAAGAGACGCGGCTGAACATGCTCTATTACCTTTTCTTCTTCGCGCTTCGCCCGCACCTGAGCGCCCTCAATGTGTTCCGTTACATCACCGTGCGCACCGCCGCCGCCAGCCTCACCGCGCTGTTGCTCTCTCTGCTGCTGGGGCCCTGGACGATTGGGCGGCTTCGGGGATTGCAGGTGAAGCAATACATTCGAGAGGATGGGCCAAAGCGCCATCAGGCCAAGGCGGGAACTCCGACCATGGGCGGTGTGCTGATCGTGGTTTCGATCGTGCTGCCCACGCTGCTCTGGGCGGATTTGCGCAATCCGTGCGTATTGCTGGCGGTTTTCGCCACCCTGGCGTTCGGCGCGATCGGGTTCATGGACGATTACAACAAAGTAGTCCGGCGGCGGAACCTGGGGCTGACCGCACGCGAAAAATTTCTGCTGCAGGTGCTGACGTGCATCGCGGTGGGAATCGTCCTGCTCGGCTTGCAGGCAAAGGGCGATTACTCGACGCAGTTGAGCGTGCCATTTCTGAAGCGCCTGCATCCGAATCTCGTCATTAATTCCTTGCTCATGCACAAATTCATCTGGCCGCTGGCATTTGTTCCGTTTTTGCTGTTTCTGGTGCTGGTGATCGCCGGCGTTTCGAATGGCGTCAACCTGACAGACGGCCTCGATGGCTTGGCCATCGGCTGCGTGGTGGTTTGCGCCACGGCGCTGACGGTGCTCACCTACCTCTCAAGCAACGCGCGCTTCGCCGATTATCTCGAGATCCAGAAGATTCCTGACGCCGCGGAGCTCACCATTTTCTGCGGCTCGCTCGTGGGCGCGTCGCTCGGCTTTCTCTGGTACAACGCGCATCCCGCCGACCTGTTCATGGGGGATGTCGGCTCGCTGGCCCTGGGCGGCGCCATAGGCGTTGTCGCCGTGATCCTGAAGCAGGAGATCTTGCTCGTCTCCATCGGCGGTATATTCATTCTGGAGTTGCTCTCCGTGATCATTCAAGTGGGCTCGTTCAAGCTCACCGGCAAGCGCGTGTTCCGCATGGCGCCGCTGCACCACCATTTCGAGCTGCTGGGCTGGAGCGAGTCGAAGATTATCGTGCGGTTTTGGATTTTGGCGCTGGTGTTTGCGCTATTTTCGTTGACGACTTTGAAGTTGAGGTGAGCGAACGGTGAGGCCTGGGTTCGATCTCGTGGGGAAACGGGTGCTGGTGGTGGGACTGGCGCGAACGGGCGTGGCCGTGTCGCTCTTGGCCGCAGCCTATGGCGCGGCCGTGACGGCGACCGACGAGCGGCCGGAAGCGGAGCTTGCCGAAGCGGCCGCGCGGGTGCGTGCGGTGGGAGTCGATCTTAGCCTTGGAGGCCACGCGCCGGCGATATTTCTCGAACAAGATCTGATCGTGGTGAGCCCCGGCGTGCCCGCCAAGCTTCCCGCGCTCGAACGGGCGCGCGCCCGCGGAATTCCCGTGTGGAGCGAAATAGAGCTGGCCTGGCGGTTCCTGCGCGGGAAACTGGTGGCCATCACCGGATCGAACGGCAAAACGACCACCACCGCGCTCGTCGCCCACATCCTGAAAACGGCGGGAATTCCCACGCTCGTCGGCGGCAATATCGGCGTGCCGCTTCTTTCGCTGGTGGAATCCTCTACCGATGCCACCGTCACCGTGGCCGAAATCAGCAGCTTTCAACTCGAGTCGATCCAGGGCTTCCGGCCCGAGATTGGCGTGCTGCTGAATCTGACGCCCGATCATCTCGATCGCCATGCATCCTTCGAGGATTACGCCCACGCCAAAATGCGCCTGTTCGAAAATCAGCTCGATCGCGATGCCGCCGTGCTCAACGCGGACGATCCCGAAATCACCCGGCGAATGCCCTCGGGGCCGCACGTTTTTTGGTTCAGCCGCCGGAAGCGCGTGGCCGAGGGCGCTTTCCTGCACGACGGCCAGATTATTTTTCGCAGCGAGGGAGCGGAAATTCCAATCATGCACCGCGGCAAAATTCCGCTCCGCGGGGAGCACAATGTGGAAAATGTCCTGGCCGCGTGCGCCGCTGCGTATTTAGCAGGCGCTTCACCCGCTGCCATCGCGAGCGGCGCCCAGACGTTTCGCGCCGTCGAGCACCGCTTGGAATTCGTGGATAAAATCGCGGGTGTCGAGTTCTACAACGACTCGAAGGCCACCAATGTGGACGCGGCGCTCAAGGCCTTGGAATCCTTTTCCGGCCCGCTCCTGGTGATTCTGGGCGGCAAGGACAAAGGCAGCCCCTATACGATTCTGCGTGAGCCGCTCCGGCAGCGCGCGCGCATGGCGATCCTGATCGGCGCCGCCGCGCCGAAAATCGCCGCGGACCTCGGCGATGCGGTCCCTTTCGAGCTTGCCGGCACGCTCGACCGCGCCGTGACTCTGGCCACGGAGCGGGCCAGGCCGGGCGACGTGGTGCTGCTCGCGCCGGCATGTTCGAGCTTCGATCAGTTTGAGAATTACGAGCAGCGCGGGCGGGTGTTCAAGAACCTCGTCGCCCAGCTCGAAACCCATTCGGGCGAGGGCGTTTCTGCCCGAGAAACTCAGAAGGCCCAGGAAGGGATGAACGATGCCTCGTAGCTTGCAGCCAGACCGGCAGTTGTTTGGCGTCACCCTGGCGCTGTGCCTCATCGGCGCGGTGATGGTGTTCAGCGCCTCGGCGATCACGGCGCGGGAAGAGTACGGCAACGGCTACACTTTCCTGCTACGCCAGGTGCTTTGGCTTGTGCTGGGAATTGCCGGGATGTTCTGGCTCATGAACACCGACTATCGCAAGTTGCGCCAGCTGCGCGTGATTTTTACCGGCTTGTCGGTAACGTTCGTGCTGTTGATCGCCGTCTTTTTCCTCGACCGCTCGCACGCCACGCACCGCTGGATTCGTCTCGGGCCACTCAGCCTGCAGCCGTCCGAGCTGGCCAAGCTGGCGGTGATCGCATACCTTGCGTGGTTCATCGCCGTCCGGCGCTCGCCGAGCCGCCTGGGGATCAACGATCCGGCGCGCTCGCTGGCGCCAGTGCTGGGAATCCTTCTGCTCGTGGTGGGGCTGGTTTTGGCCGAGCCCGATATGGGAACGGCGTGCATGATCTCGCTGATTGCCTTCGTCATGCTGTTCGTCTCCGGGCTGTCGCTGCGGTACATCCTGGGCGTGGCGCTGGCATCGCTGCCGGCCATTTATCTGCTGATTGTGCGCGTGCCCTATCGATTGCAGCGCGTGCAGACGTTCTTCTCGCCAGGCTCCGACCCCCAGGGCCACGGCTTTCAGCTTCTGCAATCGCTCATCGCCGTTGGTTCGGGAGGATTCAGCGGGGTGGGACTGATGGAAAGCCACCAGAAGCTGTTTTTCCTGCCCGAGGCGCACACCGATTTTATCTTCGCCGTGATTTCCGAGGAACTCGGCTTCATCGGCGCCGTCATTGTCCTGGCGCTGTTTGCGGTGTATGGCTGGCGCGGATTTGTGTCCGCCATGAAGGCCCCGGACCAATTCGGGCGCCTGCTGGCGATCGGCATTACCACGATGGTGGTGGGACAGGCCCTGATCAATCTGAGCGTGGTGCTGGGTTTGGTGCCGACCAAGGGGATTCCGCTGCCGTTCGTGAGCTACGGCGGATCGAGCTTGCTCAGCATGCTGCTGGCAACCGGAGTGCTGTTGAACATTAGCCAGCACGCGGATGAGACGTGAAGGCGGATGCTAAGCATTTGTTAATCGCGGGCGGCGGCACAGGCGGGCACGTTTTCCCGGCCCTGGCTGTGGCTCGTGAATGGCTTGGCCGCAGGCATCCCGGCGCGCGGGAGTCAGTCCCAGCCGAGAGCCGCGAGGGAGATGAAGGAGAACGCCGCGTCGTGTTTGTGGGAACTGAGCGCGGAATGGAAGCGCGGCTGGTGCCGCAGACGGGCCTGCCACTCGAGTTGATTCGCGTGGCCGGCTTGAAAGGGATTGGCGGGGCGCGGCTGCTGCGCAACGCGGCCATGCTTCCGGCGGGCCTGTGGGACTCGGAGAAAATTCTTAGCCGCCACCGTTTCAATGTGGCCTTCGGCGTCGGCGGATACGCTTCCGGCCCCATGATGCTTCTCGCCGCGTTTCATCGTATTCCCACGGTGGTGTTTGAACCCAATGTGGAGCCCGGCTTCACCAACCGAGTGCTCGCCGGCGTGGCGACCCGTGTCGCCGTGGCACATCAAGAGACCGCTGCGCGGTTCGGCTCCAAGGCCGTCGTGACGGGCTGCCCCGTGCGCCCGGAATTTTTCCGCGTGCCGCCCAAGAAGCATGAGGAACCCTTCACAATTCTCATCACAGGCGGAAGCCGCGGCGCTCTGCCGATCAATCAAGCCGTCATCGGCGCGGTCGACATGCTGGCAGCGAGAAAAAAACAGCTTTTCATCGTGCATCAAACGGGAGAACGTGACTATAATGCGGTTCGCGTGGCGTATGCTCGGCGCGAACTTACAGCGGAGGTTCTGCCCTTTATCGAGAATATGGCGGAGCGCTTTGCCCAGGCTGACCTGATCGTCTGCCGCTCGGGCGCGATCACCGTGGCGGAAGTATCCGCGGCGGGACGTGCCGCCATCTTCATCCCCTTCGGCGCCGCTACCGATGCCCATCAAACGCGCAACGCCGCCAGCTTGCAAGACGCCGGTGCGGCCCGCTTGCTGCCGCAGAGCGAGCTGACTCCCGAGCGATTGACAACGGAAATTTTTTCACTCCTGGACCAGCCCCGGAGAATTGCCGAAATGGAAGAGCGCGTGCGCTCGCTTGCCAAGCCGCGCGCCGTCGAGGACCTGGTGGATCTGCTCGAAGGAATGGCGCGGCCATGAACATTTCTTTCCGGAATTTCCAGCGCATCCATCTCGTGGGCATCGGCGGAAGCGGCATGAACGGCATCGCCGAGGTGCTGCTTTCAACGGGCTACGCCGTTTCCGGATCGGATTTGAAATCGTCGCCGATTACCGAGCGGCTCCGCGCCCTGGGCGCCGAGATTCATGAAAGCCATCAGGCGGAGAACGCGCGTGGCGCGCATGTGGTGGTGGTTTCCTCCGCCGTTCCCGCGGATAATCCCGAGATCGTCGAAGCGCAGCGACTGAAAATTCCCGTGATTCCTCGCGCCGAAATGCTGGCCGAGCTGATGCGGTTGAAATATGGCATTGCGGTGGCCGGCGCGCACGGCAAGACGACGACTACCTCGATGATCGCATCCGTTCTCGCGGCGGCCGACCTCGACCCCACGTTTGTGGTGGGCGGGCGGGTGAATCATGCGGGCGCAAGCGCGCGAGTGGGTCAGGGCGATTACATGGTTGTCGAGGCGGACGAGAGCGACCGTTCCTTTCTGTTTCTCGCTCCCGTCATCGCCGTGGTCACCACGATCGACCGCGAACATCTCGACCACTATCGCTCGCTCGAAGAAATTCAGGACGTTTTTGTCCAGTTCGTGAACCGCGTGCCGTTCTACGGCACGGTGATCCTTTGCATCGATGAGCCGAACGTCCAAGCGATTCTTCCGCGCGTGAAGCGGCCGGTAATCACTTACGGCACTTCGAGCCAGGCGGACCTGGTGATCGGCGACATCCGGCTGCAGGGGCTAAGAAGCGAATTCCGGCTGGCGTATCATGGAGATTCTCTCGGAATCTTCCGGCTGCCGTCGCCGCCGGGGATTCATAACGTGCGCAATGCCGCCGCAGCGGCCGCAGTGGGGCTGTCGTTGAATATTCCCGAGGATCTCATCCGCGCCGGCTTGGCGAAGTTCTCGGGCGTGGGCCGGCGGTTCGAGATCAAGGGCACCTATGCGGGGGTCACGTTAATCGACGACTACGGTCATCATCCGGCGGAGATTCTCGCCACGCTCGACGCGGCTCGCGGCTGCGGATACCAGCGGCTGCTGGTGCTCTTCCAGCCCCATCGCTACACGCGCACGCACTTTCTGTGGGCCGATTTCCTGCGCTCATTCAACCAGGCCGACATTCTGGTGCTTACCGACATCTACGCGGCAGGCGAAGCTCCCATCGAGGGAGTATCCAGCGCGCGTCTGGCGGACGCTTTGCTCTCCGCGGGGCACAAGAACGTGGTGTATTCGAGCACGATGCAGGCCGGCCTGGAGTACATGCTCCGCGAAGCGCGCCCCGGCGACGCGATTTTAACGATTGGTGCGGGCAGCGTGAACCGCGTGCTCGATCAGCTCGCGCTACTGCTCGAATCAAGGATGCCCAGCTTACATGCGGATTAGCGGCAAAGCGGCGGCGCAGTTGCAGGAGTTGGGGGTGGATGTCCGCACGGCAGTTTCGCTGGCGGAACAAACCTCCCTTGGAATCGGCGGCGCCACCGACGAGCTTTCGCTGCGGCGCTACGAAACGATTCCACAGGTGATGCGGTTGCTGGAGAACGAGCACATCCCGCACCGCTTCCTGGGCGGCGGCACCAACGTGCTGGTCCCCGATGGCGAGCTTTCCTGGGTGGTGCTTCATCTTCCCGCGGCCCGCCCGGGAGTGCGCGTCGAGGGCAATGCGGCCTTCGTGGATGCGTCGGCCGATCTGGGCGGCATGGTCACGTTCTGCGCCAAGAACAATCTGGGCGGCATGGAAGGGCTGATTGGCGTTCCTGGAAGCGTGGGCGGGGCGCTACGCATGAATGCCGGAGCCTACGGCACGCAGATTGGCGCCTACGTGCGGGAGGTTGAACTCTACCGCGCGGCGGCCGGCGAAGTTGAGACGGTGCGCGGCAATGACATCCGCTTCGATTATCGCCACACGTCGTTCGCGCCGGAGGACGTGATGCTGCGAGCGAAATTGGAGCTGCCCTCCAAGCCCTACAAGGAAATTCTCGCGGGCATTCGCGTGTGCAATGAGAAGAGGCGGTCGAGCCAGCCTCTCAACCAGAAGAGTGCGGGCTGCATTTTCAAGAATCCGCCTGGCGGGTCGGCCGGCCGCATGATCGACGAATTGCATCTCAAGGGCTACCGCGTGGGCGACGCCATGGTCAGCGACCGCCACGCAAACTTTTTCGTGAACGCGGGGCATGCAAGCTGCGTCGAAATGCTGAAACTGATCGACGACGTGCGCGAGCGCGTACGCAGGGTTTATGGAGTAGAGTTGGAAAACGAGGTAATCGTCTGGCAAAACTGAGAGCCATCGACGACGGCGTGTATCCGCAGGAAATCCTGGCGGACGAAGAGCCGAAGTATCTTCGCCGGCAGCGGCCGGTTGAGATCAAACGGCGCAAGTTCGGCCGCAAAGCCTGGAAAACCTATCTGCGCGTCACGGCATGGGCCGCCTTCGGGTTCGCGGGCGCCTGCGCGGCCTACGGCCTGAGCCACTTTCTGCTGACGTCGCCGGAGATGTCGCTCGTTCACCCCGACCAAATCTCGCTCGCCGGCAATCACAATGTTTCCAGGGCGAGCGTGCTCGAGATTTTCGCGGTTGACCGAGGCCATAGCGTCCTGCGCATCCCGCTCGCCGAACGCCGCCGCCAGCTTGAGTCCATTCCCTGGGTCGAGCAGGCCACGGTGCGGCGCGCGCTGCCGAACTCGATCCAAGTGGAACTGGTTGAGCGGACTCCCATCGCTTTCCTCCGTGAAGGCGGCGACATGGCGCTCATCGACGTGCACGGCGTGATTCTCGATCGCCCCATCGAAGGAAACTTTCATTTTCCGGTCGTGACCGGTATCACGGCGGATATGGCGCCGGAAGATCGCGAAAAGTGCATGCAGCTCTTTGCCGGTTTCTCCCAGCAGCTTGGCTCGGCTCGCGCCGGAGCCATGGAACAGGTGAGCGAAGTAAACCTTTCGGACGCGCACGATTTGCAAGCCTCGCTCACGGGTTTGCAGGATAGCGGCGCGGCCGGGGGAGCCGGCGCGCCCGTGCTGGTGCATTTCGGCGACAGCGATTTTGAAAGCAAGTACGAGACATTGCTGGCGGATATTGGCCAGTGGCGCGCGACGACGGGCCGGGTGCAATCGGTCGACCTACGGTTCAACGGCGAAGCGGTGGTGAACCCTGATCGGGTAGCGCTCGCCCGGCGCGTGGCGGCTCCGGCGGCCGCAAGGCATGGGACGAAGCATTCCAGGCGATAGCGGGACGGCATTACGGGAAGCGGAAGGAGCGGCGGAATTGACCAAAAAAGACCGGCACATTGTGGCACTGGATATCGGAAGCACGAAGACCTGCGCGCTGATCGGTGAGGTGGACGAGGATGGCGCGGTGAGATTTTCCGCGCTGGGCGCGGCGGAATCGAAAGGCTGGCGCAAGGGCCAGATCGTGAATCTCGATCTCGCGGTGAGCTCGATTCGCCGTGCGGTCGAGGAAGCGGAAACCATTGTCGGCGTGCCCGTCGAATCGGCGCTGATCGGCGTGGCCGGAGGCCACGTGCGCGGCGTGAACAGCCGCGGCGGCGTCACTGTGGGCCCGCGGCCCCGCGACATCCAGCGCGAGGACGTTCGCCGCGCCATCGAAGCGGCGCGCGGCGTGACGCTTCCCGAGGACAGGGAAGTGCTGCACGTGCTGCCGCAGGAATTTTCGCTCGATGCGCAGGACAACATTCGCGACGCCATCGGCATGGTGGGCCAACGCCTCGAAGCCAGCGTGCATATCGTCACCGCGTCGGGAGCGGCCACGCAGAATGTCGTCACCGCCGTGAACCGCGCCGGCGTGCGCGTGGACGATACCGTGCTTGAGCCGTTTGCTTCTTCCGAGGCGTGCTTGACGCAGGATGAGCGCGAGCTGGGCTGCTGCCTGCTCGATATCGGCGGTGGCACCACCGAGCTGATCGTCTATGGCGGCGGCGTCGTCCGGCACACGACGGCAATTCCCGTGGGCGGCGACCATTTCACCAACGACCTCGCCGTGGGCTTGCGGACTCCCGTCCCCGAGGCCGAGAAGATCAAGCGCGAGCACGCCTGCGTGTTCCGCGAGCTGATGCCGGCGGATTTTGCCATCGAGATCGCCAGCGTCGGCAACCGGCCGCCGCGCACGATCTTTGCACGAATGTTGTTCGAAATTGTCGAGCCGCGCGCGCGCGAACTCCTGATGCTCATCCGCGATGAGCTGCGCCGCGCCGGCTTCGAATCGCAAATTCCCGCCGGGATCGTTCTCACGGGCGGCGGGGCGCACCTCCGCGGCCTGATCGAACTGGCCGAGCGCGTTTACGCACTGCCGGCTCGCGTGGCCTCGCCGCGCGGGCTCGCGGAGATGAGCGAAGAGGTTTCCCAGCCTGAGTATTCCACGGCCGTGGGTCTGGTGCTTTACGGGGCGCGCACGAGGCGCCTCGCGAGCGCGCGTCCCACTGGCTGGGTCGGCAAGTTGAAGAGCATGTTTGCGGGGGCTTGAAACAAACAAATCCGGAGTATGAAGCATACGGGGGAGGAAGCATGACGCCAAAAGAATCGAATATTCGAGTTTCCTTTACGGAGGAAGCGCAGGACGGCGCAAAGATCAAGGTCATCGGCGTGGGAGGCGGCGGATCGAACGCCGTCAACCGCATGATCCGCGCCAAGGTGGAGGGTGTGGAGTTCATTGCCGCGAACACGGACTTGCAGGCGCTCAAGCTGTCGCAGGCGCCCGTCAAGCTCCAGATGGGTGCGAAGCTAACCAAGGGATTGGGGGCGGGCGCGAATCCCGAGGTGGGACGCAAGGCGGCGCTCGAGGATACTGAAAAAATCCTGGAAGCGCTCGACGGCGCGGATATGGTCTTCGTCACCGGCGGTTTGGGCGGCGGCACCGGCAGCGGCGCCGCTCCCGTGGTGGCGAATCTTGCGAGCGAATTGGGCGCGCTCACCGTCGCGGTCGTCACCAAGCCGTTTGCCTTCGAAGGCAAGCGCCGCATGGAACAGGCCGAGCACGCCTTGGCCGAACTGATCGGCTGCGTCGATACGGTGATCGTCATCCCCAACGAACGGCTTATGGACTGCGTCGAGCAGGGCACCAGCTTTTTCGAGGCCTTCCGCATCGCCGACGATATCCTGCGGCAGGCCGTGCAGGGCATCAGCGACATCATCACCATTCCCGGCATCATCAACCGTGACTTCGCCGACGTGAAGACCATCATGTCCGGCCAGGGCTATGCCGTGATGGGCACCGCCGTGGCTTCCGGCTCGAACCGCGCCACGGACGCCGCCAGCCGCGCCATCAGCAGCCCCCTGCTCGAGGACAATTGCATCCAGGGTGCCCAGGGCATCCTTATTAACATCACCGGCTCTTCGTCTCTTTCGCTGCACGAAGTTCACGAGGCTTCTTCCGTCATCCAGAAGGCCGCGCACGAAAACGCCAACATCATCTTTGGCGCGGTGATGGACGATGCCATGAAGGAGTCCGTGAAAATCACGGTCATTGCCGCGGGCTTCCGCGAGGTCGCTTCAAGAAAGACGCAGACGCGTCCTTCTTATCTGCCCAAGACGTGGAAGTCGGGCCGCGAGGAGCAGCCCAAGGCGTCATCCGAAGAGCAGCCGGTGGTGCAGCAGCCCAACGTTATTCAGCATACGAATGTGGCCCCGCAGCGCAGCCCGGCGCAGCCTCCGCCCCCACCCCCGCAGCCCAATATCGTGCAGCAGGTGGCTCGCAATGTTTCCGAAGCCATACACGACATACCGGACGATCTCGACGTGCCCACGTTCCTTCGCCGCCAGGCTCAGAAGGCCTAGTTGCCAAAATTTCGTCTCGCAGAGGGGCGCCTAACAGCGCCCCTCTTCTTTTTTGCCCGGCATGGATTATTGATTGCGGTATAGACTCCGTGCGTGCGCGGATCGGTTCGAGTTCAGGCGGAAATTCTGACGAAGCTGGCGGACCATGCGCGCCTCGATCCACGCCAGGAGTGCTGCGGGCTGCTGGCCGGGCACGGCGGGATCATCACCGTGTCTTTCGCCGCCAGGAATGCCGCGGCTCACCCCGCGACCAGCTACGAAATTGCATCCGAGGAATTATTCCCGCTGATGCGCGCGATCCGCGCTGCCGGACTCGAGCTGTTGGGCATCTACCATTCGCATCCGCGCGGCCCGAACGAGCCTTCCCCGCGCGATATCGAATGCGCCTATTACCCCGAGGCGGCCTATTTCATCGTTTCTCCGCAGCCGGATGCGCTCCAGTCGGTGCGCGCCTATTCAATCCGCGACGGCCGCGTCGCTGAACTCGAAATTCAGGTTCTGCAGGCGCTTTAATTCTGTAGTGTGATTGCGCTGAGATGGCGTAGTGCCGAGAGCCGTTTGTGGTTTGCGAATTCTTTCTTCTGGATTCTGGACTGGAGAATGTTTTTGTGAATTTACGGCGTGAGCGGCACGGAGGCTCACTGTTGCCGCGCTGACGCCGAAAGTGAGCTTTTTACCGTGCGCTGTGCAGCGCCGCGGCAGCTTCGGCGGCTTCGAGCCGCTTGGCGTAGAGCGGAAACTTCGCGGTCAGCGCGGCCACTTCGGCGCGCACGCGCTGCTCGGTGGCGGCATTGCCCAGGTTGTCCAGCACCTCGGCGATCCATCCGGCGATCTGCTCCATTTCCGGCTCGCGCATTCCGCGTGTAGTCACTGCGGGAGTGCCCATTCGCAGACCGCCCGCCTTCATCGGCGGCAGCGGGTCGAAAGGAATTGAATTCTTGTTGATGGTGATGCCCGCGCGATCGAACGCGGGCTGCGCGGCGCTGCCGGTGAGCCCGCGCGAATGAACGTCCAGCAGAAACAGATGATTGTCGGTGCCGCCGCTGACGATGCGGAATCCGCGCCGCGCCAGGCCGCCCGCCAGAGTCCTGGCGTTCGCCACGATCTGTTTCTGGTATTCGCGGAACTCCGGTTCCATCGCTTCCTTGAGGCACACGGCTTTCGCCGCGATGATGTGCATCAGCGGGCCGCCCTGTGTGCCCGGGAACATGACGCGGTCGAGATCCTTGGCGTATTTTTCGCGGCACAGCACCATCCCTCCGCGGGGGCCGCGCAGCGTCTTGTGCGTGGTGGTGGAGACGAAGTCGGCGTGCGGCACCGGGCTGGGATGCACGCCCGCGGCAATCAGTCCGGCAATATGGGCCATGTCGACGAAAAGAATCGCGCCCGCCGACTGCGCGATCTTCCCCATGCGCGCAAAGTCGATGACGCGCGAGTAGGCGCTCGCTCCCACTACGATCATCTTCGGTTTGTGCTCGCTCGCCAGGCGTTCGAGCTCGTCGTAGTCGATCGTTTCCGTCTCTTTCGTCACGCCATAGGCCACGAATTTGTACATCTTCCCGGAAAAATTCAGCGGGTGGCCGTGGGTCAGATGGCCGCCGTGCGAGAGGTTCATTCCCAGCACGGTGTCGCCCGGCTGCAGCGCGGTCATGTATACGGCAACGTTCGCCTGCGTGCCCGAATGTGGCTGCACGTTCGCGTGCTCGGCGCCGAAAAGAGCTTTCGCCCGGTCGATGGCCAGTTGTTCGGCCTTGTCCACGAATTCGCAGCCGCCGTAATAGCGCTTGCCCGGATAGCCTTCCGCGTACTTGTTCGTCAACACGGAGCCCACGGCTTCGAGCACCGCTTCGGAGACGAAATTCTCCGACGGAATCAGCTCGATGCTGGTGGCTTGGCGGCGAACTTCGTCGCGGATGGCCTCGGCAATTTCAGGATCGGTTTGGTCGAGCGAACGGCTCATTCTTCTCAGTTCGGGCGTTTCGTTTTTCATAAGGGCGCTCATTTTATCAAATCGAGCCACACGTTGCGAGCCACGGCGCGGCGGTGGCCTCTGGCGGCCTGTTGCATAAAAACTGCGCGTAAGATCGCAAGATTCGTTATTCTGTTGCGCATGTTGCAGCGCCGCAAGGGCGGCGCGGAAAAGGGCACCCAGAGAATGGCGGAAATGAAATTGCCGGCGCGCTCGGAAGATTATTCGGAATGGTACAACCAGGTGGTGTTGCGGGCGGAAATGGCCGACTACGCGCCGGTCCGCGGCTGCATGATTGTGCGGCCCTACGGCTGGGCCTTGTGGGAGAACATCACGGCTGCGCTCGATAGCCGCTTCAAGGCCACCGGGCACGTTAATGCTGCGTTCCCTCTGCTGATCCCGCGCAGCTTCATCGATAAGGAAAAATCGCACGTGGAGGGGTTTTCGCCGGAACTGGCCGTGGTGACCCACGGCGGCGGCGAGGAGCTCGAGGAACCTCTGGTGATTCGTCCCACTTCGGAAACGATCATCGGCCACGCCTATGCCAAGTGGATTCAGTCGTACCGCGACCTGCCCCTGCTGATTAACCAGTGGAACAGCGTGGTACGCTGGGAATTGCGGACCAAGCTTTTTCTGCGCACCCTGGAATTTTTCTGGCAGGAAGGCCACACTGCGCACGCGACTCTGGAAGAAGCGGAAGCGGAAACGCGCCAGATGCTCGACATCTATACCGACTTTGCCGTGCGCGAAGCCGCCATCCCCGTGATCCCAGGGCGTAAATCGGAATCCGAGCGTTTCGCCGGGGCGGATCAAACCTATTCCATCGAAGCCATGATGGGAGACGGCAAGGCTCTTCAATCCGGCACTTCGCACAACCTCGGGCAGAATTTCGCCAAGGCCTTCGAGATCCGTTACCTGGATAAAAATGGGGTGCAGCAGTACTGCTGGACGACTTCCTGGGGGCTTTCCACGCGCTTTGTGGGCGCGATCATCATGGTGCATGGCGACGATCAAGGCCTGATCCTGCCGCCACGTCTGGCTCCCTATCAGATTGTCATCGTCCCCATATTCAAGATGGACGACGAAAAATCGGCCGTCCTCGAGAATGCCCGCAAGCTCCGCCAGGAGCTGGTGGACGCGGGCATCCGCGTGAAGATGGACGAGCGCGAGGGAATGAGTCCCGGCTTCAAGTTCAACGACTGGGAGATGCGTGGCGTGCCGCTTCGCCTCGAGATCGGCCCGAAGGACGTTGCCAAGGGCTCGGTGGTGCTCGCGCGGCGCGACCGCCCCGGCAAGGAAGGCAAAGCGTTCGTCCCGCAGCAGGGAATTGCCGGCTCCGTCGCGAAACTGCTGGAAGAAATTCAACGCGCGTTATACGACCGCGCGCTCGCATTTCGCAAGGCCAATACGGTCGAGCCTGCCGATTACGCCGAGTTCAAAACGGGGGTCGAGAGGGGTTTTGCGTTCTGCTGGTGGTGCGGCGGCAGCAATTGCGAGGGAAAAATAAAGGAAGAAACCAAGGCCACCATGCGCTGCATCCCCCTCGAACAGCCGGGCGGATCGGGTGTCTGCATCTATTGCGGCCAGCCCGCGGAAGAGAAGGCCATCTTCGCCCGGGCCTACTAAGCCCTCCTAACTTATAAGGACAGCTTTACTTACTGAGAGTTGCCGGTCGGCGAGCCGGGAAGATTTAGGGTTTACTCATCGCGAACAGCATCCATCCCCTCTCCTATTCGTGTGCTTGAGGCCATGCTAGCCTGAACACGATCCTCAATATCTATTACGGTACGGCCCGGAGGGCCAACCCAGCAATGGTCCGGGAAGGCAGCGGCGGCAGGCAGCGTGGCGGTTCGAAGCTCAACCTTTTGGTGACGCTTGCCATCATGGGCGCAATGATTTTCGTGGCTGTCAAAATCGTCCCCGTCTATTTTGCGAACTACCAGATACAGGATTCCATCGAGAGCGAATCCCGCTTCGCTCTCTCCGGCTATCCGAAAAAAAGCGCGGACGACGTTCGCAATGATGTCTTGCAAAAGGTCCAGGAGCTAGGCATTCCCGCTCAAAAGGACGCCATTCAAGTCAATATGGACAATGGAAGCGTGTCCATCTCCCTCGACTACTCTGTACCGATCGACCTAGCCGTCTATCAGTTCACCTTGCAATTCCACCCCCACGCGGACAACCATACGATTTAATGCAATAATCTATTCAGATGCAGGCCCGGGAGCTCCAAATCCAGCAACCGTGCCCTTGCAGCGCTCGCTTCTCACGGCTGAATGTGCCTGTTTGAACCAGGTACCGGAGATACTGATTGCGAATCCGAATCTCGCGTGGCTTCTGGTCGTCCCGTTTTGGTTTCGGGCTGCTGGGCGCGGCGCTTGTGGTTTTGTTGGCGGGAGTGGGCGTTTTTGCCTATTACTACTTCCAATTCGGCCATTTGATCGATCAGCGGCTCACTGGCCAAATCTATCAGAACAGCTCGCGCCTCTATTCGGCTCCCGAACGCATTTACGCCGGGGAATTCCTCCGCCCGAATGACCTTGCCAGCTATCTCCTTCGCGCCGGCTATCAGGAAGGCGCTGTGCTGGGCGCGCCCGGCCAGTTCAATGTCACTGGCTCGACCGTCGAGATTCGTCCATCCGCGAATTCTTACTTCCAGGGTAACAACGCGCTGCGCGTGAGCTTTGCCGGCTCGGAGGTGGCGCACATCTCTCAGCTCTCCGATGGACAGGAACGCGAGTCCGCTGAAATCGAGCCTGAGCTGATCACCAATCTGTTCGACAGCTCCCGCGAAAAGCGGCGTGTCGTGCGCTTCGACGACCTGCCGCCCATTCTGGTGAACGCCGTGCTCGCCGCGGAAGACAAGCGCTTCTTCGAGCATGGCGCGCTCGATATGGTTCGCGTATTCGGAGCCGCGTTCTACGACGTCAGCCGCGACCGCAAGGCCCAGGGCGCGAGCACCATCGACATGCAGGTGGCGCGCACCTTCTTTTTCACCACCAAGCGCGAATGGAGCCGCAAGCTCAAGGAAATTCTGATGGCTGCTGAGATCGACCAGCGCTTTTCAAAGCGCCAGATTTTCGAGCTCTATGCCAACGATATTTACCTCGGCAATCGCGGCAGCTTTTCAATCCGTGGATTTGGCGAGGCCGCCCAGGCCTACTTCGGCACGGACGTGCGCGAGCTCACGCTCGGAGAATCGGCTTTCTTGGCTGGCATCATCCGCGCGCCCAACCGCTATTCGGTGGCCGAGCGGCATATGGACCGCGCCGTGGAAGCCCGCGACCGGGTTCTCGGCCAGATGGTCGAGGACGGCTACATCACCGCGGATCAGGAAGCCGCCGCCAAGGATGCGAAACTGAAATTCGTGAACGGCGGCACAGGCAGCAGCTCCGCTCCCTATTTCGTGGACATGGTGAAGGACCATCTCCTTGAGAAGTTCTCGGAAAACGATCTCGAGACGCAGAGCTATCGCATTTACACGACACTCGATCCGGAGCTGCAGCACGCCGCCACCGAAGCCGTGCAGATTGGCATGCAGGGCGTGGACAAGCTGCTCGCGCGGCGTTACGCCCGATGGAAGAAGAAAGGCGAACCCGTCCCGCAGGCGCAGGTTGCTCTCGTGGCGCTCGATCCCGCCACCGGCGAAATTCGCGCGCTGATTGGCGGGCGCGATTACGGTAAAAGCCAGCTCAACCACGCCCTCGCCCATCGCCAGCCCGGTTCCGTCTTCAAGCCGTTCGTCTATGCGGCGGCTTTCGACGACGCCGTCCAGGGCCTCCAACCAGTGGTGACTCCGGAGACCACGGTCGACGATGTCCCCACGACATTCGATTTCGACGGCAAGGAATACACGCCCAACAACTACGGCCAGGAATTTTACGGCACCGTCACCGTGCATGACGCGCTCATGCACTCCCTGAACGTAGCCACCATCAAAGTGGCCGAGATGATTGGGTATCAGCGCGTGGTCGATCTCGCCCGGCAGATGGGGCTTGGCTCAAATATCCAGCCCACGCCCGCCGTGGCGCTGGGCGCCTACGAGATGACGCCGATTGATGTCGCGGCGGGATATACGGCGTTCGCCGCGGACGGCACGCGTGCCGAGCCGCTCTTTATTCGCAGCGTTGTTTCCGAAGATGGCAAAGTCCAGGAATCGAACGCTCCCCAGACGCGCCCCGTGCTTGACCCTCGGGTCGCCTTTCTGACGACCAGCCTCATGGAGGACGTCATCGACCATGGCACCGGATACCCCGTCCGCGCCATGGGCTTTACCGCTCCTGCCGCCGGCAAGACCGGCACGTCCCGCGATGGCTGGTTCGCGGGTTATACTTCGAATCTCCTCTGTGTCGTCTGGGTCGGCTTTGACGACAACCGCGATTTGGATCTCTCGGGTAGTCAGGCCGCCGCTCCTATTTGGGGCGAGTTCATGAAGCGGGCCGTCCAGTTGCCCGCTTACCGGGACACGCAGCCCTTCGATCCTCCGGCCGGCATCGTCCAGGAAACCATCGATCCTCAGTCCGGCGAACTGGCCACCGCTTCTTGCCCCGGCACCCAAAATGAATATTTCATTGCCGGCACGGAGCCGACACAATATTGCCAGCTCCACGGCGGGCAGGAGGTTTCGTCCGGTCCGGGTTCCTGGCTGGCGCACTTTTTTGGCAAGGGTGATAATCCTCAGCCGCCTCCGCCTGCCAGTCCGAATTCGACGGCAGCAAGCCCCAATCTGCCGGGCGCTCGCCGGACCGTGCCGGCTCGGAATTCCGAGCCAGCACCGGCGACCAGCCAGTCTGAACAGCCGGAGAAGAAAAAGGGATTTCTGGGCAAGATATTTGGTATCTTTGGCGGAACCAAGAAACCCGCGGATTCTAATCCGTAAGGATCCTAGGCTTGGCTCTTTTAAGGCGGTGACGTAAGGAGAAGGGCAGTGAGACGTGCAGCCTTCTTCGTAATCCTGTTGATCTGGATCGCCGCAGGCAACTCCCGCGCTCAGCAAGTTCCCGGCCACACAACAAGCGATTCCACCTCGGACGGATCGCCCCCCAGGCAGATGACCCCCCGCGAAGCGGCCCTGGTCCGCGGCGATGTTTTCATGGCGCGCAAGGACTATGCCTCGGCGGCCGGCACCTACAAGGAAGCTCTGAAGGGCGATGCAAAAGATGCCGCGCTGCTGAATAAGATTGGCATCGCCTACCAGCAACTGGGCGTGTTGAATGAGGCCGAACGTTATTACAAGAAAGCCATGAAGGCCGACAAGAAGTTTTCGAGCCCGGTCAATAATCTTGGGACGTTCGAATACCAGCGCCGGCGATACGGCAGATCGATCAAGTATTACAAGAAGGCGCTTGCCTTCCATGCCGACCTGGCTACCGTGTACAGCAATCTTGGCTATGCGTATTACGCCAACAAGGAATACACGCAATCCATGGATGCGTTCGGCAAGGCGCTGGCGCTCGATCCTGATATCTTGTCGCGCCGAGGCGGGGTCGGCCCAATCCTCCAGCAGCGCACCGCGCCCGATCCGGGCATGTTTAATTTTGTCCTGGCCAGGTTTTACGCCAGATCCGGCGATGCGGAAAAAGCCGCGCACTACCTGAAGCTCTCGCGAGACTTCGGTTACAAGGATTTCCGCTTGGCGGAAAAAGACCCTGACTTCGCCTCCGTCATCAAAGATCCGCGCTTGCAGCAAGTCCTCTTCGTTCCGCCCTCCTACGCCAACGATGCCGGCAATCCCACGAAGAATTAGCTTCCATTTGATTCTCGTCGCGCCATTCTTGCGGGCCTGCTGTCGACGCTCCTGACCGGCGATCATGGTTCACCCAGCAGCCGCGATTCGGAGGCAATGAGTTTCGAATACTTTAGCTGCTGACCCGCATCCAATCTGGATGCCGCGAGCGTCGCGCGCACCGAAATCCCAGAGCGAGGAGGAAAGTTCAATGGCGAAGATGAAAGTCGCGCAGGTTCCGAAGCCCGGAGCGGACTTCGAGATTGTCGAACGGGAAATCCCCCAACCGGGCCCGCGTGAAGTGAGGATTCGCGTGCAGGCCTGCGGAATTTGTCACAGCGATTCGTTGACGAAGGAAGGCCAATGGCCCGGCATCGCTTATCCGCGCGTTCCAGGCCATGAAGTGGCAGGCGTGATCGACGAAGCGGGCGCTGGCGCGCCGGACTGGCAAAAAGGCCAGCGAGTGGGAGTGGGCTGGCACGGAGGGCAGTGCGGCCATTGCCTTGCCTGCCGGCGCGGTGACTTCCCCAATTGTCCGAACGTCAAGATATCCGGTATCAGCTATGACGGCGGTTACGCCGAATACATGATCGCGCCGGTGGAAGCCCTGGCGCGCATTCCGGAATCGCTCAATGCCGTGGAAGCGGCTCCGCTGCTCTGCGCGGGCCTCACCACGTTCAATGCCTTGCGCCACAGCGGCGCGCTGCCGGGAGATCTCGTGGCGGTCCAGGGAGTGGGCGGGCTTGGGCATCTGGGAATCCAGTTTGCGCGGAAGATGGGCTACAAGGTCGCTGCCGTTGGACGCGGGTCGGAGAATGCCCCTCTTGCCAGAAAGCTGGGTGCGAGCGTCTATATCGACAGCGTGGCGACCAAAGCGGCGGAGGAGTTGCAAAAGCTCGGTGGCGCTCGCGTCATCCTGGCCACGGCGCCCAGTGCGAAGGCGATGTCGTCGCTGATCGATGGCCTCGGACCGAATGGAAAGATGCTGGTGATTGGAGCCTCCATGGACCCGATCGAAGTTTCCCCGATCCAGTTGATCCAAGGGAGTAAGAGCATCCAGGGCTGGTATTCCGGGATTGCCACGGATTCGGAGGATACTCTGCGGTTTGCCGAGCTGACAGGCGTGCGACCGATGATCGAGACGTATCCGCTGGCAAAAGCGAGCGAGGCCTACGCGCGCATGATGAGCGGCCGCGCCGAATTTCGCGTCGTTCTGACAATGTGAAGCGGATGGCGGGCCGCAAGTGCCGCGCGTGCGTTCGACAGCCAGGCATTCGCAATTCCGCGCGGGCTCGCTCGGCAGCAACGCGCGTATTGTAGCGAAGGGCTTCTGTTGATTATCTTGCTATAATACCCGCTCGAGATGACTTCCCGCCCAGTGCGGTTGCTGCTGTGGACTGTGTGTGTCGCGGTGGCAATATTTTTTTCGTTCGCCGCGCACGCCCCTGCCCTGGCATCGTCATCCCCTGCGGATTCACCGGCAGTTTCTACTCCCTTGCAGACGGTGGTGGTGCTCCACATTGACAACGAAATCGAGCCGGTCCTCGCCGAATACATCGTCAACGGAATCGAACAGGCCAATCGCAGCCACGCCAGTCTGATCCTGATCACCATCAACACGCCGGGCGGCCTCGACACTTCCATGCGCCAGATCATCGGAACGATTCTCGCCTCGAAAGTTCCGGTTGTTACCTACGTCTATCCCTCCGGCTCCCGCGCCGCTTCCGCCGGATTTTTTATTCTCCTCTCCGCCGATGTCGCGGCGATGTCTCCGAGCACGGATATGGGCGCGGCTTCGCCCATCACCGCCATTGGCGGACAGCCCGTCCAGGTGGATCAGACCCTGGCCAAGAAAATCCTGAACGAGGCCACCGCATACCTTCGCAGTTACGTTGCCAAGCGCGGACGTAACGCCGACCTCGCCGCCACCGCCGTCACCGATGCCAAGGCCTTCACCGAGAAGGAAGCGCTCGACGGCAAAATGATCGACCTCATTGCCAGCTCGCCTGAGGATTTGCTTGCCAAGCTCAACGGCCGCACGATTACGCGTCTCGATGGCTCGACCGTGCAATTGGCGCTCTCGCACCCGGTTCTGGTGACGCACGATATGACGTCGCGCGAAAAGTTTCTGTCGCGCATCGTCCAGCCGGACGCCTTTTTCATCTTGCTGATTCTCGGCGCTCTCGGCCTGTACGTCGAATTCACGCATCCGGGCATGTTCGCTCCCGGCGTGATCGGCGGCATTGCGCTTGTGCTTGCTCTGTTCGCCATGCACCTGCTGCCCGTCAATTTCACTGGGCTGCTGTTGATTATTCTCGCGATGGTTCTGTTTGTTCTGGAGGCCAAATTTCCGACCCATGGCGTGCTCGGTGTGGGAGGAGTGGTGTCCATGATTTTAGGCGCGCTGATGCTAATACGCTCGCCCTTGACCGGCGGAGGCGTGAGCTTCGGCACCGCCCTTGGCGTGGCGCTTCCTTTCGCGGTGATCGTTGTGGTCCTGATGCGGCTGGTGCTGCGGTCGCACGCCTTGAAGCAGTCGACGGGCAAGGAAGAGCTTGTGGGCGAGGAATGCCAGGTTACCGAGCCGGTCGGTACGGCGGGGGTTGCCGGCATGGTGTTCATCCACGGTGAGCTTTGGCGCGCCGCGGCGGCGAATGGCCAGGTAATTCCCAAGGGCGCGCGGGTGCGCGTGAAAAAAGTTGTTGGGCTCACGCTCGAGGTCGAGCCGGTTCAATCGCCGCAATCGGCGCTTTCCTGAACGATATTCCGGAGGAGGCAGCAATGGATACTGGGACGCTCGGATTCGCAATCGCAATCCTGATTTTTCTGATCTGGTTTTTCAATTCCGTGTACGTCATCAAGGAATGGGAGCGCGGCGTCGTCCTCCGCCTGGGCCGCATGCTGCCCGAGGCCAAGGGCGCGGGATTGCGGCTGGTTTTCTTTCCCATCGACAAGCTGACGCGCATTTCCCTGCGCATTGAGACGCTCGACGTTCCTCCCCAGGACGTGATCACCCGCGACAACGTTTCCGTGAAGGTCAACGCCGTTTGCTATTTCCGCGTCATCGACGCCAACCTCGCGCTTTCGCAGGTGGTGAATTATCTGTATGCTACTTCGCAGCTCGCCCAGACCACGCTGCGCAGTCTGGTGGGCCAGTTCGAGCTCGATGAAATCCTGTCCGCGCGCGAAAAGGTAAATGCGAAGCTGCAACAAATCCTTGACCAGGATACCGAGCCCTGGGGTATCAAGGTAACTAAGGTCGAGGTGAAGCAGGTTGATATTCCGGAGAACATGCAGCGGGCCATTGCCAGGCAGGCAGAGGCCGAGCGCGAACGCCGCGCCAAAGTGATTCACGCGGAAGGCGAGTACGAAGCATCCACCAAGCTGGCCGAGGCCGCCGAGGTGCTCGAAAAGCAGCCCGCCTCGATTCAGTTGCGCTATTTGCAGACGCTGACAGAAATCGGCGTCGAGAAAAATACGACGGTGATTTTCCCATTGCCGATCGACTTAATCGCCCATTGGGCCAGAACACTGGGAACAAAATAAATAGCAGGCACGCATGGCCAGAGGAAGCGGAAAACGCGGAGGCGACCGGGTGCTCGAAAGCAGGCACCTGGTGGGACTATTTCTCGGCGTCGTATTGCTCTGCAGCGTGTTTTTCACTCTGGGCTACGTGATGGGCCGCACCCAATATGGGGGAGCCGTGCATGCCTCGGATGCTCCCGAACGCGTCGCCTCCCGGCCCGTGCCCGCTTCGCCCAGGACAAAGCAAGCTCCTCCAGCCCCCGCTTCCGGCGAATGGGATTTTTACGCGAATAAGAGCGACGACCGCCTCGAGCCGTCCGCTTCCGCGTCGAACGCCTCTTCATCCGCGTCGTCTTTTTCTCCGGCCCCTGCCGCGGAACAACCGGCCCTTCCTCGTCCCGAGAGCAGGGCGCCCAATGCCGCCGCCAAGCCGGTGCGATTCGCGCCTCCGAAAATGTTCGGTAAGACGATCATGCTGCAGGTGGCCGCCGTCACACATCAAAGCGATGCTTTGGCCGTGGCGGACGCGCTGCAACGCAAGAGATTCCCGTCCTTCGTGGTTGCGCCGTCCTCGGATAACTTCTATCGCGTGCAAGTCGGGCCCTATGTGGACGAGCGCGCCGCCGAATCCGCCAAGAACGCTCTCAGCCACGCCGGATTCAAGGCCATCATCAAACGCTGAATGACTTTACCCCGGTATGCGCGGTCTTTGCTCGCGCTCGCGAGCGGTGTGGCCCTGGCCCTTTCGTTTCCCAATTACAATCTTCCGTTTCTCGCCTGGATTTCGGTGGGCATGCTCTTTCTCGCTTCGTTCGGCGCGCGCCCGCGGGTCGCGCTTCTTTACGGTCTTCTCCATGGGCTGGTTTTTTATCCCTTGTGCGTGCCGTGGATCGACACCGTCATGCGCCAGTATGGCAGTGTGGATTCGGTGGCCGCGGCCGGCATACTTGCTCTGCTGACGGTGGCCTTCTCCATTTTTCCGATGGTTTTTTCCTGGGGGATCGCTTTCGTTTCAAGGGACGGTGGTTCGATCCGAAGTCGAGCGCTGGCGTGCTGGCTCGCGCCCTTCCTGTGGGTTGCTCTCGAATTCGCTCGTACCCATTTAATTCTCGGGGGCTTTCCCTGGAATCTCACCGGCTATGCGGCGAGCGGCAGCCTTTCGCTCGTCCAATTGACCGCTCTCACCGGCATCTACGGTTTGAGCTTCATCGTCGCCGCATACAGCTCGCTGCTGGTGTATGCGGTTCTCGTCGGAAGACAGCGGATCTGGCAAACAGTGATCGCCGCCACGGCCGCCTTGATCGTGATTGCCGTGGGCGGCCAATACTTCGTGCCCAGGGCCGTCCCGCATCACGTCGCCCATCTCGTACAGACGGATTTCCCGCAATCCGAGGAGTATCCCGCCAACTGGATTCAGATCCACGCGCCGGAGCTCGATCAGCTCGAGCAGATCAGCGTGGGTGCCGCGCAGAAGGCTCCCGAGCATCCCAGCCTGATTATCTGGCCGGAGGTTCCCGCGCCCTTCAGCTTCGAAGATCCCGCATTCACGCAGCGCGCCCAGCGCATCGCACGCGATTCCCGAAGCAATTTCCTGGTCGGCATCGTCGATTGGAAGAAGAGCGCCGCAGGCGGCTGGCTCGCCTCCAACAGCTCCGTGCTGCTCAATCCGGCCGGTGTGCGCGTTTTCACTTATGATAAAATTCACCTGGTACCGTTCGGCGAGTATGTGCCCATGCGCCGGTGGCTCTCCTTCGCGGGGCGGCTCACGGCGGATATTTCCGATTTCACGCCAGGAACCGTTCACAGCGTCGGTCATTTACCGGACGGGAGCTTCGGGGTTTTCATCTGCTACGAGGCGATTTTTCCCGCGGAAGTGCGCGAATTTACGCGCGGCGGCGCGCAATTGCTGATCAATATTTCGAACGACGGTTGGTTTGGGCGCTCCTCGGCTCCGGCGCAGCACTTGATGATGGCCCGCGTCCGTGCGGTGGAGAATCGTCGCTGGCTGTTGCGCGATACGAACAATGGGTTCACCGCTTCGGTCGATCCATATGGCCGGATCGTTGCGGAAATGCCGACCGACGTTCGCGGCGAGCTTGACGCGCCCTACGATTTTCGCAGCGGCTTGACGCCCTACGTGCGTTTTGGCGACTGGTTCGCATGGTTTTGCGTGATTGCGTCGCTGGCGCTTTTCCTGGCGTCGTTCAGGCGGCGCGGCCCGCGCGAGCGCAAGAGCAAGAGAACGGAACTTGGTCTCACGTAGCTTGGGTGTTTAGGCAGGATCTTTTCTCGACGAGCTGCCCGGACAAGCATTCGCAATCCAAATACTCGAATACTAAGAGCGAAAAAATGGCCGAACATATCGAAGACCTCCATCAACGCTACGCCGATCTCCGCAAACGCATCGAGCTCGTGCGTAGCTATCTTTGACGTCGCCTCCGCGCGCACGCAGCTTGCCGCCCTCGAGCAGAAGACCAGTGCTCCGGATTTCTGGCAGAATCAGGAGAAGGCCCAGGCGCTTCTGCAGGAGCGCAAGCAGCTCGAAGATCGCGTCAACGCCGCGAACTCTCTTGAGAGCAAGACCAGCGACATCGAGACTTACTTTCATCTTGCCCAGGAAGAGTCCGACGACGCGCAGCGCGATGCCGTCCTCGCCGATATCGACAAGGAACTCGCCGCCGTTGACGCCTATGTGTCCGATCTCGAGACCAAGACCCTTCTCGCCGGTGAAACCGACCGCCTGAACGCTATTCTCACCATCAAGCCGGGCGCGGGCGGCACCGAGTCTCAGGACTGGGCGGAAATGCTTCTCCGCATGTATCTCCGCTGGGCCGAGGAAAAAGGGTTCCGCGCCACCATTCTGGATTCAACTCCGGGTGAGGAAGCCGGCATCAAGTCCGCCACCGTGCAAATCGAGGGCGAAAATGCCTACGGCATGTTGGCTGGCGAAAGCGGCGTGCATCGTCTGGTGCGCATCTCGCCGTTCGACCAGGCCGCACGGCGCCACACCTCGTTCGCATCGGCTTTCGTGATCCCCGAAATCGACGATCGAATCGATATCGTCGTGCGGCCCGAGGAACTCCGTATCGACACTTTCCGCGCCGGCGGCCACGGCGGCCAGAACGTCAACAAGGTCGAGTCGGCCGTACGCATCACTCACTTGCCCACCGGCACGGTCGTCCAGTGCCAGAATGAGCGCAGCCAGCACAAGAACCGCGAAATAGCCATGAAGGTTCTCCGGTCCCAGCTCTATGAGCAGGAGATCGAAAAGCGCCGCGCGGCGATGCGCAAGCTCGACGCGTCCAAGCCCGAGATCAGCTTTGGCAGCCAGATTCGTTCCTACGTAATGCAGCCGTATCAACTTATTAAGGACCATCGCACCAAGGTCGAGCGTGGGGATGTGCAAAAGGTTTTGGACGGCGACCTCGACCCATTTATTCGCGCCTATTTGCTCTATCGCCGTGACGCCGCCTGAGGTCCCCACGGGCATTTATGTGCAAGGTATGTGCAAGGAAATGGACAATCCAGGGAGCCGGTTCGCCGCCTGCCTGCGCTTTTCGACGCGCGTATGACGCTTTTTGGCATCACTTTAAATCCTTTCAGTGCAATTTATTGACACGTTTAAGAGCCTTGTGCTAGCGTCGATGTTTCACAGACCCCCACGAAAGCGCAATTTGGTCTCCTGATTGCCTTTCAAACTGCCGGAGGACACCGTTTTGGCTCACGATGAGAAATTCCTGTTTACCTCGGAATCGGTAACCGAGGGGCATCCCGATAAAATTGCCGACCAGATTTCCGACGCAGTTGTCGATACTGTTCTCAAGCATGACCCGATGGGCCGCGTGGCCTGCGAGACCCTGATCACCACCGGCCTGGTTGTGATCGCGGGCGAAATCACCATCAAACCGGAGTTTCGGGGCGAGCTCGAATACGAGCGGATTGCGCGCGAGGTGATTCGCGACGTCGGCTATACTCGCGCGAAGTACGGCTTCGACGCGGATACTTGCGGCATTCTTTCGGCCGTGAAGCCGCAGTCTCCCGACATCGCCATGGGCGTGGACACCGGCGGCGCCGGCGACCAGGGCTTGATGTTCGGCTACGCCTGCGATGAGACCCCCGAACTCATGCCCATGCCAATCCAACTGGCGCATCAGCTCACTCTCAAGCTTTCCGAAGTCCGCAAGAAAAACGTCCTCGATTTTCTCCGCCCCGACGGCAAATCCCAGGTCACCATTGAATACATCGATGGGCGACCCGCGCGCGTCGACGCCGTGGTCATCTCCACACAGCATGGCGACAGCGTTTCGCATAGCGTCTTGAGCGAAGCCATCATCAAGGAAGTCATCAAGCCCGTTATTCCCACGAACATGTTCGACAAGAACACCAAGATTTATGTCAATCCCACCGGCCGTTTCGTTACCGGCGGCCCGATGGGTGACGCGGGCCTCACCGGCCGCAAGATCATTGTCGATACGTACGGCGGCTACAGCCGCCATGGCGGCGGGGCGCTTTCGGGCAAGGATCCGACCAAGGTCGACCGTTCCGCGTGCTACATGGCGCGCTACCTTGCCAAGAACATCGTCGCTGCGGGCTTGGCTAGCAAGGTGGAAGTGCAGCTTGCCTATGCTATTGGAGTGGCCGAGCCTGTTTCGGTGATGACCGATACCTTCGGCACCGGCACGATACCCAATGCTCAGATCACCGAGCTGATCCGCTCCTCCTTCAAGCTCACGCCGAAGGGAATCATCGAGACACTCAATCTCCGGCGACCGATCTACCGTACCACTGCGTCCTATGGACACTTTGGCCGCACGGAACCGAGCTTCACCTGGGAGCGCACCGACAAAGCCGATATTCTTCGCAGCGAAGCCGCTTCGCGCGGCCCTGTTGCGGTAACGCATAGATAATTAATTCCTATTCCGCAAAAAATCTCGAAAGGGAGTATCTCGTGGAAACAGCCAAGCTTACAGGCGATGTGAAGGATCTTGCCCTTGCTGAGAAGGGGAAGCGCAGGATCGAATGGGCCAACCAGCACATGCCCGTGCTGCAGTTGATTCGCAAGCGTTTCATCAAGGAACAACCCCTCAAGGGCGTGCGCATGTCCGCTTGTCTGCACGTCACCAGCGAAACGGCCAACCTGGCGATCACGCTGCGCGATGGCGGCGCCGATGTGGTTGTCTGCGCCTCCAATCCATTGTCCACACAGGATGAAGTCGCCGCGTCTCTGTTGAAGGACTACAACATTCCCACCTACGCCATTAAGGGCGAGGACAACGCCACCTACTACGCGCATATTAATGCCGCGCTCGACCACCGTCCCCAGATTACGATGGACGATGGAGCCGACCTAGTCACCCAGCTTCTCACCAAGCGCACCGATCTGGTGAAGAACGTCATCGGCGGCACGGAGGAAACCACCACCGGCGTCATCCGCCTGCGCGCCATGGCCAAGGATGGCACTCTCAAATTTCCGATCGTGGCCGTCAACGACGCCCTCACCAAGCACTTTTTCGACAATCGCTACGGTACCGGGCAGTCGACCCTCGATGGCGTGATTCGCGCCACCAACCTTCTGCTCGCCGGCCTTCGCGTCGTCGTCGCCGGCTATGGCTGGTGCGGCCGCGGCGTGGCCATGCGCGCCAAGGGACACGGCGCGGACGTGATCGTCACCGAAGTGAATCCTACCAAGGCGATTGAAGCGGTGATGGATGGGTTCCGCGTGATGCCCATGAGCGAAGCGGCGAAAATCGGAGACATCTTCATCACCGTCACCGGCAACAAGTCCGTCATCGCCTATGACCACTTCGAGAAGATGAAAGACGGCGCGGTGATCAGCAATTCGGGCCACTTCAACGTCGAAATCGACATTCCCGCGCTCGAAAAGCTCTCCAGCGGCAAGAGGGAAGTGCGGCCCTTTGTGGATGAATACGCCATGAAGGACGGCCGCAGGCTCTATCTCCTCGGCGAAGGCCGCCTCATCAATCTCGCCGCCGCCGAGGGGCATCCGGCCGCCGTGATGGATATGAGCTTTGCCAACCAGGCGCTGTCCGCGGAATACATGGTCAAGAACTCGAAGGACCTGAAGAACCAGGTGTATGCGGTTCCCGAGCATCTCGACCAGCAGATCGCCAAGCTCAAGCTTGAATCCATGGGCTTCCAGATCGACAAGCTCACCCCCGACCAGGAGCACTATCTCGCCTCTTGGTCCGAGGGCACGTAGAGCTTCGATCGCCTGTTCGCTATTGCGTCGGAGAACAGAACCGTCCGCGGAGGTTTCCTTGCATCGGGCGGAGCCGTACCAGAGGGCTGCTGCGAGACCGTAAGCCACTTGCAGCCGCCCACCGCCCATCTCCCCTGAAAAGCGTAGCCATCCGACGCGGGCCGGCCAGTTCTACGTGGCTTGTTTCCTGTTAGGTAACAACCGCAACCGGGTGGTCCACAAAGTGATCCGGGCGGATTCGCCAGCCCAAGAACCGCATTCCGCTCGCATGGTCATGCGTAACATTCAGAAAATGAACCGCTTCGGTCTACGGTAGCGCTACGGCGAATCAGTCGCCGAACTAAGGCGTTTCGTGCATGGCGTCGCGCGTTTTACAGTTTCAATATTGTTATGCATTGCAATCGTGCTGCTCGGAGTCCACGGCAAGGAGCGCTTGCAGCAAGCCCGGGCCGCGTTTGCGGGAAGGTGGTGCGTGGCTTCGCTGCGAATCCTCGTTGCCGACGACCATGACGTGATGCGTCGCGGCATTTGTGCGCTGCTCGAAGCGCATCCAGGCTGGCAGGTTTGCGCCGAGGCTCGCACGGGCTTGGAGGCGGTCGCAAGGGCCGAAGAGCTCCTGCCTGATGTTTCCGTGCTCGATTTCAACATGCCCGAGCTCAACGGCCTTGCCGCCGCCAAGCTTATCTTGAAAATCTCGCCCTCGAGCGAAGCCCTGATCCTTTCGGTCGATCACTCCGAGCAGCTTATCCGCGATCTTATCGTCGCAGGCGTGCGCGGCTATGTTCTCAAGTCGGATTCCGACCGTGATCTCGTGGCCGCCGTCGAGGCGCTCGAAAATCACAGATCCTTTTTTGCGCGGTGCGCCGCGGAGCTGCTGGAGCACGCAAAAAGGACGCGCGGCAGTTACGCCGGCGGCCCGGATATCTGGAAGGAAACGCTCACTCCTCGCGAGAGGGAAGTGGTACGACTGATCGCGGAGGGCAAGAGCACCGGCGAGGCCGCCGCGATTCTGGGCGTCAGCGCGAAGACGGCGGATACGCACCGCTCCAATCTCATGCGCAAGCTCCAGATTCACTCCGTCAGCGAACTGGTGCGCTACGCCATCCGCAACCAGATCGTCGCCATCTGATCCCTCGCCGCCTTTTGCCCCGCCTCACTCGCCACCCCGCTTGTAAGTCTCCGCCTCAAGCCGCTGCGAATTCGCCGCCCGGCTGCCTCGCGCCCGCGTCGCATCGTCCTGTGGAGCACAAGACATTAGCAAGAGCCTCGGCAAAGCGGAATCGCAGGAACAAGCGCCTCGTGGCCGTCAACGGGTTTCATGCTGGCGATGAAAAAGCGAATTATTTTTATTGTGTGCGGCATTGCGCTCGTGTATTTTTCCACAGGATGAGTAGTTGCCCCGTTGTTCTCGATTGTTCGGTGGTTTACTATGCGCGAAGTGAATACAGCTGATAGGGCAAATGGACACGCTTACGCGGACAGAGCGCAGCAAGCGTATGTCGCTCATCCGAAGCAAGGATACAAAGCCGGAGCTCCTGGTGAGAAGCATCGCTCGCTCGTGCGGACACAGATTCCGGCTACATGCTGCGGACCTCCCTGGAAAGCCCGATCTCGTTTTCCCGAGACTCAGAAAGGTCATCTTCGTTCATGGATGTTACTGGCATCGTCATCCAGGGTGCGTTCTTGCCAGGCTCCCGAAATCAAAGCTGTACTTTTGGGTTCCTAAACTGATTGAGAACCGCCGCCGTGACCTTAGAAATATCGCTCGATTACGCCGAGACAGATGGCATGTCAGCGTGGTGTGGGAGTGCCAATTGAAGAACCCGATCTCGCTAGCGAAGAGAATAAAAAGATTCCTTGAGCGGAATAATGCGAAGCGTTGAACTGTACACAGGTGCGGGTGGGCTCGCGCTCGGGATTAGCCGAGCCGGTTTCAGGCATCTCGCGGTAGTCGAGCGGGACACCGATTCCTGCGAAACCATTCACGAGAACAGGAGGCGGAATGTCGAAGAAATCCACCGCTGGCCGGTGTTCAACTGCGATGTTCGTAACTTCGACCACAGCTCGATTCCCGAGGGCATCGAACTATTCGCCGCGGGCGTTCCGTGTCAACCGTTCTCAATTGGAGGAAAGCACAAGGGGCATTCCGATGAGAGAAATCTGTTCCCTGAAACCGTGGAGGCAATTCGGAGCATAAAACCTCTTGCCGTGCTCATTGAGAACGTGCGTGGTCTGGTTCGCCCGTCGTTCTCAAAATACTTCAGCTATATCGAATTGATGATCACATATCCAGAGTTGGGCAGAAGGAAAGACGAACCGTGGCTTGAACATCTGGCACGACTTGAGCGGTATCATACCAAGGGAAGACGCGAAGGCTTGTATTACAGGGTTGTCCATCGAATCCTTAACGCGGCCGACTACGGCGTCCCGCAGAAGCGGGAAAGACTCTTCATGGTTGCGATTCGTGCCGACCTCGGAGTTGAGTGGTCGTTTCCCTCTCCGTCTCACTCTTCGGAGTCTCTTCTGCGGGAGCAGTACTGCTCGGCCGACTATTGGGAAAAACATGGGATTTCCTCGAGGCGCAGGCCGCAGCCGAATCCGGATTTGCATGAACGAATTCGGGATCTCAAGAACCGCCTTATTCCGCCGCCACTCAAACCTTGGAGGACCGTGCGCGACGCAATTGCGGACCTCCCAAAACCATCTCCAAAGCGCACCACCGACGAGCCTGGTCTGACGCATTTTGCAATCGGCGGTGCTCGTAGCTACGTGGGGCATACCGGGAGCCCACTCGATGAGCCAGCCAAAACGCTTAAAGCTGGAGTCCATGGCGTACCGGGCGGCGAAAACATGCTGGCGCTACCGGATGGTTCTGTTCGATACTTCACGATACGCGAGAGCGCTCGTCTTCAAACGTTCCCTGATTCGTTTGTGTTTCCGAATTCATGGACAGAGAGCATGCGGCAAATCGGCAATGCAGTTCCAGTGCTGCTCGCCGAGTCCATCGCAAGGAAGCTCAAGGCGACCATCACTCGCAACTAGATTGCCAACGCATGCCCGACGACACATTCAATCCTCTAAACAGAACCTCGCCGAAAGTCTTGCCGAAGCAATGCTGAAGAGGCCCGTTACTCCGCTGCCACCTCGCGAAAAATTCGACGGTGCTGGTGTCTATGCGATCTACTATGTTGGAGCATTCGAAGCTTACAAGCCCATTGCTGAAAAGAATCACGGAGCGGATACCGCTCGGCCAATATACGTTGGTAAGGCCGTGCCGCCCGGCGCTAGAAAAGGCGGGTTCGGACTCAGAGCTGATCCAGGTAAGGCGCTTCTCAAGAGACTGAGGGAGCATGCGAAATCCATTCAAGAAGTAAAGAACCTCGACATCGAGGATTTTTCCTGTAAGTACCTAGTGTGCGAGGACATCTGGATACCTCTTGGCGAATCTCTCTTGATCGAGCGTTTCCAGCCTCCGTGGAATGTGTTGATAGAGGGCTTTGGAATTCATACGCCAGGTAAAGGCAGGAAGAAACAGGTGCGGTCGAAATGGGACACGCTACATCCGGGTCGGAGCCTGGCAAAAGGTCTGCCCGCGAACCCAATGTCCAAGGATAAAATCGTCAATCTAGTTTCTGATTTCTTTGCAGGCAAGAAAGTTCCCGTCCTTTTGCCAGACGAAGCCGTCATCAAGGAAGAAGAGCAGGAGGAAGAGTAGGCTCGAGATGCACTCAGATGAATCGGAACGAGTCGGTTCAAAAGGTCACGAACACGAGGTGAGACTCTGCGGAGAGATTGTCGTAACGATCCAACCCGATTAAAAAACTGTGCCAATACTGTGGGCACAAATTGGCGGCCGAAGTTACGCGCTGGCGTATAACCACAATGATCGCAGCATGAGTTTCGTGGACGCCACAAAAGAGGCGAAGCTCCGGGTTGCATTCGCATTCGCGTCTACTTAAGATGGTGCGCTATGAATTTTTCGCGCACAACCGGCGCGCAGCTTGTGGGGCATCAGGCTCCGCGCCTGCAAATTCGCATCTCCGCTGTTCACTCGCGAGTCCAAATTTCTAATCGTCAAACAGGAAGGCGCGCCTAGCCATGCAGGACTATGTTAACTGGGCGCTCGAAACGGCGAAGCGACGCGGCGCTTCCTACGCCGATGTGCGCGTCATGGACATTCGCCATCGCGAAATTTCCACCAAGAATGGCGAGGTGGGCACGCTGCTCGAAAGCGAAACGCTCGGCATCGGCATTCGCGTCGTCGCCAGTGGCGCCTGGGGCTTTGCCGCCACCGACCGGCTCACCCGCGAAGGCGTGCAGGCCTGCGCCGCGGAAGCGGTTGCCATCGCCAAAGCCTCCGCGCTCGCCAAGCGTGAGAATGTCGCTCTCGCTCCCGAGCAGCCTTACATCGACACTTGGCAGAACCCCTTCCTGAAAGATCCCTTCCGCATTCCCGTGGAGCGCCAGATCGATTTGCTGCTCGCGGCGGACAAGGAAATGCGCCGCGTGAAGGGCGTCACCGTGGCCGAAGGCTCCATGTCGTTTTGCAGGATCGAGCAGCTCTTCGCTTCCACCATCGGCTCGGTGATCCACCAGGTGAAAATGCAATCGGGCGCGGGCATCGTGGCCACCGCCTTCGCCAAAAACGAAATCCAGAAGCGGTCTTATCCGAACAGCTTTGGCGGGCAGCACATGCTGAAGGGCTACGAACTGGTGGAATCGCTCGATCTGGTAGGGCACGCCGCGCGCGTGGCCGAGGAAGCGGTCGCGCTGCATTCCGCCGCTCAGTGTCCCGAAGGCCAGCGCACGATTATTCTCGACAGTTCGCAGCTCGGCCTGCAGATTCACGAATCCATCGGCCATCCCATCGAGCTTGACCGCGTTCTGGGCATGGAAGCGAATTTCGCGGGCATGAGTTTTCTCACCATCGACAAGCTGCGGAAGCTGAAATACGGTTCGGACATCGTCAACGTGGTCGCCGACGCCACGCTCGACCACGGCCCCGGCCTCGGCACGTTCGGCTACGACGACGAAGGCGTGCCCGCGCAGTCCACGCCCATCATCACCAACGGGCTTTTCACCGGGTACCTCAGCAGCCGCGAGACGGCTTCTTCCATTGGCGAGAACCGCTCGGGCGGCGCCATGCGCACCGAAAGCTGGAATCGCCTGCCTATGATTCGCATGACCAACATCAGCATCCATCCCGGCGCGTGGAAGTTCGACGATCTTATCGCAGACACCGACGACGCGATCTACATGGAGACCAACCGCTCCTGGTCCATCGACGACCGTCGCTACCATTTCCAGTTCTCCACCGAAATCGGCTGGGAGATCAAGGGCGGCAAG
>DATLST010000103.1:0-16706 GCA_035534055.1 Candidatus Acidiferrales bacterium | reverse complement strand
GGAGTGAAAGCTGAGGTTTGGTTGAATACGACAACGGAGTTGTCTGGTTCGGTGCAGTATGAAAAGTGGAACATACCTGTGCTGGCGGCGACGCCGCAATCCAACTGGACGACTTCGGTTCAGATCACGTTCCGGCCAAAGTCGTGGCCGAAGTAAGCCTCGAGCAGACGATCGTAGCCATATCTTGAAGGGACTTTGAACCCAAGGCGAGGGCAGTTGAGACTTGACTAAGGAACCGATCAAACCGGAACCAGTGATCGCCGATCAACCAACTGCTGAGGAGATTTATGTCCAGGAGCTAGAAAACAAACTTGCCCGTCAGCAACTCATGGAGAAATTTCGGCTGCTATGGCTGAACCGGAGGTTTCTTTTTCGTGCAGCTCTGACTGGCTTGGTCTGTGCGACAGCAATCGCTTTTTTGATTCCCCAGCGCTTTGTCTCTACGACTCGATTGATGCCTCCCGATTCTCAGTCAAGCAGCTCTTTAGCGTTGGTTTCGGCCCTTAGCGGGCAGTCCGGTTTATTGGGCGGCCTTGCGGGAAATCTCCTGGGAATTCAGAGCACGGGGGATTTATTCATCGGAGTGTTGCGAAGCCGCAGCGTGGAAGATCAGGTCATCAACCGTTTTGGCCTGCAGAGAGTTTACGGTGCTCGCTTGGAAGAATCTGCTCGGCAGGATCTGGAAGAGAATACTTCCATCACGGAAGATCGGAAGAGCGGAATCATTATCATTTCGGTGACGGATCACGATCCAAAGCGCGCCGCTGCCATGGCGGGGGCCTATGTGGATGAGCTGAACACGATGATGGCTCAGCTTTCTACATCCTCGGCACACCGCGAACGGGTGTTTTTGGAAGAACGGTTGAACGCTGTAAAACAGGACCTGGAGACGGCGGAGAAGAATTTCAGCCAGTTTGCCAGCAAGAACGGCACGATTGACATCACGGAACAAGGCAAGGCCATGGTCGAAGCGGGCGCGACCCTGGAAGGCCAGCTCATTGCGGCACAATCCGAACTGGAAGGGCTCAAACAGGTCTACACGAATAATAACGTGCGCGTTCGCGCTGCCCAAGCGAGAATCGCGGAATTGCACCGCCAACTCGAAAAGTTAAGCGGCACGACGGGCGCGCCGTCCGGAAACAATGCCACGGCGACGGATACTCTGTATCCATCGCTACGTCAACTGCCTATCTTGGGAGTGCCGTTTGCGGACCTCTATCGAAAATTGAAGATTGAAGAAACCGTCTACGAGACCTTAACAAAGGAGTACGAACTGGCCAAGGTTGAAGAAGCGAAAGAAACGCCGACGGTGAAGGTCCTTGATCCGCCTGAAGTGCCCCAGCGAAAGTCTTTCCCTCCCCGATTTCTGCTCATGATTCTGGGAGCCTTTTTGGCCATGTGCGTGGCTATGCTTTGGATACTAGGGAAAGCGCGCTGGCAAGCCGCGGCTGCCGATGATCCGGGGAAGCAACTGGCGCAAGAGATATTTCGGACGGTGCGGGCACGAATCCCGTGGGCTTCTTCGAACGGGAGCCACGCGAGTAGTGGCACGCCCGATGCACGTGACGCGTCCGACCGAAACGACGATCAACCGCGCGCCTAAAGTAGACAGATTCGTCGTATCTGATTGTAAATGAATTGGTTAGGTCACAAATGCCCTGTAAGTGACGGGGCGAAGCTGTCTGTCGGCTATCGGAGAGGACCGCTCGTGGAGAGTGCTGCAGTGAGAGTAGAGCAGGAGTTGAGCTCGGTTGAGCCGGGATTGAGAACTTACCTTCAACCCCACTGGTATGCCGCCTATACCTGTGCCAACCGTGAAAAACGTGTCGCTGCGGAGCTCCAAGCGCGGGCCGTAGAACATTTCCTGCCGCTCTACAGCTCCGTGCGCTGCTGGAAAGATCGCCGCGTGCGCCTGGACTTTCCGCTCTTTCCCGGATACATATTTGTGCGTCTCGCGCTCCGCGACCGGCACCGCGTGGTGCAAATTCCGAGCGTCGTTCGCCTGGTCGGTTTCAACGGCCTGCCTGCAGCGCTCCCCGACACGGAGATGGAAATAATGCGCGCGGGACTTTCTGGGCGCTTGCGCGCCGAGCCGCACCCGTTCCTCACAATTGGTCGCCACGTGCGCATCACCGGCGGGCCCTTCGCCGGACTTGAGGGTGTACTGAAGCAGAGAAGAAGCAATCTCCGGGTCGTCGTCTCGCTCGATCTCATCCAGCGGTCGGTCGCCGTGGATGTGGAAGCCGCCGACGTTTCAGCACTCGATAACCGAACCAACTGAGGCCAAGCCATTCCTGAGAAACCACAGGCTGACACTACAGGACCGATGCGCGTCCGGCCCGCTAGGCTCACGTCATCTTCTTTGCTTGCTCGCAATGCAACTCTGAATCTAGTGACTGAAGGATGGATTTTCCTCGTCCTCATCGTCGCCATGCCGAAGCTCGTGACTTTCCTCGGCGAGACTTCCTTCGGCCTATTTTCCCTGGCATGGGTTGTGATCGGCTATCTGTCTTTCTTGGATATCGGTGTCAACAGGGCAGCAACGAAGTTCGTTTCCGATCATCTCGCCGAGCAGGACCCGGACACGATACATAAACTGGTTCGCACGGCCCTTGTCTCAAACCTGGCTTTGGGGCTGGCTGGTGGCTTGGCCGTCGTTTTAGCGTCCCCCTATCTGAGTCATTCAGTATTTAAAGTCTCTGGCGACCTGCGGAACCAGGCACTCTTGACTTTTTATGGGGTTGGCCTTGCCGTGCCGGTGTTATTGATGCAGGGAGTTTTTCGGGCCGTTCTGAGCTCCTACCAACGCTTCGGTCGTATCAATGCCGTTAATGCCCTGGTTACTATGGTGCAATGGGGCGTGGCGGGCGTGCTGGCATGGACAGGCCATGGTGTTGCCCTTATCGTATTCTCAACCGTGATTGCTCGCATGCTGGCGGCCGCAGCGTACGGGGCAATGGTGTTTCATTTGCTCCCGGATCTTCGCCTCTTTCGAACTCGAAGCTTGCATGGCTTATCTAAGCTCCTGCGGTTCGGGGGCTGGGTCAGCATATCTCAGTTGGTCAGTCCTATTCTCGTTTACCTTGACCGTGTGCTGATCGCGTCCTTTGTCTCCTTGGCGGCGGTCACGCTGTACACCGTGCCCTATGAAGTAATGACCCGACTACGGATTATTCCTTCGAGCCTCGTCGGGACCCTCTACCCTGCATTCAGTGAGCGAGGTGGGGAAAGCCAAAAGGTGCAACTGCAGCGGCTGTATGAAGGTTCTGTGCGCTACCTCCTTCTTGTGCTCGTGCCGGGCATACTGTTCCTGTTCGTGCTTGGGCCGGACCTGCTCGGAGTATGGATGGGCTCATCGTTTGCGAAGCAGACCTCGGCGGTTCTCGAGATTCTGGCGGTGGGTGTTCTAGCGAATGCTCTAGCCTATGTTCCCTACAACCTGCTGCAGGCGCTCGGCCGGCCCGACCTGCCAGGGAAGTTCCACCTAGCTGAGCTTCCCCTTTACGTCTTTCTTTGCGCAGCGCTGATCCCTCGTTGGGGAATCGCCGGGGCCGCGTTTGCCAGCACGATTCGTCTTGTGCTCGATTCCGCATTGCTGTTTTGGGCGACAGGCAAGTACTGCCAATGCTCACTCGGGAATTTTTGGGTAAGCGCATTCCCGCGCATCCTTACACTGGGTTGCGTACTCGGCATTGCGCTGTATGCGATCAGGCTTGTCTTCAACAGCCCATGGGCCCGGCTTGGGCTGGGCGTATTGGCTGTTGGAATCTGTCTCCTTGCCACTTGGGTATTCATCGTGGACAACCGCGAAAAACCGAGAATCAGTGGAGTCCTGAGAATGCTCCTCGGTCAGTCGGCAGTCTGAACCGGGAAACCAGAGGAATTCCATGGAAGCAAATTGGCCTATGATATTCCTAGTGCTTTTTGTGACCGCTATCACGGTGTACATCGGGCGCCTGTGGTTCAAACGGTGGTTTAACCCCCTGTCACTTTATTCTGCGATTTGGGGTTTCTGTCTGTGCACGTATGAGTTTCGACTGATCCAGTTTTATCCCGTCAGCAAAGAGGCTTCCTTCGACATTGTCTTGGCTTGGTTGAGTCTCTACGCAGGTGCCGGCATCACGCTTCTCTTCATTGGTGGTCAACGGATTCGACGATCACCGAAGATAGACATGAATAGGTTGAAAAAAGCAATCATCGTCTTATCGATCATTGGCGGTGTCGGGGTCATCGATGAGCTGCGCGTTGTGAGCAGTTCGTTCGGCGGTATGTTGTTGGCGATATTCGTCAACGGAAATGATATTTACCGAGAAAAGCTGACGGGGGATCTATCCTGGATTCCTTATATCGGTGCCTTTCTATACGCAGCCTGCAGTTTGGCCGGTGTTTACACGGCAAGAATTGGGAAACCAACCGCCTTAGCCTTTGTGCCCTTGGTCTTACTGGCCTTGAATAATATTTTTTCTATGATTCGCGCTGGTGTGATCATGGCGCTCTTCCTTTTCTTGACATCTTACCTACTTACACCTCGCGAGGGTCGCTTAAGGGTTGCAAGATGGCAGGGCATAATGGCGGTAGTGATGGCTGTCCTCGTGTTTGGGGGAGGATTTGCACTTGTTAGCTCGACGCGTGGTCTCGGGGTAGATTTTCCGGGCATGACGCCTGCTATCGATCGAATATCGGAATACATTCCGGTCTTCCCATCCCTGTATGCAAACCTCGCCGCTCCGCCAGTCGCCTTCAGCCAATACCTAGCCACTCCAGAAGTAACGAAAAATAATATATGGGGTGAGTACACATTTAAACCTATCCTGCGGCTGCTCAACAGGCTGGGATTCGCTTTCCGCGTGCCATATCTAGAGGAGAGTTACGATACGCCTGTGCCCATGAATACGGCCACTTACTTGAAGAACGTCTATTCTGATTTTGGATTCGCTGGCATTCCGCTCTTTCCCTTTGTACTAGGGGCACTAGCGACATTCTTGACGATTCGCATAGCGAGAAGCCCTAGCCTGTTTGATCTGATGCTCCTGTCTAACATCTACCTGCTTATTTTATCTTCGCCCGCCGTCGACCTTATGGTGCTAGGGGATTGGTATATTAGTCTCGGGGTGAGCTGTGTGGCGGGGCTGTTAATCCAACGCAGAAGTACGGGAGGGAAACTCCTGAGAAGAGATCGACCAGATGGCATGCACGATTCGAAGGCAGCCACAGCAAACTCCTGAGATAGTTTCCATCTATGAGTGACAATTCCAATCCACTCGTTAGCATTATTACTCCTACGTACAACCATGAAAAATTCGTCGGGGCCTGCATCGAAAGCGTACTTCGTCAGAGTTATCAGAACTGGGAGATGGTCATTATCGATGATGGATCGACGGATCGAACGGCTGAGGTAATTAGCCAATACCGCGATTCGCGCATCCGATATTTCTATCAAGAAAACCAGGGGATCGAGGCTCTGGCTCACACGTACAATCGGGCCTTGGAAATCGCGACGGGGTCTCTCATTGCTATTCTCGAAGGTGATGACGCGTGGCCGAGCAATAAGCTTGTTGCGCAGGTTCCGAAGTTTCATGATCCCGATGTCGTCCTGGCATTCGGGGAAGAAACGGACATGGACGTTAACGGACGGCCTGCCAAAGCGAAGTCACGCACCGGAAGAAAGCGGAAGAAACTACCTCGTCCGACTCTCTTCAACGACCCCGTGCGCTCATCAACTGGTTACTTGTTGTCAATGCACGGCCAGTCCTTCATTCCGCCTGCGACGGTTGTGATCAGGAGGTCATCCCTAGAAGCAATCGGAGAATTTCAGTATGTAGCTGGGATATGCCCCACGGACGTACCTACCTTCCTTCGGCTGTCGCTTTTGGGCAAATTCCACTACGCGCAAGACGTGTTGGGATTCCGGCGGCGGCACTTCAGCTCTGCAACGCTAAGATTCTTACAACCGATGTCCACAACCCCCCAAGATTTTATGTTCAAGCAAATCGACAGTCCGGAACTCGCTCTTGGAGAGGCGCAGCGCGAAGCGATTAAGAAAACCTGGCGTCCAAGAACATCCACGCGAGAATTCGCGACCGGGCGCCTTTTTCTGATCGAGCACCGCTGGGCAAATGCACGACACCACTTCATCCGTGCAATTCATCCTGGTCAGCCGCGGGTTCTTGCTGGCGCAGTTGCGGGCTGGCTGCTTTCCTGGGTCCACTCCGATCTCGAAGGCCTTTTTCGACTTGCGGGACGCGTGCCACTAAAGCCCAGCGAATGAGAAAATGAATTCCCGGAATTGTGCGCGTGAAGGCAGTCCGCTGGAGGCTTCAACGGCTTTACAGTGTCTCTCTAGGTGGACCTCCGTGTGCCCCATTTGCGATAAGCAGGATTGGGAACACACCCAGAAGGTTCGCAATGTTTCGATTTCAAAATGTGTCCATTGCGGGCTTCTTGAGACGACTGATTTCTTAAAGGGAATCAGCACGTTCCAGGGAATCTACGACACGCCGCCTGAACACCATAGCGAATATCGTGAATACTACTTGAGTAACCGTCTGGCGCTTTACCGGCGCGTGATGCCAAAGCTCGATCGCTTTCGGATGAAGGGTTTTTTGCTGGAAGTCGGGTGCTCGTATGGTTATTTTCTGGAGACGGCTCGCAGCGCGGGTTGGGAAGCTGAAGGTGTGGAAATATCAAACAACGCCTGTATCGTGGCGCGTTCAAAGGGTTTTAAGGTCTTTCAGGAAGGTCTCCGAGAGGTGCCGCTCAATCCCGGATCCTGTGATGTAATCGCGATGTGGGATGTCATCGAGCATCTTACGGATGTAGCGGAGATCGTCGAGTGTTGTGCCGCACTTCTGCGGCCGGGTGGGGCGCTGATCGCACGAACGCCCGACGCACGGGCTCTTCAGCATGCGAAGGGGCTTTTCCGGGCTGCCTATCGCCACCTCGCCTATCCGGCGAACACCGCAGAGCACGTATTTCACTTTACTCCAGAAACGCTCTCGCTCTTGATGGCAAAGAAAGGTCTTCGAGAAGTTGAGATAGATGCTGGTGGCGGATGGGAAGAGCGTGTCATCTCCGGCAGAAATCCTCTGGTTCGTCTCGGACGAGACCTAGTCTTGCGTTATGCATACGTCAAGGGATGGCCATACGAGTTCGTCATAACCGCGGTAAAAAGGTGATCCAATGAATAAGCTTTCTAACAAGAGAATTTTGATCACTGGGGGTGCCGGAATGCTGGGCAGCACGCTGGCCCTCCTCGCGGTGAGTCAGGGGGCAAAGGTGCGCATCGTTGACGCCATGCTCCCGTTGTACGGAGGCAACCAGTTCAATCTCAGGCCCATCGCGCACGAAATCGATTTCATCAAGGGCGACATACGCGACGCAGACGCGATGAAAGAAGCCGTTGGGAATATCGATTATGTGTTCGACCTGGCTGCTCAGGTCAGCTACGTTCACAGCAACCGCGACCCACTACTCGACTTGGATATCAATTGCCGCGGCCACCTAATCGTTCTCGAAGCGTGTCGGAAATTCAGTCCGAAAGCGAAGCTAGTTTTTTCCAGTTCGCGATTCGTTTATGGGACCACGCAATACAATCCCGTTGATGAGGGCCATCCAACCAATTGCACCAGCATCTATGGTATCCACAAACTCAACGTCGAGAAATATCTTGCGTTCTATCATGCAGCCTTCAACCTCGAAACGGCGTGCGTCCGGATTGCCAACCCGTACGGGCCTCGTCAACAGATGAAGCACAACGCCTATGGAATTGTGAACTGGTTCATCCGTCTGGCGATGGACAAAAAACCCCTCACAATATACGGCGAAGGAAGACAGATTCGAGATTATGTCTTTGCCGAGGACGTTGCGAAAGGACTTCTAGCTGTAGCGCTTTCGCGGGAAACGACTGGGAAAATCTATAACCTCGGGTCCGGTACAGGCACACCGTTCCGTGATATGGTTAAGAAAATCGCCGATTGTCTTCCGAACACAGAAATCCGCGAGATTCCGTGGCCTGCGGATCGGTATTTCGTGGAATCCGGTGACTATGTTTCTGATCTCTCGAGGATTCAAGCTGCCACGGGGTGGATTCCCGAAGTAGATTTCGGTGACGGCATTGAAAAAACCGTTTCGTTCTATCGCGAGAATAAGCAGCAATACTGGGAAACCGAAACATCGGTAGCTCAACCGTGACGATCCTGCATCTTATCACCACCTTTCCACCGCTTACCGAAACGTTTGTGCTCCGCGAAATCAGGCAGCTTCGCAGAACAGGATTGAATGTCATTATCGGCCAGTTACGTCCACTACACCGAACTCGCGCGACGAAGGATTTTGATGATCTAAGCAAGTTTGTAAGCGGTGCGGGATGGTTTTCTCTGGACATGCTGAGGGGTTTCGTGTTTTTCGGGTTTCGCAAGCCGCGTCAGGTCTTGGAATGCTTGGGCATCACGTCTCGTTCCTTCAACCAGCCCAAGCACTTTCTGAAAATGCTCTATGTTCTTTTGTCAGCGATGCGGCTGGCCTATCGTTTTCGAGACGTACAGATCGATCTTGTTCGTGCCGATTTCCTTCATACCGAAGCCCTAGCGGCAAGATTCCTGAAAAGCCTTTTAGGAGTTCCGTACGGCATTACCGCTTACACCGTGTTTGTTTATTACAATCGCGCGGTCCTTGAGGAGATCGTGAAAAACGCCGACTTTTTTGTTGCGGATACTCACCAGACAAAGGAATTCTTGCTAGCCATGGGGGTACCGCCGGAGCGAGTCCATTTAATTCGAAACGGTATCTCTCTCGATGAATTCCCGCTACGAGACAGCCAAGCAGTTGCTGACTCCCCAATTATTCTTGCAGCAGGGTACCTGAACGCCAAAAAGGGATTTCATATCTTGCTTTCTGCGTGTGCGACACTGCGGGAACGAGGAGCGCGATTCAAGTGCGTGATCATTGGAGATGGAGACCAGCGTGCGAGCTTGACCAAACTGAAAGGAACACTCGGTCTGGATGGCTCGGTCGAGATGTTGGGGTACGTGACCTTTGCCGAACTCAAGAGTTGGTATTACCGAGCGAGCGTATTCGTGATGCCCTCAGTGGTCGCGGTAACAGGCGAGACGGATGGACTGCCCACAGTTGTCATCGAAGCGCTGGCGAGTGGGCTTCCTGTCGTCGGGACGTACACCGCAGGCATTCCGGATGTGGTCGTTGATGGAGTAAACGGCTTCTTAGTACCGGCCAACGCGTCGGAACCGTTGGCAGACAGGATCCAAATATTGCTGGAACAGAAAGATCTCAGGATGCGATTTGCCTCAGCGGCCCGCCGAACAATAGAGCGAGGCTTTACCTTGAATCGAAAAGTTGAATTACTGCGAGATTTGATCCTCGGTCAGATCGCGTCAAGGAAACCGGCCGCTCAAGCCGATCAGTCGTCTGCGACAATGATCAACGTGCCGGCTGGTCATCAGGATCGTACGACTAGCGAGACACGAAGCTAAGCATGCCAGTCATCGAAGAGCGAAAGCCTATTGAAGCGGAATTTCATAATAGGCCTCGAAATCATGCTCTAGGCTAGGCGACAGGGTGGTCGGAGGCATACATGAACATGACCTCCAATAGAAAAATGAAATGAAGTGGCGTATCCGCACATGGCCTCAACTTCTCGATAGTGAAAGGGGATCTGGCCACGTCCTGACAATAGAGCCGCATCCACTATTGTCCAAATTAGCTCTTCGGCTTTGCGGTTTGGATAACATTTTGATGCCTACTCACGGGTTCTGATCGCTTACGAACTCTCAGAAGGTCGCAAGAAACGTGGGATTTCGTGAAATCCCGGCGGGTTAGATAGACTTGATCGTCAGGTCGCTAATTTGGACAGCATCTGAATGTCAATGGCAACCTCATTCCTGACTGCCGGCTTCCATGTTGAGAATACAAGGTTTAACTCGCGCCAATCGCCGGTTCTTCAGCTAATTTGGACAGGAGTGAGCTGCATCGAATGCGAATTTGTCACGTAATAGGAGCGCGGCCGAATTTTATGAAGGCCGCACCTGTCGTACGAGCTCTGTCTGCATATCCTGTTGAACAATTCATAGTGCACACAGGTCAACACTATGATTTCAATATGTCCGACGTGTTTTTTCAGCAATTGGATATGCCCGATCCTGATGTCAACCTTCAGGTCGGGTCAGGCTCGCACGCACAGCAGACCGCACAAATAATGTTGCATTTCGAACCCGTGGTACTGGAAAGGAAACCAGATCTGGTGGTTGTTTATGGCGATGTAAACTCCACGGTCGCTGCGGCTCTTGTCTGCTCCAAACTGATGGTAAGAATTGCCCACGTGGAAGCCGGTTTGCGTTCGTTCGATCGAAGCATGCCCGAGGAGATTAACCGACTCCTGGTGGACCACACATCCGATGTATTGTTCACGCCCTCAGAGGACGGTAATCGGAATTTGGCCCGGGAAGGCGTTGGACCTGAGAGGGTGTTTTTCGTCGGGAACGTCATGATCGACACACTGGTGAAAATGATGCCCGAAGCTGACCGCCGATTCTCCTCGAACCTGCCGGCACGTTACGCGCTTGTAACTCTTCATCGTCCTTCCAACGTAGATGACCTGGATTGGCTGGCCTCATTGCTTTTGAAACTGGAGCAGGTCGGCCACGAACTCGAAGTTATTTTTCCCGTGCATCCTCGCACCCGGCAGAGGATCTCGAATCTTGGAATCATACCTAGCCGTAACGGGCATATCCGCTTCCTCGAGCCGTTGCCGTATCTCGAATTTCTCGGACTCCAGAAGCACGCCACCGTGGTGGTCACTGATTCTGGCGGAATTCAAGAAGAGGCCACATTCCTGGGTGTGCCTTGTCTTACAGTGAGAGAGAACACCGAGCGACCCGTGACGGTTACATTGGGAACGAATGTGCTGGTAGGCAGGGACGTCACACGCTTGGCGGATGAACTCAGCGGCGTTTTGACTCAGTCTAAGAGGCAGGGAGGCATACCACCTCTCTGGGACGGGCATGCTGGGGAAAGAATTGCCAAGGTCATAGTGGGCGACAGACGAGGAGGGGTGTGATGCTGTTACTAGCGCTAGATGTTCTTGGATTCGATGGACATGGAGGTAATTATGGCGGTCATCGAAGAACGTAAGATTGCCGAAGCTGAATTTCACAATAAGTTGCGAAGCCATGCTTTAGGTGAGCAGCCGGAGTTATACGCACGCCTGACCTCGAATAAGAAGTGGTACAGCATTGGAAGAAAACGCGACAGCTTTGTGCATGACTACTTTCGGCAGCATTGCGCTGGGGCACGCACACTCGACTTTGCTTGCGGCAGCGGTCACAACACCTTTTTGATGGCGGAGGCAGGTGCCGATGCGACGGGCATCGACATATCCGACATCTCCGTGGCCAATGCACAGCAAGAGGCCCTTCATCGGGGCCTCCAAGCGAACTTCGTGGTCATGGATTGTGAGAACCTGGACTTTCCTGATAGCTCCTTTGATTTCGTCTACGTCGGGGGTGTGCTGCACCATTTGGACCTAAAGCGCGCCTATTCGGAATTGGCTCGAGTATTGAAGCCTTCAGGGAGTGTGCTCTGCATTGAGGCTTTGGCGCACAATCTGGTGTTTCAGGCCTATCGAAGGCTGACACCGCATCTCAGAACTGAATATGAGGCGAAGCATATCTTGGGCCGCCGCGACGTCATTGCTGCAAAGCAGCACTTTGGGGGGGTCGAGTGGCGGTTCTTTTACCTGACCAGCCTGTTGGCGGTTCCGCTTAGGAACAAAGCTCTATTCAATCCGCTTCTGTGCACTCTGGAAACTTTAGACTCGGCTTTGCTTAGTGTTCCCGGCGTCTGCTGGTGGGCTTGGCAAATTGCGTTCATTCTTTCCCAACCCAAACGTTAAGCCGCTCAAGAGGGCATCACTAAAATGAATATTTGGATTTTTAATCATTATGCGGACACACCAGACCGACCCTCGACCCGTACCTTTGACCTCAGCAAGCAGTTGGTCCAGCGCGGCCATAGCGTCACTATCTTCGCAGCAGGATTCAGTCATTACAGTCTTAAAGAAGAGCGAATCCGCCCAGGAAAAACATGGCATGAAGAAGACTGGAACGGAGTGCGCTTTATTTGGTTGAAGACGTTCCCCTACAGGGAAAACGGCTGGCGACGAATGCTCAACATAGTTACGTTCGCGTGGAGGGCCTTTTGGCGCGCCAGAAAGTTGCGGGAGACGCCTGATGCAATCATCGGGACAACGGTACACCCGTTGGCGGCGCTATGTGCTTATACGCTTTCAGTTGTTAAGAAATCCCGGTTCTTCTTTGAAGTCACGGATCTGTGGCCGGAAACGCTGATCGACATGGGCGCCTTATCTTCCGGAAGTCCGACGGCCGCAGCGATGCGCGTTCTGGAGAAATTCCTATATCGAAGAGCAGAGAAAACCATCATGCTCTGGCCTTTCGCGTACGAGTACACAGTCAGCTTGGGCATTCCTAGAGACAAGATCGTTTGGATTCCACATGGAGTTGACCTTTCACGCCTTGAGAAGTTAGAGCCCTACGACGGAGGAATCTCTTCTCCTTTTACAGTGATGTTTCTTGGAGGCCAATCGAAGTATCACGGCGCAGACGTCATTCTGGACGCCGCAAAGCTCCTGCAAGAGGAGAATGAGGGCAGAGTAAGGTTCGTGATCGTTGGAGATGGCGCAGAAAAGTCACGCCTCGTCCAACGCGCAAGAGAGATGAACTTGCAGGCCGTAGAATTCCGCCCTCTCGTGCCAAAATCTGATATCGCCAAGGTGATGGGCGAAGCCGATGCGTTCATATTTCACATCCGGGAACTGGCACTCCTGAGGAAGTACGGCATTAGTGCGAACAAGCTGTACGACTATATGTCCTCAGGGCGACCCGTCATTTATGCAGTAAATTCTAGGAATAATCCCATTGAAGAAGCTCGCGCTGGTGTCAGCATTCCCTCCGAGAATCCGAGAGCACTCGCTGACAGTGTTCTTCGCGTTCTCTCGCTAACTCCTGCAGCTAGGATCCAAATGGGCCAGAACGGTTTGAAGTATCTCCTCAAGCATCATGACATCCGTATTTTGGCCGAGCAACTCGAACAGGTGCTACTTGGTTCGAGCCTCAAGGGCGCGAGCCACGGCGATACGCAGCGAGGGCCAAGAATCGAGACGTCGGCCATCCATGATGAAGCGCGCATTTGATTTTGGATCCTCGCTTATCGGCCTAATCGCTCTCACACCGCTCACTTTGGCGCTCGTGATAGTTGTCACACTGGACTCACGCGGGCCGATATTCTACAGGGGGGTCCGAGTCGGCAGATACGGAAAGCTGTTCCGGATCTTCAAATTTCGTACCATGGTGCAGAACGCAGAGAAGCTCGGAGCCAGCTCGACGCCTGAAGATGATCCGCGTGTGACGCGTGTCGGGCGGTTTCTAAGAAAATACAAAATGGATGAATTGCCCCAGCTCTTAAATGTCATCAGGGGAGAGATGAGCCTGGTCGGACCGAGGCCACAACTCCTCTGGGCCGTTGAGCGATACTCTCCGGAGGAAAAAGAAGTGTTGAGCGTACGTCCGGGCATTACGGATTACGCTTCCTTGCGTTTTCGAAACGAAGGGGAAATCCTGCGCGGCAGTATGGACCCCGACAAAGACTACTTTGACAAAATCCACCCGGAGAAGATGCGGCTGAGTCTCGAATACGTCCGGAGACAGTCCTTTTGGCTTGACTGTGACATCCTCGTAAGGACTCTGGGCGCCGTCATTTTTCGCCGGGAGAAGCGCGGTTCTGACACCAATGCGGGAAGCGGCCGTTCTTCTGGAGTTATTTCTGAATAGACAGTTCCTATCGTTCTCAGATAGACAATCGAGGGTAATGGCATGAAATCTTTTAGGACCGCCATAGAGCAAGAAGCCGGCAAATCGTTGGAGAGTATTTTCGCCGCCTGCCCAGACAGCATTGAAACGAAGCTGGAGAACTTTCCCAAGTATGTTCGGCGGCAGCACCTGAAGCGTTTCTTGGCGATGTATGAGATCTTCAAACTGATTCTGCCGGTCAAAGGCTCAATCGTGGAATGCGGTGTATTTAGAGGATTCAGTTTGATGGCTTGGGCAAAGCTCAGCACGATCCTTGAGCCGGAAAACCTGACAAGGCGCGTCTACGGATTCGACAGTTTCAGCGGATTTCCTTCCGTAAATGGAGCGGATCGGACAGGAGCCGGGGTGGCCGAGCCAGGGGATTTCCACGCGACCAGCTACGATGAGCTCATAGAGTTAATCCGCGTGTATGACCAGGATCGGTTTCTGGGACACCTATCAAAAGTACAGTTGATTCCGGGAGACGCGACGAAAACGATCCCCGAGTTCGTTGCGCAGAACGACCATTTGCTCATCAGCTTGCTCTATCTGGATTTTGATCTTTATGAACCGACCAAGATCGCTCTCGAACAGTTTGTGCCGCGAATGCCCAGGGGAGCTGTGCTTGCTTTCGACGAGCTAGACAATCCCATCTGGCCGGGCGAAACAAAAGCCTTGCTGGAGATGCTGCCGGTAGGTCGCCTCAAGATTCAACGTCTTGAGTGGGATCCCTATATCGGCTACGCAGTTCTCGAATAGTCAGCCGGATTATTGGATCAGTTCAAAGAAAGTCTTGTCTGGCACGAGCCAATCAGAATCAAGGCATCAGAAAATGAATACGAACAATCTACGTTCAGAGGACCCGAAGATCTTCGCAAGAAGGCTTCGAGCGAAGGTCCTGCGGATGATTCATTGTGCCAAGAGTTCGCACGCGGGATCCGCCTTTTCCATGGCGGAACTATTATCGGTGTTGTACGGAAGAATATTACGTGTTGACGCTGCCCGTCCAGACTTGCCTGAACGCGACCGATTCGTGCTGAGCAAAGGTCATGCCTGTGCTGCGCTGTATGTCACTCTCGCTGAGTGCGGGTTCTTCCCGCGAGAGTGGCTCGACGATTTCTATTTGGATGGGTCCAGACTGGCCGGTCATGTAACGCATAAGGGCGTCCCGGGCGTCGAAGTCTCGACCGGCGCGTTAGGGCATGGCCTGCCGATCGCGTGTGGAATGGCCTTGGCCGCAAAGAGAGACAAATTGAACTACCGCGTGTTTGTGCTATTGAGCGATGGCGAATGTGACGAGGGCTCAACCTGGGAAGCAGCGTTATTTGCCCCGCACCATCGCTTGGATAACTTAATCGCAATTGTGGACTACAACAAGATTCAAAGTCTGGGGAACGTAAAAGATGTACTGGATTTAGAGCCCCTGCCAGCCAAGTGGAAATCCTTTGGATGGTCTGTCCGCGAGGTCGATGGGCACAATGTCGGGGAAATTGAAGCGTCGCTCGCTTCAGTTCCTTTTGCGCCAGGGCGGCCGAGCTGTGTGGTGGCGCACACCATCAAGGGAAAGGGTGTCAGCTTCATGGAAGACAATCTGCTGTGGCACTATCGCGCACCCGATGAAGATGAATTGGCTCGAGCGCTTACCGAGCTGGGGGCGGACGAATGAGAACCGCATTCTTTGGTGCGTTGGCGGAAGTCGCGGAACGCGACCCACAGCTCCATCTGATTGTAGGCGATCTGGGATTCGGCGTCGTTGAGTCTTTCGCGGCACGATTCCCGGATCGCTTTCTGAATGCGGGCGTCGCCGAACAAAACATGACGGGTATCGCGGCCGGACTGGCTCTAAGCGGCAAGACCGTTTTTGTATACTCGATCGCGAATTTCCCCATCCTGCGGTGTCTGGAACAAATTCGGAATGACATTTGTTATCACAAGGCGAATGTAAAGATCGTTGCCGTCGGTGGAGGCTTGGCATACGGTTCTTTGGGCATGACGCATCATGCCACCGAAGATCTCGCTATCCTTCGAACGTTGCCCGAGATGACCGTACTTGCGCCCGGAGATCCCCGCGAGGCCGCGGCTGCAACTTATGCCGTCGCGGCCCACGAAGGCCCGTGTTATCTCAGGCTGGGACGCGCGGGTGAACCGATCGTTCACCGAGGACCAATCAACTTTTATATTGGAAAGGCTATCCGCCTGCGCGATGGAGAGGATATCACGCTAATCTCCACGGGCGGAATGCTCGAGACTGCGGTCTGTGTTGCTGAAACCTTGGCGGCAAGGGGTATTGAGAGTCGCGTGTTGAGCATGCATACCTTGAAGCCGCTTGACACCGAAGCTATACACTGCGCCGCAAAAGAGACCCGCGCAATCGTGACCTTGGAGGAACACACGATCATTGGGGGCTTGGGAGGTGCGGTAGCTGAATACCTTGCTGAGTGCGATGATGCGCGCGTTCCCTTCCGACGTATAGGGCTTCCTTCTGAGTTTTCTTCCCATGTGGGCAGTCAGAATTACCTTCGCCAGCGGTACGGCCTCTCACCAGCTTTGATCTTGCAAGCAGTGGAATCTCTGCTCGAAACTGTTCGCACCACCTCAACTCACTAATCGGAAGAAGCCACACTACTCAGTGGGGTGCTTTCCAGAAATAATCATTTTAGGCGAGGAGAACAAGTTGAACTATCGTGTGCCCTTTGTAGACCCGAAAGAACATTACCGCAGAATAAAGAGTGAGATCGACTGCGCCATCACGAGCACTTTGGGCAATGGTGATCTGGTTCTTAGACAACAGCTGCGCGACTTCGAGCAGCACTTGGCTGAGTTTGTCGG
>DATLST010000102.1:0-3817 GCA_035534055.1 Candidatus Acidiferrales bacterium | reverse complement strand
CCGAGGCGAGAATCTCGTAAACAAACAGGGTTTCATGGAGGTTCCTATGAATCTGGATATGCTCGATCCAAAGGTTATTGTTCTAGCTGCGGTGCTGATTGTGATCGCCGTTGTACTGGTTTGGCTGTACGTGCGAAAGCGCAGGAGAAACACTGCGGCCCTGCGGCAAAAGTTCGGGCCTGAGTATGACAGGGCAGTACTGGCGCACGGGTCGGAAAGAAAAGCTGAATCAAAATTGGAGGATCGCGAGAAACGGGTTGAAAAACTCAAGATCCGCGATCTTGACCCGACAGAACACGAACGATACTCGAAACAGTGGGAGGCCGTTCAGTCTCGTTTTGTCGATTCCCCAAAAGGGGCTGTCGCGGAAGCTGACGATCTGGTGTCCTCTGTCATGAAAGTCCGAGGCTATCCCGTAGCCGATTTCGATCAACGCGCCGCCGACATTTCTGTCGATCATCCCAGAGTGGTGGAGAACTACCGCTCGGCCCATGAGATTGCGCTACGGCTGGGGAAAGACCAGGCATCCACTGAGGATCTTCGGACCGCGATGATTTATTACCGCACTCTATTTGAAGAACTGGTGCAGGTACAAAACACTGTGGATAGGAAAGCGGTGGCATGATGGATGAGCTTAAGACGATAGATGAAGAGGTTACGACGGCCGACTTGGCGAAGACCGGCGCGTCAAAGCAACTCGAAGGACCCAGACTTGTGAAGGGTCACGAGTCGGAACCCGTGGATGGAGCCGCTGCCGCTTCGGAATCTATCCCCTTGTTTTCTGAAACGGAGACGGGAGAGTTCCGGTCGGAGTGGGTCAAGATACAGACTCGCTTTGTCGACGAACCATGCGGGACAGTTAAAGACGCCGACAAACTCGTAGCAACGGTGATGCAGCGGCTTGCTGAAGGCTTCGCTAATGAGCGTTCAGGCCTGGAGAAGCAATGGGACCGCGGTGATAACGCGTCCACAGAGGACCTGCGCGTTGCCCTGCAGCGCTATCGCTCCTTCTTTGATCGCCTGCTGAAATTGTGAAGGCGAACACGTAATCGCATCCAGAAGGAGCCCCCCGAAGTGGGATCCGCGGAGATGTGTTCTCTGACGAAATGGAGAAAAACAGATGAAACCCAGTACGAAGGATGAGATTAACGGCAATGTCCATGAAGTAAAAGGCGCCGTGAAAGAGACGGCGGGCAAAGTCACGAACAATCCGGAATTAGAGGCCAAAGGCAAAGCCGAACGCAACCTCGGCAAAGTCGAGAAAAAGGTCGGGCAGATCGAGAAAGTGATCGAGAAGTAATCCGGTCGGCGCTGTCGAGAGCATTCAGAGCATTCGACGTGCCGCCGTTCCGCGTCCGTCAGGCAAGAGTCGGCGGCCCACAGTTTTGCGCACCTTGTCTTCGGATTGTTCAAGCGATGCGGTTTCTCGTGCAGCCCGCGCGATTGCCGATGTGTTTGAGGATGGCGTGGGAGTACTGAGGCGTGCCGTGAAGCAAAGCGGTGATGCCGCCGAAGAATTCTTGAATGACACAACTCAGCGCCTCCAGCGACACTTTGTTCTACCTGTTGCGATGACATTTGCGGTGGGGGTCGCCTCAGGGGCACTGATCGGCTGGATGATGAAACGCAGGTAGGCCAGAATGGCAGCGGTGGTCATAGAGGCGACGGCGACCACAGGCATCGGGAGATTGATAACGAGTCTCCGTCGATTTACTCTTTTATCCGAAGGGAGTGCATATCCCCTCTTTCGTGCCGACGCTTGCGCCATCCAGATGGGCTCGATCGTTCCTGAAGTCTCTCGGGCCCGGCATCATAACTGGAGCTGCTGACGACGACCCTTCCGGTATCGCCACATACTCTGTGGCCGGCGCACAGCTTGGAACCAAGCTTCTCTGGACCGCACTCATAACATGGCCGCTGATGGCCGCGGTTCAAATCATGTGTGCCCGCATTGGGAAGGTGACGGGGCAAGGCCTGGCGGGGAACTTCAAGCAACGATTTCCAAGATGGCTTTTGCTCGCATTCGTAGCAGCTCTTTTGATCGCAAATACAATTAACATTGCCGCGGATCTCGCCGGCATGGCGGATGCTGCCGCAATGTTGTCCGGCGTCAATTCCCACTGGTTTGTGCTGGCGTTCGCACTTCTCATTTCGTGGGCAACGGTCCGGCTCCAGTATCACCAGATCGCGAACGTACTCAAGTGGCTGGTTCTTGTCCTTTTCGCATATCCCATTACTGCGTTTGTGGTGGGGTCCAATTGGGGCGAGGTGCTGCGCGCTACCTTCGTACCTTCGATGCCGCATAGCAAAGATGAATGGGCAACGCTGGTCGCAATCCTTGGAACCACAATCAGTCCGTATCTGTTCTTCTGGCAGGCGAGTGAAGAGGTTGAAGAGGAGAAGGCGGCTGGTCAGAGTACGCTTGCTCTCCGAAAGGGGGCCACAACCCAGGAACTGGAACTGAGAAACATCGACGTGGGTGTCGGTGCGTTTTTCTCGAACATGGTCATGTTCTTTATCATCCTGACCACTGCTATCACCCTAAACCGGCACGGCATCACGAACATTGAGACCTCTCGCCAGGCCGCTGAAGCCCTTCGGCCTTTTGCAGGCAATTTCGCTGCGACGCTGTTCACCCTTGGCATTGTCGGCGTCGGGTTTCTTGCCATCCCCACGCTGGCAGGATCGACCGCGTACGCCTTCGCTGAGACGCTAGGCTGGCGTCAGGGGCTGAACAAGAAGCTGAGACAGGCACGCTGGTTTTACGCACTAGTTCTGATCTCAACCGCAGCGGGTGTCGGGCTGGACTTCATTGGCATCAACCCTGTGAAAGCGCTCTACTGGACGGCTGTCATCAACGGATTATTGGCGCCCTTTCTGCTCGTCGCAATCCTGATGGTTGCCGCAGACAAGAAACTGATGCAGGGCCAACCAAGTTCCCGCCTCGGATGGATTGTCGTCGCGCTCACGACAATAGCCATGTTCACCGCGGGCGTAGCGATGTTTGTTGTGTAAAGCTTTGATCTCTTAGGAAGCTACGCCCATGATCCATGCTCTCACTCAACCTGACTGGATATCCGATGGCAGATTGCGTCGCGGATCGAGCCGGTGCTCGTCTGCGGTTTCGAGTTCGTGGATGCATCCTTAAGTATCACGCTTTGATGTGAGGGCGATCGGAAGGCTCTTCCCTCCGGTCAGATCGGCCCGAATGTGCGGGGATTCCGCTGATAAGTCCCTGATAGTCCGTGAGACGCTTGCCGAGGATAACCACGCCCTTCGAGGTGATTTCATATTCGCGAATATCCTTGGCATGATTCCCTCCCCGCATTTTGATCACCACCATGATCTTGCGGAGTTCGCCATCGATGGAAACATATCGGAGCCGGATGATGTCATCGCAAAGGAAAGAAATGGAGTATGTACTGAATGGGAATTCAGTAAAGGATTCATCCACCTCAACTGTGCTCAGAATCGTTACCCCGATTCCTGTCAAAGCGAAGATCATCCGGTAGAGCGATTCGCGAAAGTCAGCGCGGAAGCCAGGCGACAAAGCCATCTCAAACCCTGCCAGGGAATCGATCACGAGGCGTTTTGCGCCGATCTTCTGTACAGCGTCGAGAATCGACTGCATGGTTTCGTCCACCGACAGATCGAGGGGACGGAGATAAAGGATGGTGAGTTTCCCGTCTTTCTGCGGTGTTTCCAAATCCAAACCTAAACTGCTGGCCCGCTCCGCATACGCCTCCGGGCGTTCTTCAAAGACAGCCACGATTCCCGGCTCCCCCCGGCGTATGCCTTCAGCAATGAATTGGGTTGC
>DATLST010000101.1:0-3040 GCA_035534055.1 Candidatus Acidiferrales bacterium | reverse complement strand
CCAGTAGAAGGTCAATGCCTCCAAAATGGTATCGTCGCTCGCGACAAATGATTTAGAATCAACATAGCCAGCGCGCCCGTAGCTCAGTCGGAAAGAGCGTCTGCCTTCTAACAAGGCGATGCAAACCACCTAAGTGCCGCTGCTGGTGTCGCTTACGCGGTAACGCACGGTGCAATCGACCCACCGACTTGCACCGACGCAGCACCGACCCTTACCGTCGGATCTCCACTTAAATTGTGAATGAAAGCACCTGCTTTGCAAGCTGCCGAGACAACTCCCCCTTCTGACGTTCCCCTTCACTTTTGTTTGTTTCCAATAACTTGGGCATCTGTGCCATGTTTCGCCCAAATCACCCAGCCGTTCTTGGTACGCGCCTCGTGCAATAGTCCGTAGCGTACGCCTTCGTAGAAATCGTGCGCCATCGCGGCATTGAACTCGGTGTTGAATGGCGTGCGATTAACAAAAAACGATTCAAACATGTCACCGCTGTGGGAATATTCGTGTGGTCCGAGCGGTGGACCGCCTCTGAGCAAGCGGGAGATCGTGCCCTGGACCGAGGACTCAAGAAACTCAATCAGGCTGCATTGAATGGCGGCAATTGAAAATCCCTCGCCCTGAAACGTGCCGTTGTCCTGCAGAACCTTAATCGGATCGAGGTAGCGGGCTGAGAGCCGTCCGTGAAAATACTCCGCGACCGCCGTCTCCACATCGCCGGATCGCCACCTGGGACGAGAGTTGGCTTAAACGCCTTCCAATCATCGGTAGTCTTAGAGCCCTCAATGTAAATATCGCCAATCGTCTTCATCAACCGGATTATCTCTTCGCTGACCTGTGGCGCGCCATTGAGGGCGCAACACCGAGCATTCCCGTCGCGCTCTCAGCTGAAAAGCTGATTTCAGGAGAAGACACCCAGATGCAGAAAGTCTTGGAATTGATGAAAGACCTCTGATCCGGTTTCGTGCCACGCCGCAGGATCTTATTTGGAGTGACCCCTGGAGCACCTGAAACATTCACTTGACTCCCATGGCTTGTCTCGTTCAATATGTTGCGACGCCATATATGGAGAGCACAATTTCACAGACAGAATGGAAAAGAGGCAGCGCCGAACTCCTCATTCTTTCGCTCGTCGAAGCTCGCCCGCGCCACGGCTACGAAATCAGCAAACTCATCGAGCAACGCTCCGGGGGCGCGGTACGTTTCCACGTGGCCTCGCTTTACCCGATGCTCTACCGCCTGGAACGACGCGGCTGGCTGCATGGCCGCTGGGTTGAAAAGAGCGGACAGCGCCGCCGCCGTTATTATCGGGTGACTCGCCAGGGCCGCCGAGTCCTCGCTTCGCAGCTTCGCGGCTGGCGTGAATTTGTTGCTGGCATCAATCGCATCACGGAGGCAGAAAATGCCTAATTGGAAACCAGAAATTCTCCGCAGACTTGCTCCGCTGAAGCTTACTCCGACGCGCGAAGCCGAAATCGCCGAAGAACTGGCGCAGCACCTCCACGATCGGTATCAGGAACTCCTGACCACTGGCCAGTCCGAAGACGCAGCTTTCCGCACCGCCATCGACGAACTAAAGGATAACGATTTCCTCGCCCGCAATCTCCGCCCTGTCGAGAGAGACTTGTATCGCGAGCCCATTGCGCCGGGAAGCGAGGCCAGCAATTTCTTCTCGGGCATCTCTCAGGATATTCGCTTCGCGATTCGCCTCTTGCGGAAACCGCCGGTGATCACAGCGATTGCGCTGCTGTCGCTGGGAATCGGCGCGAACACGGCGATTTTCAGTTTGATTGATGCGGTGATGTTGCGGATGCTGCCCGTGCAAAACCCTGAGCAACTGGCGCGAATCCTTTTTCGCTCACCCGTATCGACTCGTCCGCGCCAAAGCGCGACAAACCTCATCTGGGGCGGGTTGAGAATTGCGCCTCGCGCGTTCCCATCTGCGACCACAGCAGCACCGGCCACAGCTATGCTGCGACGATGACGCCGGAACGCGCCGCAGTTAGTGACGAAGCCACGCAGGCAACGAACAGTCCTGCCGCTCCCATGTACCACCACGATCCGTGGCCTCGGAGCACCAGGCGAAGTTCCGCGACGACCAGCGAGAGCGAATCCGCGGCCTCGTCCGCAGCAACGGCGTGAGATGAGAGACAGATAGTCGCAAGTCCGGCGAATGCACGCCAAGCTGTTCGTCAACTTCTGGTTTTCCAGGCTTCTTCTTCCGTTCCTTGACTTGCGAGCGCTCATGCCCGGGATCGAACCGGTTGAAGAATACGGCAGCCAGAAACGCAAGGGCGCCGGCATGGGCGCGTCAAGCCATTCAAGAATGTAACCGTTGTAACCGCAGGCGGGGTTGACAGGTTGGCGGGGAACCGTTAAATTGCCCGGTCTGGGGTTGTGCATGACAGTGTTCAAGAAGCCTTCAGGGGCCGTGGACGTCCTGTGCGCTGGCTCCTTCTACGGTAGAAGATTGCGTATCGCGGAGGTAGGCGGCTTCCGGATCCGCGAGACGACATATCTCCGCGGATTGAGGACACCTTGGCATCGGCACGGCAGTCCTTATCTCACATTCACCATCCAGGGAGCATCTCTTCAAAGGTATGCGGGCGACACTCTTCAAACTCTTCAGTGTCGTGCTGGAACGCTCGTGTTCCACTCCCCTGACGAAATCCATCAGGATGTGTTCCTGGTGCCTGAAGTGCGAGTCCTGCAGATCGAAATCGAATCGTCACGACTGGGAATTCTGGGGCAGTCGTTGTGCTTGCTCCCAACGTCCAAAAATCTGGGCCAGCCGATTGCGGCGTATCTGGCGTCACGGCTCTACGGGGAGCTCCTGCAAATGGACGAGCTTTCCGCCGTTGGCATTGAAGGGTTGATGCTCGAGCTGCTGGCGAGTCTGTTACGGGTGACAATTCACCCGTCGGAGCGGAAGGTTCCTCCTTGGCTTTGTCGTGTGGAAGAACTGATCCGGCACCGGAGCACTGAGCCGTGGAGATTGAGCGCCATCGCAGAAGAGATCGGTGTTCATCCGGTGCACCTGGCACGT
>DATLST010000100.1:0-4237 GCA_035534055.1 Candidatus Acidiferrales bacterium | reverse complement strand
ACACGTGTCCCGGATGATAGCGCACGCCAAATTCCCGCTCGATCAGATGCGCCACGCGCTCCGAACTCCACAAACTGGTGGCGTAGCCCAGCCGTTCCGGACCTGCCAGGAGGCGTTGTTCGAGCCGGGTCTTCTGCCGCTTGGTTAAACGGGGTTTGCGTCCGGCGCGTCCGGCCTGGCGCAAAGCGCGCTCGCCGCTTAGGCGCCCCATCGCCGCCCAGCACGCCACGCTTTGGCGCACGACGCGCACCCGCCGCGCCACTTCGGATTGATTCAGCCCCTGCCGCAACAGCCGCAAGGCCTGAAACCTTCGTCGTTCCAGGGCATCGAAATCACGTTTCACTCCAGAGGGTTTCCCATACCAGGTTAGATGCACGATACCCGACAAATGTCGCTATATTATGCGATATTCAATAGGAGCATCCGCTTGTGCTCCCGCAGTTGACGCATTTGTAGCAGCTTCCGTTGGGCACCATGAGCATCCCGCGACCCGCGGATGGCGTTGCCAAGTTCACCCTTGCGCAGTTCGTCATGCTTCGGGAAGATCTCGATGCCTTCGGCGAGGCCAATGCCCTTGATTGGCATTCCGAGCTTTAGTGCCAGGTTATAGATGTAGATTCGGCATTCGCAGGCCAAGGCGGGCCGTTCCATGAAAAGTGGGTTCCTGGATGGCTCACTGCCTATTTTCTCAAGGTCTGGGTAGCGATGCCGCAGCGTTTCCGACTCCTTGGCCACCCTTCCGCACACTCAAGTAGCCGCCTGAGTGCGGTGACAGAACGGCACTTGGTGTTTGCTGAAGGAGCAAGGACGCCATGATGAATTCCACCCTCCAACCGTGTGCTCCTTGCACCAAATTCGCGGAAGAACCCTCATTTTCCCCCACCGCATCACCGCTCCTACGGTTGTGACACGATCTATTTTGCTCCGGCGTTTGAGGCACGCTCCGATCGGGCAAAACGAGCCTCGGAATCCCCTGATCTCGCTGAATCCTGCTCTGGTGGCAAATTGGTTGTTTCGGGGGACAGGAGAAGCCTATGATGCGTTTGATGGATGTTCAAATCGGAAATCTCGTTCGAGTCCTCATTACCGAAATGATAGGAGAGCAAAAGAAGATGAAATCACTGCTTACCAAGATTCTGGCCGTTGCCGCCCTTGCCGCGCTGGCCACCACGGCACACGCCCAAGTACAGACCTTTGCCACCTCGGCCGGACTAGTCAATATCACCCCGATTTTTCACGCCACCGCACGCATCGAAGCCGGAGACAAGGTGATTTACATCGATCCTTGCAAGCCCACCGATTTCGCAGGCATGCCCAAAGCCGACCTCATCCTGATCACCCACGAGCACGGCGATCACGTGGACAAGGATGGATCGTCCATCAAGACCTTGAGCAAAGACGGCACGGTGGTCATCGCCACGGCCACGGTTGCCAAGTTCATCACCCAAGCTTCCGTCATGGCCAACGGCGAAACCAAGAAGTGGGGTAAGTTCACCATCCACGCGGTCCCGGCGTACAACTTGGCGCGCGGGCCCGCACCCGGCAAGTTCTACCATCCCAAGGGCATTGGAAATGGCTACGTGATCACTTACGGCGGCAAGCGCTTCTACTTTTCCGGCGATACTGAAGTGACTCCCGCGATGAAGGCACTCAAACACATCGATGTGGCGTTTATCTGCATGAACCTGCCCTACACCATGACGCCCGAAGAGGCCGCGGCTGGCGTGAAGGCTTTCAAGCCCAAGGTGGTGATTCCATATCACTACCGCGCCAATCCGCCGACGGATCTCGCGGCGTTCCAGAAAGCGCTCGAAGGCACCAAGATCGACGTGCGTTTGCTAGATTGGTACCCGAAGGCAGGATAGTAACATCCTAAAGAGTGCTTGGGGGGGATTCCGAGTCCCGGCGGAACCGGGACGAACTCGTTTTGACCGGATTTGAACGTAGAATGACGGACATGGGACGAGTTTGCAGGAACGCGACGACCCCTGTGACGACTACCGGCGAATTGCGACCCACCGAATGTGAATCTTAGTTGTACCGAATTTCTCCGTACACATCTCTGTACTGAATGAGTCGCTGCTTTGTCCGAAGCGGACAATTCGGGCAGGCTTGGAATCGGCGTGACGATTCGGCAACGCCGTTTTTTATTGCAGCAACGGATCTGATTCTCGCCGGTTCCCGCGCTGGCTTGGCGGTATCCGGAACTGGAAGATGAGGCAAAAAGAAGCAATTTGGTTTCACTCGAGAAGGGCCTCGGGTGTATAAGCATGCTCATCCGGGTGCCCAAAACGGAAATCCCGGTTTAGCAAGACTCATGCTAGAAATCGAGGTGAGGCGGATGAAGATGGCCGCGGTGGCGTTGGGGTTGCTTCTGGGCGGGATCACGTATCTGGCTGGGACGGGCAATATCGTTGTCGACGCGAGCGCACTGAACGAAGCGAGCGCGGTGCACGGCGCGGATGCGGCTTCCTGCGCGAACCTCACTAACCTGAAGCTGCCTAACACGACGATTACGTCGGCTCAGGTGGTTCCTGCCGGACGGTTCAAGGCGCAGGCAAACGCGAAGGAGGATTTCAGCGACCTCCCGGCATTCTGCCGCGTGGCGATGACCATCAAGCCTTCGAGCGATTCCGACATCAAGAGCGAAATCTGGCTGCCGGTTTCGGGATGGAACGGCAAATTTGAGGAAGTGGGGAATGGCGGCTGGAACGGCTTCATTCAGTACGCAGCGCTAGCGGGATCGTTGCGTAGAGGATACGCGTCCGCATCGACCGATACCGGCCATGTAGGAGACACGGCGAGCTTTGCGGTGGGGCATCCCGAGAAGCTGATCGACTTTGGCTATCGCGCGGTGCACGAGACGGCGGTGCAAGGTAAGGCGACGATCACCGCGCTCTATGGCGAGCCGCCCCGATTTTCGTACTTTACGGGCTGCTCGGGCGGCGGGCGGCAGGGGTTCATGGAGGCGCAGCGTTATCCTGCGGACTTTGAAGGCATCGTCGCCGGCGACCCGGGTTTTGATCGCGCCGCCGAAAGCCTGCAACTAATCGCCGCAGCGCAGGACACGCACAAGGATGCGGCCAGTTTTATCCCCAGGGAGAAATTCGTGGTGCTGCATCAGGCGGCGCTCGACGCTTGCGATGCGCTGGACGGCATCAAGGACGGCATCATCAGCGACCCCACGCGCTGCAAGTTCGATCCGGGCGTGACGTTATGCAAAGGCGCGGACGGGCCCGAGTGCCTGACGGCGGCGCAGGTGGAGGCGGCGCGGAAGCTCTATGCGCCGATTATCGACCCCAAGACCGGCAAGGAGATCTTCCCGGGATTCGAGCCCGGCACGGAGTTGCGTTTCGCCAATATCGCCGGCGCTCCGCAGCCCTTGGGAATGGCTGACGAAACGTTCAAGTACACCGTATTCCACAATCCCAACTGGGATTTCCGCACTCTCGATATCGGCCCCGACATTGCGCGCGCCAGGAAAATGGACCATGGGGTGGTCAGCGCGACATCCACGAACCTGAAGCCATACGCAGGGCGTGGCGGCAAGCTGATCATCTATCATGGCTGGGCCGATCAGAATATCGCGCCGCTCGTGTCCGTGAATTATTACGAAGCATTGATCAAGACGATGGGGACGAAGATGGTGGAGGATTCGGTGCGGCTGTACATGGTTCCGGGGATGGGACATTGCGGCGGCGGCGAAGGGCCGAATGTCTTCGACATGCTGAGTGCGCTCCAACAATGGAAGGAGCACGGCGTGGCGCCGAAGGAGGTCATCGCGTCGCAGATCGTGAGCGGCAACGTTATCCGCACGCGCCCGCTGTGCCCGTATCCGCGGGAGGCTGTGTATCAGGGCAGCGGGAGCCCGGACGAAGCCCAGAATTTTGTATGCAAGCTGCCCTAGCAGGCTGCTGAAAAATTGGGCGGGGCGGGCAATTTCTGATCTCGGTTGCGTCATTTCCGAGTGCTGGGCGTTTTTGGGGTGGTTTTTCGCGAGCGCCCCAGGTGGGCGTTTCAGCGCTATGCAGAGACACTATGGCCCGGACTTACTGCGCTCGAACTGCGGCGGCCATCAGATTTCGCATGCGCACCGGGTTGTAGGCGGCGCACGCAAAGCTGAACATCCAATCGACCTTCAACGTTCCCCGATGCCGCACCTTGCGGAATAGAGCAATCGTCTTCAGCCAGCCAAAGCACTCTTCGATGCGTTTCCTCTTCTTCTGGCTGATGTGGT
>DATLST010000099.1:0-7921 GCA_035534055.1 Candidatus Acidiferrales bacterium | reverse complement strand
TGGCAGGCGAGCGTCCGCGATTCGGCTATCGCCGGCTGTACATTTTCCTGCGGCGGGAGAAGACCGCGGACGGAACGCTGCGGTGGTTGGTCAATCACAAGCGGGTCTACCGACTCTATCGGGAGGAAGGGCTGGCGATGCAGCGTAGGAAGCGCAAGAAATTTCGATCTGAAGCTCGGGTACCGTTGGCACTTCCGACGCGTGCAAATGAGATGTGGACGATGGACTACACGCATGCCGAAATGACCGACGGGCGGAAATTCCGAACGCTGAACCTGATGGATGGCTTCACGCGAGAGGCCCTGTGGATCGAACCGGACACGTTGCTGCCCGGTCTGCGTGTGGTGCGGGTACTGGAGGGGCTGCGAAAACGACGTGGAACACCGGCGGCCATCCAGGTAGACAATGGAACGGAGTTCACCAGCCACGTTGTGGATCAATGGGCCTATCAGAATCAGGTAGCGCTGCACTTCATCGAGCGCGGCAAGCCCACGAGAACGCGTTCATCGAAAGCTTCAACGGGAAGTTCCGCGATGAATGCTTGAATCAGACTGGTTCGTGAATCTCCGACACCCACGAAGTTGATCGAGGACTGGCGGGTGGATTACAACAAGGTACGCCCACACAGCTCGCTGATGTATCTGACGCCGGAAGAGTTCGCGGCGAGTGCCGTCGAGCGACCGGCGTCTCCCCCCACGCCGGTCGTTTTAATCACCCTGGCGCGGAAAGGTTCGGATGTGCAAGACCCCCCGAAATGTCAACTTATGACTGGACCAAAAACGGGGGGCAGGTCATTTCGGTCGCAAACAAGGGAGAAAAATCTGAGACATGGCTAGCGAGTCTGCATGGCATAGACGCGATGTTTTGCGGATTATACGTAGAATTATAAGACGTTGCTATCGAACCCTGAAGCGCGGGATTACCCACGAAGAAATTCAAGAGCGGTTGTTGAGAGACGCCAAAGCTGAAAAGCTTATAGGTGCGCAGACTCTGAGTTCCGAAGCCATCAACATCGTTGCTTGGTGGGGGAGTGTATACACCCAATTAGAGAACGGAAGAAAGCAAGTAAGCAAGTGGAAGCCGCTTTTGTGCGAATTTAGAAAAGTCACCATTCAAGGGAAAGTTGCATATATTCCGAGGACACTGAGAGCCACACAAAAGCCACATATTAAGGCTACTAACAGCACAAAAAGCCAAGTCTTACGCCAAGGAACGGATGCCCCAACGCTCAATGTCCTAACTGACCCCGAGGAGATTACTCGAGCATATGATGAGTTTTCCAAGCATCTGAAAGCTGGTGCGCAGCGATTTCGCAGGCAGAAGGTAACTTGGCCAAACCGCAACAAGCTTCTCGATGTTTTCTGGCACGAAAAAGAGCATTTTTGGGTTACGTTCGCGCCACGTATGGTCCAGAACCGCTATTGGATTGGCCTCGGTAACGAAAAGCCAATTGGCCGAGGAACGGTTGAAGTACGCTGCGAAATAAATCCTCCCAAAAGAGGCATTAACCGTAGATGTGCGGGTATTTTCCTGAAGGACTTGAGGGGCAACACCTATCTCGCCCATTCCGGAAAGGTGGGAGGAGGCAAGCCGGGTATTGGGAAGCAAAGGTTCATAAGCTTTTACCGAGGACGAACAGTCCCTATTCTATGGTCCGGGGCTGAAACGACAGCGGCGTCAAATGTAATTGTCATAGGAAGAGTCGCCGAAAAAACGTTTCTTCATAACTTAGCGCAATTGCTCGCGGATGTGGATAGTTTCAAAAACGAAAACGAGGAAGCGCAGCTATCCACGATAGCGAAGACCGAGGATGGAAAAGGCACCTTCGATCCAGCAAATTCAAAAGACGCCAGGAAGAGGAACGAGATCGCTATCGTCATACGTCAAGGACAGCCACAGTTTAGAAGGCAGCTCCTGGCTGAATACGGAAGGCGATGCGCAATTACAAAGTGCGATTGCGAACATGCGTTAGAGGCAGCCCATATTTTCCCTTACCGAGGAGACGACACGAATCACGTTACAAACGGATTGTTGCTTCGCAGCGATTTACACACATTGTTCGACCTTCATCTGATTGGTGTTTCCGACCGTTACAGGTTGGTGGTTTCCGATGAACTAGAGGGGACGAGTTACGCCAGTCTTCAGGACAAAAAGCTTCATCTCCCGATGAACTCCAATCATTGGCCAAGCATCAAGGCGCTCGCAACGCATCGTCAGAAGATGCTCTAAACTTTAAACAGACGCCGCGTAACGCCCCCGCCCACGGCAAGACCTCGACCCGGCACAATTCTTGTCCACAGCCGGAGCGGCACCGCGCTTAGCGGGCACGCTCGGCTATTCGTCCTCCTGGAGTTTCGGTTGATTACGTTCCTGGCTGCAGGAGCATCTTCTTGTTTCCGCTCTTGAGTGCTTGCCAGACTTTCTCGATTTGTACGCTGAATGCATGCGTTCCAACGTCGGCGGTCCTGAGGAAAAAAAAGGGAGTCCTCTTGTCGGCGATGAACAGACGGCCGATACAAGACCAGCCTTCGGGCTGCAATCGATTATTCAGTGCGCGTCGCAAGATCGCCGCGAGCATGTCGGCAAGTTGCAACCCGAGTGATCCGGCCGAGTCCGAAAAGTGCCTCTGCTCGCTGAGAAGTAAGCCTGCGTTCAGCCCGGGACCGTGATCGGTCCCCTGAATGCCATACGCCTCGCGTGTCCACTCGATGTGGCGGTTCATCTCCTCATCGTCGGCGCGGATCCCGTATCGCGCGTCGAAGTGCGAATAGTCAGCTCCTCGAAGACAGACAAGCGGCTTTTTCACAAAGTGGCTCTCACTCATCGGAAGGATCAGAGTCGACCAGGTGTCCTCCATTTCCGTGATCTTCCGATCCTTTCGATCGATGATCCACTCGATACTTCCGAGTTCCTCGGGGAGGCGTTGCACGTAGTAGAGAGTGCTCTCCTCGATCACCCTTAGGACCAATTCAATCATCAGGGAGGCTTGCATGAAGAGCTGATTTGGCATCCTGCGCATCGCGTCCGCCAGCCCACGTATCTGCGCGGCGATCGGAGGATGATGTTCCGGTGTCAGGTCTGCTGTAACGGCGTCGGCCTGGCGAGCTTTGCGGTCATCGACGACTTTGTCGCCGTGCAGTTCCATGTCGACCGCCAAGAATTGGGCGACGACATCGTAACGGGACACCAGATCGACCAGCTGGGCTGCTTGGGACTCGTTCAGCTTGCTGCCTTTTATCTCGGTCCCTTGATGAGGCCAGCTGGCGAGCAAACCCGAAAACTCACCAAAGAGCTTGGTCTCAATCGAGGAAGGAACTACGACCGCCAAAACAAGAGAGTACAGGGATTGTCCGGCCGGTTGAGCAACGAATGCGCCCGCTTCGTCGATGTATATACGCATGGAGGAGTCGTGGTTATAACACATCGCTGGGTGTCGAGGGCGGGGATCCGCTGGCGGCCTGGGCGATTATCGGCGCGCAGGAGGGTGACTTAAATGTTTTTGGCACTCCGCAGGGTCCTCCCCCGGCCCGGTGCCAGCGCGGGCGACGGCGACCGCGATGGATGTCCTGCCACCGAAGTTTTTTGACGGGGCGCTCTTGCGACGAGAAACACCTCAAATCGAAGCGAGTCAGCGACTTGGCCTGATATTTGTGCGACCGATCCCGCGTGCTCAGGAGAAAAACACGCCACGGCCAAGCAGTTCGCGATCGAGGAACGGCTCGCGAGCAGGCATAGGGGTCAGATCGGCCACGCAGAACCCGACTCAATCGCGGGATGGCGTGGCTCGTCCGCGGGACGCCCGTGCTCGAGCCGCCACACTTCTATCTGGCCGAGCAACGCAAATGCTGAACGCTTCCGTACGGGATCCGTTTGCGCCATCTCCAGAAGGCGTTTTCGGAGCGCATTCGATCCCCGTGGCGCGAGAGTGTAGGCGTGTCCTTCCGATCCGTACGGACGTCGTTCCAGGAATGCGTTCTCAATCGACCGGAGAAGTTCGTAGCGCACACCCGAGCCGTCGTCGCGCAGCACGCAGAGGCCGGCGACTAGGTCGTCTTCACTTTGAAAGCGCGAAAATGTTTTTGCGAGCAGCATTCGCATGACTGGTGGGAGATCGCCGTTGGCCAGGCGAAAAAGTTCGGCCTTGAAGTCGCCATCTTGCTCCGCTCGATCCGCCATCAATCGCGCGAGCACATTGCCGTTCTGAGAGTCCGGGAGAAACTCCTTCGTAAACAGCTTCGCATCGGGATCGACGAAGGAGAGGAGCACTTCGTTCGACCGCTTTCCGCCCAACTGTGCCACGGCTTTGATCCACTCGTCACCGATCGCCGCAGCTCCGCTTCCGTCCGGCTTCGCCAGTTCCAGAAGCAACTCCATCGCCTCGATACACCAGCTGACTCCCACGGCCTCGACAACGCCCGTCGAATCGTGCGGGTAGAAGAAGCGGATTTGTGAAAGAAGTTCCCGAAGGCGCAATGTACCACGGCTTTAAAGATCCTTATAATACTTACTCGATAACGAGGGTCCGTTCTGGAATCCCCACGCTGATCAGATCGGCAAGAAGTCCGAGGTGAATGCTGGAAGCGTGAGGGACATATTCGGTCTCACCTGATGAGCAACCACACGTTCGCTGAGCATTTCTAGTCAAGTTGTTCTCCAGTTAAACGACGCAAAGATCCAGCAACGGTCACAAACCTACGCAAAACGACAGAATCTAGCTGGCGGGTTGAGTGCTTAGGAGTTATAAGGATTACAAATAGTTTAGTTTGTCACTTTTTGTACTGAAATTGAACATTGGAGGCATAATACCGCCTAGGAAAAAACCGCCCGTTTTACCCCTTTTGTGGACCCGTGCTGACATTCTCTTCGACGGAAACGAGGTTTTGGGAGCCAAACCGATCCACGAAGCTATTGCAGACCGGGCAAGCCATAAAGCTTCAACGGCAGTAGAGACTTCCCTTCCCCAGCGGCGACGCGACGATACCAGTAATTACACGGTCGCAGAACTGGCTCGGGAATGGAGCCTCAGCACAGACAAGGTACGAGAACTATTTAGAAACGAGCCCGGCGTTATAAAACTGACTGACGCCGACGCAGGCAAAAACGTAAGCGCAGGTACGTCAGTCTGAGGATTCCGCCTGAAGTGGCCCAAAGAGTGGCGAAGAGGATTTCCTGATGCCACTCGAAATATACCGTCGTCACAATCCCGCGAAATGCAATTCCCGAGATACTGTGCGGTGCAAGGACAAGCGTCGCCCGTGCCCGATTTGGGTTCGCGGATCAACAAACAATGGGCGCTACATCCGCCAGCCTTTGAAGACCCGCGACTGGATAAAAGCGGATGACCTTCGTCGCGAGCTGGAGGCAACAGGCGAACTACCTAAGATTCCTATCGAAGACACACGAACGACGATCACCACTTGGCAGGAGAAGTTCATTCAGAACATGAAAGCCGAAAACCTCTGCGAAGATACTATCCGCAAGTACAATTTGGTATTCAAACAGATTATAGCCTTTGCCAATGACCGGGGAATCCGGTTTATAGCCGAATTGGACCTCCCTTCCATTCAAGACTTTCGCAAAACCTGAAAAGACGGATCGCTCTCTCGTTCGAAAAAGCAAGAGAGGCTTCGAAGTATTTTCAAATTCGCTGTTGCACAAAAATGGGTCCGTGAAAATCCGGCTCTTTCGTTAGGCAGAATCAAGGTGGAGAGAACGCAGCAAACACCATTCTCCGAAGCGGAGATGGTGAAGATTTTGGAGGCAGCTCAACAAATTAGCCGGGAGGTGTATACGTTCGTGTTGGTGATGAGATTCTCCGGTTTGCGGATAAGTGATGCCTGCACCCTTAAGGTGTCTAGCTTGGAAGGGAGCCATCTCGTTCTGAGAACTGTGAAAACGGGTTCAAAGGTTCGAGTGCTTTTACCGGATGTTGTGGCGGATGCTCTGCGAACGATCCGCGCAGTCAGCCCTACTTACTTCTTTTGGAGTGGGAATGGAAAGCTGGCCTCGCTCACCGAATTGTGGCGCTCTCGCAGGCTTAAGAAAGTGTTCGAAGCGGCCAAGGTAGAAAACGCGCATCCGCACCGATTCCGGCACACATTCGCTACAAGACTATTGCAGCAAGGCGTCCCGGTCGGAATGGTCGCGACTCTTCTGGTAAATTCTGAAAGGATTGTCGAGAAGCATTACTCAGCTTGGATCGAAGCGCGACAGAAGGGGCTTGATGAAGCGGTCCAAAAAGCGAATGGGTTTCATCACTTGACACCGTTGATGGCACAGAAGTGAAGACGTGAATCTCTTCGGGGCTGCTCTATCATTCATTATGAGGAAAAGGGCCGGATAGGTGTGATTTCCGGCCCTCGTCCGTCCAGTGGAGTATTAGTCGTCCACTTTTCCTATGCAAATCGAAGCTAGATTTGGCTTTGGTTCGGGTCAATGGACCGGCGCCCACGAAAGCGCCGAAAGCGTAAACACATCACATCCTGTAGCCAACCTTAGACTTTTATTTCGGCTAATACGATGCGGTCATCCGCGAATTACAAAACAAGATCAATGCAAATCATGAAGACTGACGTGGCAGCGCGAGCGTACATTAACTGAAATGGGCAGACAGGTAGCTCTCGTGCTTTACGTGGTGGCGATGGTAGCCATCATAGTCGGTGTAGATTTCGTGTTCTTCAGAAACCGATTCTCGGAACGGCTGATAGTGAATATTGGCATTGTCTTGGTGTTCGTAGCTTTCTACTTGAGACTACTCCACTTTGTTTCACGAATTAACTCATTCGACAGGACACATCTCTAGGCTTGGCCGGGAAGGTATCGAGCATATCAACGCATTCGGAAGTGAGTCTTATTCCAAAGAAGAGCTGATCGCCGAGTTATGGGCGGCCATGCTCTGCGGAGCGACCGGGATTGAACGCGGAACGCTGGATAATTCGGCGAGTTACTTATCCGGATGGCTCAAGAGACTCCGGGAAGATTCCAGACTGATTATTTCAGCGGCCAGCGCGGCGCAAAAAGCCGCTGATTATATTCGGGGATTATCCGCGAATTTGTCAGAGCAACCAGAAACGCAAGCCTAGCGCGCGGCAATATGAGCCCTGCCATGCGGGGCTCACAAGGCGCACGTTGGGCCATAGGAGAACATAAATGGCAACCGCAACACTAGCCTTTCCGCAGGCTCTCGCGGGAAAATACCGTCCAACAAAACTCACGGATTTTATTGGACTGGAAAAGCAGAAAAAGGTTTTGAGCAAACTTGTCGCGTCTCCGCGTCCGTGTGCCTTGACGTTTGTCGGTCAATCCGGATGTGGCAAGACAAGCCTTGCTTATGCCTTTGCCTCGGAGATAGGCGCGGAGGTTCACCACGTAGGCTCGCAGCAATGCAAGGTGGAACAGCTACAAGAACTGGTCCGTTTCTGCCAGTACATTCCCTTGTCGGGCGGTATGCACGTTTGTGTCGTGGATGAAGCGGACGTTATGAGCGATGCTGCACAAAAGTACCTCTTGTCAAAACTCGATTCATTCGAGGCTGTCCCAAACACGATCTGGATATTTACCTGTAACAATACGGACCGACTTGAAGAGCGTTTCCTGTCCCGCACAATGCTGCTTGAGTTTAATTCCTATGGCGCCTGTTCAGAGATAGCGGAGTTTCTTGCTCGCGTGTGGAAATCTGAGACGGATGCACCACTGCCAAGCCTGAAAAAGATTGTATGCGGGAATATCCGAGAATCATTGTCGCGCCTTGAAGTGGAATTGCTCGCGGTTTAAAACCGCGTTAGGGAACTTCTGAATAAGTGCTCCATGTTTTGCGTGTAACGGATAAGGTGTGGGGAGCAGTGGGAGGATAGTGGCAATCATGAAGCAGAGGACACTGGCGATGGCGAACGGATTCGAGCGCTACAGCAAAAAGACGAGG
>DATLST010000098.1:0-45630 GCA_035534055.1 Candidatus Acidiferrales bacterium | reverse complement strand
ACCAAAGACAAGATGGTCGGCAGGGGCGTGCTTCTCGATATTCCCCGCTTCAAAGGCGTTGACTTCCTTGAGGATGGATACGGCATCGGCACAGATGAATTAGAAAAATGCGCCGCGGTTCAAAAGGTGGAGATCCGGAAGGGCGACTTTGTGATTGTGCGCACCGGCCATATGGAACGCTGCCTCGCGTCGGGCAAGTGGGGCGGTTATGCCGGGGGCGATGCGCCCGGCTTACAGTTCGAGACGGCCGACTGGATTCGCCGTAGCGATATTGCCGCGATCTGCGCCGATACGTGGGGCTGCGAGGTGCGTCCCAATGGAACGGAAGTTGGAATCAGCCAGCCCTGGCATTGGATTGTGATTCCCATGATTGGCATCACCATGGGGGAGATCTTTTACGTCAAGGATCTGGCGGCCGACTGTGCGAATGATGACGTGTACGAATTTTTCTTCTGCGCGCCTCCCCTACCCATCACGGGAGCGGTTGGCTCGCCCATCAACCCGATGGCAATCAAGTAGTCTTGTGAAGGAGCCGAGAAGCATGCCGAAGTACCTCAAGACCGCCATCGCTCAGAGCAAGACCGATGAAGCCGACAAAAACGTCCAAGAGACGGTCGCGGGCATCCTTGATGAAGTGAAGAAGCGCGGGGATGCGGCCGTGCGGGAGCTCTCCGAAAAATTCGATCGATGGTCGCCGCCCAGCTTTCGGCTCTCGAAAAGCGAGGCCGACGAAATCGTGGCTTCTGTTCCAATGGAAACGATCGAGGACATTCAATTTGCACAGGAGCAAATACGCCGCTTTGCGGAACACCAAAAGACGGCGCTCAAGGATATCGAAGTGGAGACCTTGCCGGGGGTTCGGCTCGGCCATCGCAATATTCCGGTGAGCAGCGCCGGCTGTTACGTGCCGGGCGGCCGGTACCCAATGGTAGCCTCGGCCCATATGAGTATCGTCACGGCAAAAGTGGCGGGCGTCGAGCGAGTGATTGCATGCACTCCGCCGACCGGCGGCAAACCTCATCCTGAAACAATCGCGGCGATGGTGCTGGGCGGAGTCGACGAAATCTACATTCTGGGGGGCGTGCAAGCAGTGGCGGCGATGGCGTTCGGCACGGAAACGATTGCGCCGGTGGACATGCTGATTGGCCCAGGGAACGCCTACGTGGCCGAGGCCAAGCGCCAGCTGTTCGGCCAGGTGGGAATCGATCTGCTCGCAGGCCCAACGGAGATACTTATTGTGGCCGACGATTCGAGCGATGCCGAGATCGTAGCCACCGACTTGCTCGGCCAGGCTGAGCACGGACCCACGTCACCGGCAGCTCTAATTACGACATCAGAACGGCTGGCACAATCGCTTCCAGCTGAGATCGAGCGCCAACTCGCCATTCTGCCCACGGCGGAGATTGCGTCGACGGCTTGGCGGGACCACGGCCAAATCATTCTAGTGCATGATGCTGATGAAGCGGTTCGTGAGGCGGACCGGCTCGCCTACGAGCACGTCGAAATTCTGACTCGGAATCCGCGTTATTTTCTCGAGCATATGCGAAATTACGGGTCCATGTTTCTGGGCCCCGAAACGAACGTGGCCTTCGGCGACAAAGTGATCGGCACGAATCACACCCTGCCCACAAAGCGGGCTGCGCGCTATACCGGAGGACTCTGGGTTGGAAAGTTCATGAAGACCGTCACCTACCAGGAATGCACGGAGAAGGCCAGCGCGGAAATTGCGGAATATTGCTCGCGCCTGTGTGCCATCGAACGATTCTGGGCGCATAAAGAGCAGGCGGATCTTCGCCTGCGCCGCTATGGCGGGAAGAACGTTGGCTTGGGCGCTCGCTCGGGAGGCCGGCCATAGCCAGCGTCGATCCACTCTCCATTCCCGCGACTTTTCGGCTGGACGGCCGCATCGCGCTCGTTACAGGCGCGGGCCGCGGCATCGGCGCGGAGACGGCGGTCGCTCTGGGCAAAGCTGGCGCGGAGGTGATACTGCTGAGCCGGACGCGGACAGACCTGGACAATGTCGCGCAGCGTATCGTCGAGTGCGGCAGCCAAGCCACCGTGATGGTATGCGACGTGACCGATAACGACCGGCTCCGCGCGGAAATTGACCGCCTCGGGCGGCTCGACATCCTCATCAACAATGCGGGAATGAATGTTCCCGAGCCATTCGTCGATGTTTCGGAGGCTCACCTCGATCAAATGCTCGCACTGAACGTTCGTTCGGCCTTTCTCGCGGCACAGTTGGCCGTGCGAAAAATGCTTCAGGCGCCCGATCGCAAGGATCGCGGAGGAGCAATCATCAACATCTCATCGCAAATGGGCTACGTTGGCTCGCCTCGACGCACGGCATATTGCATGACCAAGCACGCGATCGAGGGGCTGACCAAAGCAATGGCTGTCGAGCTGGCTCCGCACAACATTCGAGTGAACGCCATCGGCCCCACATTTTTGGAAACGCCCATGACAGCTCCTTTCCTTGAAAACCCGCAATTCCGCGATTGGGCAATTAGCAGGATTCCGCTGGGACGAATCGGAAAGATCAGCGAGGTCGTCGGCGCGATTGTCTTTCTGGCGTCGCCGGCCGCCTCGTTGATTACGGGTGCGAGCCTGGCAATCGATGGCGGCTGGACCGCCCAATAGAGTCCATCGTTTCGCAGGCAAGCGAGCACGGAGGAACGGCTTTGCAAACTTTGGCGGTGGAAGCTCCCCAACCAAAACAGCAGCTAACTCCCAATCAGGTGCGCAGCTTTTGGGCCGCCTGGGGAGGCTGGACGATGGACGGGATGGATTCCTTCATCTACTCTCTCGTCCTGGTTCCGGCACTCACCGATTTGTTGCCGAAATCAGGAATCCCCGCCACAACGGCCAATGTTGGCTATTACGGCGGACTGCTTTTCGCCCTCTTCATGGTTGGATGGGGCGTGGCTCTCATCTGGGGGCCTATCGCCGACCGTTTTGGCCGTGTGCGAACGATGATGTTCAGCATCACCTGCTTTTCCGTTTTCACGCTGCTGTCCGCATTCGCCACAGGAGTGTGGACCCTCGGCATCTTCCGGTTCCTGGCCGGGGTGGGCATCGGTGGTGAGTGGTCGATCGGCGCCTCGCTTGTCGCCGAGGATTGGCCCGAGAAGCGTCGCACCATGGGTGCGGCTTTAATGCACACCGGCTACTACTTCGGATTCCTCCTGGCCGCTCTAGCTAACTACTTCATCGGCAGCCGCTTCGGATGGAGGTACATGTTCGTCGTGGGAGGGTTGCCCGCTCTCATGGTGGGTTGGATTCGCAACCGGATCGAGGAGCCCGAGCGCTGGGAAAGCAAAATGGAGCAGTTGGGCAAGAAATGGAGGATGCACAACTCTTTCTTCGAGCTCTTCACGGCTCAATATCGCCGCCGGACGATCCTCAATTCACTCTATTTGATCGTTTCGCTCGTGGGCTTATGGGCGGGGTCCGTCTACGTGCCCGCGGCGATTACGTACATCGCTGCCAGGCTAGGACGAACGGCGATGGAAGGAGCCAGACTCGCTTCTTACTCAACCGCGCTGCTCGGGATCGCCACCGTACTGGGAGCTCTGATTGTGCCGTTGCTAGGCGACTGGCTTGGCCGCAGAGTTACGCTGGCAATTTTTTACGCGGTGATGGGCTTGTCAATCTGGGTGGCTTTCGATCACGTTTTTTATATGCAGACAAACGCGATCGCGTGGTTCCTGGTTTGCGCCTTCCTTCTTGGATTGGGCGGAGCAAACTTCATCGTTTATTCATTTTGGCTTCCCGAGCAATACGGAACGGAATGCCGCGCGAGTGCTTTCGCATTTACGACCAATATCGGACGGTTCGTCGCGGCATTTTTTACGCTGCTCGTCGGCGCAGGGGTTCGTCACTTTCAAACTCTCGGTACACCCGTAGCCATGACGGCTTTGGCGTTCGTGCTAGGTTTGCTGCTTCTCCCTCTGGGGGTGGAAACGAAAGGCAAGCCATTACCGGCGTGAACGACGAGAACTCCGTCCGCCGTGGAGGCGCCAGAACGGCTGCGGCCAGGAAGTCACTACCGGCCGTTTGTGTGGCTTGCATCAGAGAGAAAGGGGCGCCTTAGAGGCGTGCCATGCCGTTTTCGTCGTAGCCTACTACGACGCGCCCGCCGGCAATCACCACAGGACGCCGGATTAGGTTCGGTTCCCGCGCCATCAGACGGATCGCTTCTTTGCGCGAGGGCGGATTTTCTCTCATGTTCTTTTCTCGATAGAGCTCATTACGCGTATTCAAAAAGCCTTTATAATCGCGGTTTCCAATCAACTTCTCGAGTTCCGCAGCACTCAAACGCTCCTTGCCCAAGTCGCGGAAATGGAGCTGAACCCCGCGGTTCTCCAGAAATTTCCGCGCCTTGCGGCACGTGGTGCAATTCGGCTTATGAAGGAAACTGACTTTTCTCCCCGGCTTCTTGACTCCGCTGGCGGGTTTTCGCCCCGCACTTTTTGCGCTCATCGGCGTACTCCTCATCAATAGCGTCGCACCGCTGAATCCACTTCCACGGCCCACCGATCGATTCCCCCGGACATCGATCGCGCGCTTTCCATTCCTTGCGATCGCAGCCACGCCGCGGCATCGAGGCTGCGAATGCCGTGATGGCAAAAGAGCACGATCTCGACACCCTGCAAGCGGGCCAAATTGGCCGGGATCTCGCGCAGCGGGATCAAGACGGCGCCTTCGATCCGCGAAGCGTCCTCCTCCCACTTCTCGCGAACATCGACCAAAAGGAATTTCTCGCCCCGGTCGAGCATACCTTTCACTTCGCCCGGCGTAATTTCGATGTTTGCATTCGTTTCGGTCATCTTCGATTTTTTAAACCTCTTTGCGATGTTCGCCCGCGACCTCACGCTGCTAATAAGACCGGATACGCCGGCAAAAATCCAATATTCATTGCGTAGAGTGTAAATGGAAGAGGCGCTTCGGCTTCTCAATGGCCTCGGAAATTCGGCTGGCGATTCTCGAAGAATGCCGCCAGACCTTCCGCGCAATCCTCGGAGAGAAAACAGTGGGTTTGCAGGCGAATCTCTTCATCGAGCACTTCTTCCAGCTCGCGGCGCTTCTCGCCGACCATCGTGCGCTTTACATCCCGGTAAGCGAGAGGCGGGCCCGCCGCAAGACGCTCCGCAAGCTCCCGCGTTTCCTTCTCAAATTGATCTTGCGGATAGACGCTGCATACGATACCGATCCGACGGGTTTCTTCCGCCGTCAGGTTCTCCGCCGTGTAAAACAGCTCGGATGCGCGCGAAAGGCCGACCAGCCGCGGCAGAAAATAAGATGCGCCGAAATCCGGATAGAGCCCGACCTGGGCGAACGACTGCGCGAAGGTCGCCTGGTCCGACGCGATTCGCAGATCGCACGCCAAAGCCAAGCTCATGCCCGCCCCTGCCGCCGGGCCATTGACCGCCGCAACCACTAGCTTGGACATCGTTGCAATCGCCAGACAAATCTCCTTGCCAGCGACGAGAATGGCCTGCAATTCGTTCACCGCGCGGCGATCCCGCGCTTCGCGAATCTGATCAAGGTCGCCGCCCGCGCAAAAGGCGCGCCCTGCCCCCGTGATTACAATTACGCGCACCGATTTGTCGTCGCCCGCGCGCAACAATGCCTGCACCAATGCACGGCAGGTTTCCAGATTGAGCGCGTTGAGCTTCCGCGGGCGGTTCAGGCGAAGGGTCATCACGGCGCCCGATCTCTCTTCGAGCACCACCTGGGCTCCTGTCTGCGTTTGAGTCGCTTCCATCGAACCGCATGGCCTCCTCAGTCTTTCAAACTCTTCAAAAGGACTGCGAGCTTCTTGAAGTACCGCATCTTTACTCCGCGAGCCGTCTCGCCGTTCTGCCCGCTCGCCGAAGGGAGCACGAATACCTGGGCGCCATATAGCTGCTCCTTCTGTAGCCCCAGCTTGCAAGAGCGCCCGGTGAATTTCTCATAGACCAGCTTGCCGTTGAAAGCGATCACTCGCGGCCTTAATTCTTCGAGCTTCTGGGCCAGCAAGACACGGCCCTCAGCAAACTCCTGCCGCTCGATTTCCTCGGTGCTGCGCGTGGGACGCTTGACGAGATCGGTCATGCCGATACCGAATTCCAGCATCCGGCGGTCATCTTCGTAGCCGAGCGGTTCCGGGATCACACCCGCATCGTACAGGATCGGCCAGAACTGATTGGTGCGTCCGGCGTAATAGTGCCCCACCCGGGCCGAACGGTCGCCCGGGTTGGAGCCGACCAAAATCATTTTCATTCCCTTGCGGAGATAATCAGGCAGCGTTCGCATCGCGTTGCTTTCCGTTTACCCAGGCGATTGTTCGTCCGACTTCATTAACGGTATGTACGTGGCCCGTGAATCATCTGAATCAGGCTCAACTACATGGAATTAGACGATGTTGGCAGTGCGAACCCATGCGAACTTACGCGAACATCATACTATACCCCGCTGCCCGCACTGGGACTATCCGCTCGAACTATTTCAATGCTGAATCTTTTTCCCATCTCCCCGGATCGAGCCGCCATCCAATCCATCTCAATGTTCCGCGCCAATGTTCCGCATTCTTGCGGCGGCCGGACCTGTGCTACCCTTTCGTATGGAAAAACATCCGATGAGTTCATCCAAATTGAATCCGGTTCATGCGCCGCTGCCCTCGCAGGTTGTGAAGGATGACGAGCCGGTCCTGGTTGCGGCGGCTAAGGCAGGGGATATTACCGCGTTCGAGACGCTGGTGGGCCGCTATGAGCGCAAGATCTTCCGCCTCACGCAAAATATTACTCAGAATCGGGAAGACGCCGAAGACGCGATGCAGGAGTCGTTTCTCAAGGCGTTTGAGCATTTAGGCGAATTTCAGGGCAATTCCAGATTCTACACGTGGCTCGTGCGCATCGCCGTGAACCAGGCGCTCATGAAACTCCGACGGCGGCGGCCCAACCAGGTGTCGCTCGACGAAGAAGTGGACACCGGCGAGGATATGATCCCGCGCGAGGTGGAGGACTGGGGGCCCTCTCCCGAAGAGCGTTACGAGCAAGTGGAACTCTCGGAGATTCTGTCGCAAGTGGTTGGCGAACTCGACCCCGCTTTCCGAATCGTTTTCCAATTGCGGGACATCGAAGAATTATCGACCGAAGAAGCGGCGGAAGCTCTCGGCCTTTCGGTTCCGGCGGTAAAGTCCAGGCTGTTGAGGGCCCGCCTGAAGCTGCGCCAGAAGCTGAATCGATATTTTCGGCGAGGAGGAAATTCGTGAAGTGCAAAGCAATTATCACCGAACTCGCGGACTATCTCGATGAAGCGCTCGACCCTGTGCTAAAGGCCTCGATCGAAGAGCACCTCGACAAATGCAAGGATTGCCGCGTCGTTGTAGACACCACCAAGAAGACCATCGAGATTTTCTGCAATTCGGAGCCCGTGCCGCTTCCCGAAGACACCCGGCAGCGATTGCACCTGGCTCTTGAAAAGCGGCTGCGGCGCGTCCGCGCTTAGATGTCTCGGACTTCTACCGCTCTACCGCGCGCGCTTCGTCTCCCCACAGGGGAATCTCCCGGCCCAGGCCCCGCTGGAGCGCCAGTTCATAGATTCGTCCCGCAACCACGATATCTTCGGTGGCCACTCCGTTCGATTTGAACATCGTGATCTGAGCCGGGCTCGCGCGACCGGAAAACTTCCCCGCAACGATATCCGAAAACTCCAAGACACGGTCCCACCGCGGTGCATCGTCGCCGAAGGCTTGAATCAGATCCCCGGCTTCAATTTTCGATTGCTCGCGGGAGTCGGCAGCGATCACTTCACAACGCAAGACCGCTTCCGTATCCAGCTCTCGCTTCTCCGCCTGATTCACTCCAATGGCGTTGATATGCATTCCAGGCTCCAGGCACCGCCCCTCCAGGACAGGACTCTTTGAATTGGTGGACGTAATCACAATATCGGCGCCGCGGACGGCTTCTTCAACGGACGAAGCGGCCTTCACTGCAATCTGCAACCGGGCAGCCATTTCCCCGGCATACTGTTCGCGCCGGTTCAAGTCGCGGCCGAATGCGCGAACGCTCTCAATTTTTCGAACAGCCGCTATCGCTTCCAGTTGAGTCCTTGCCTGTAGGCCCGTTCCTATAATCGCGACGATCCGCGCATCCTGCCGAGCCATCAAGCGAGTGGCAACGCCACTCGCGGCGCCGGTACGCATCTGGCCGAGATAATCCGCTTCGATCAACGCCATTAGCTGACCCGACTCCGCGCTGTATAGCGGAACCAGAAACCGCGCCACACCGCGCGCGATCGAGTAAATTTTCAAACCCATGTATCCGCTGGTTCCATCCGCTGCCCCCATATAGTTCAGAAGTCCTTTTCGGGGAATGTGCAGCCGCTGGCGGTAATGGAGAATTGCCGTGCCGGCGGCCAGCCGCCGAAAGGAATCCTCGACGGCTTCCAAAGCCAGCGTCATCGTCAAAATCTTCTTCACATCCGCTTCAGTGAGGAGCAAGGCCATGGAAATCTCCTTGAGTGGCCAACCATTACAACCCGCAGAAAAGGAATATCAGAAATTCACTCGATAGCGAAGAACGCGCGCCTCGCGCTGATCCAGAATGAGAAGTTCTCCGTGCGGGCCGGCCGCCAGCGGAGGTATAAACCGACTCGCCCGCCCGAGTTCGGAAGTCAGGTCAACGTTTAGCTTCGGCTTCCCGTCCAATGTCAAAACATGCAGCGTGAGACCGTCGCCGTCCATCACGAAAATGGCCGAACTCGAAACGGCAAATTCATCGCCCAGTTCCCGGGCCGCCCCCTCGGGCTTAGCGACGATTTCGGAGACCAGCCGACCTTCGTGGGTGAATCGCAGAATCCGGCTTCCCGCCGCGTCCAGAAAATAGAGATAACCGTCCGGCCCCGAAGCGATCGCACTGGCGTGGGTTCTTGAATTCGAAGCAACCTCCGGCACCTTCCAGGTTCGTGCGAGCCGGATGCGCGGAGTGTAGGCGGAAATCTGTCTGGCATTTCTATCGAGAACAAAGATCAGTCCATCATCACCCACCGCGACGTCCAGCATATCCTCGGCGTTTGGGCGCGACCTCAATCGGAACGCTCGATAACGGTCGCCGCTCGGAAGGAAAATAAACACACCGCCCTGAGTTGCATCGGCCACGTAGATTGCCCCACCTCGGTCGATGGCAATGGACTGAGGATACCGGACCCAATCGTCTTGAAATGAAAGCAGGGGAGTTCCCTGCGGATCGAACTTGTCGATAAAGTGGCTTCCGCCATCCGCAATGAAAACATTCCCAAGCGCATCGGTGGCGACGCTGGTGGGCGCATCCAAGTGTCCCGGCTCGCTGCCTTGCATACCCCACGCCCCAATAAACCGCAAGAGCGGCGGCGCGGGTTTCTGCGACCGCGCCTCGGTATCCATGTGCGAGCAGCCCGCGGCCGGGAGCAGAACGCCCAGAACGATGAAGACCCTAAGAAATGACAGTCGATGATGCATACGCAAGACTCTATTCCCTTTATCAAGCGGCGACAGATGAAGATCGAAGGTTCTGTTGCGCGAATATCAACGCCGTTTCTTTGATACGGAAGAGCCAGCGCTATACTCTCTTATCCGCCGAACAATTGTTTGGTGCATGTGGTACGTTCTCTCCTCGGGCGCTCCGTTACTGGAGTCTTCAAAGGAGAATGCTGCGTCGCCGCCGGGCGCAGCGGTCCGGGAAAGTTTCACCGGCAATTTGCCGCAGACGTCGCTTTCGACATAAGCCGTCTCGTAGCGTTCCCTCTTCCTGCCCCAGGTGTAAACGCGCAAAAGCGTGAAATCGCACGGCTGCCCCTGGTCCCCGCGAACGCCAACGACTAGATACTGTGGTTTTGTCTGCCCCGTTGCATCCATGACCCGGTTCAATTCAAACCATGCGACAATTCGCATCCCGGCCGAGCTGGCATAATCGGGAATTGGGGCCGGAACATCCAAATCGATAAATCGGCCCAGCATCCAGCCTACCGGCACAGATTGATCGGGCACTTGCGCGCGAACCAACCACCAGTCCTCCTTCTTGGCGTTGTCTGTTTCGCTGGCAGGCGCCCCCTCGCCATCCGGCCTGGACACCGCCGGCACTTCCACCGCTCGCCGTTCGAACAAATCCACGGGAACATCTTTTTTTAACTGGCGAAGGCGCGGAGCTTCACGGTTAGGCTCGAGATGCAGATTGCTAAGGACTCTCGTATGACCCCGCGCTTCAACGGGCAAAGCCGCGGCCGTTGCAGTCAAATCATTGGCCCTTTGCCACAGTTCCCCCGAGAGCAAATCGCGCTGGCTGGCCCACCCGATAATGCCGGCTGCCGTACGAACCTGCACTTGATCCTGAGAGTGGCCAAGCACAGCAAGGCGCTCGCCAAAGCCGACCGTTGCCACAGGCTCCCGCACCTGAGCGGTCGTGCTCCAGAGCGTCAATTGACGATCGCCCACATAGGCGATCTCCAGGGGAGGCTTCGAACGATGAAAGCGGAAATAGGCGGGAACGGCAACCAGCACCACGAGGACGAAACCGATGAGTATTTTGCGCATCACCGATTGTCCCTACTTGCGGACCTGTCTGGATGAACCACAGCGTTCCATTCAACACAGCCGTACCACTAAGATTTTTGACGTAAAAAAGATTCTACACGAAGCCGCACTGAACTTCGCTTGCCTTTCGGGAAGAAATGGGCCACGGTTGCGCGGACGTGGTCGAAGTGGAGTCGAGCATTGCACGCATTCCGAAATCTCTGCAGCAACCAAAGATCAATTGCGAGGCGGGGAGGAAGTTCTGCTCTCGGACCGGCTGGATCTGCCCGCTATTTCACTTTCTAGCCTCACTCTCCCGAGGAAACACGCGCGCGGCACGACGGGACTACCGGCTACGAAACCCGTCTAGAATGCGATGATGTCGTGGATGGCGCGAACGATATCTTCCTTCTGAGGCAAGATTTCGTCCTCGAGAATGGGGTGGTAGGCACAGAACGTATCCGTTGCGGCCACGCGGCGCACTGGAGCGTCTAATTCGCCGAACAGCTCATCTCCTATGCGCGCCGCAATTTCCGCGCCGTAGCCCCAGGAACGCGTGTCTTCGTAGGCGACGATGACGCGATTCGTCTTGCATACCGATGTCGCGATCGACTCCCAGTCATATGGGCTGAGGCTTCGAAGGTCCAGGATTTCCGCCGAAATGCCGTCGCGCTCGAGCACAGCCGCCGCCAATTCGGCGCGATGCACCACTGCACCGTACGTGATGACGCTCACGTCGGTGCCTTCACGCACGACCTTGGCCTTACCAAATGGGATCGTGAAGTCCGCGCCAGGATATGGCGTGCGATTGTAGGGCTGGCGATAGAGATGCTTGTGCTCGAGGAAGAGCACCGGGTCGTCGGAGCGGATTGCCGTTCGCAGCATGCCGCACACATCGAGCGCCGTCGAGGGCATCACCACTCGCAAGCCGGGGATGTGAGTGAAAACGACCTCGCCGCACTGGCTGTGATAAATGGAGCCGCCGGACAGGTAACCTCCAATCGGCACGCGAATGACGGCCGGACATTTAAAATGGCCCGCCGAACGCCATCGCTGAGTGGACATCTCGCTGCGAATCTGCATCATTGCCGGCCAGATGTAATCGAAAAACTGAATCTCGGCGACCGGCTTCAGCCCGCGAATGGACATGCCGATTGCGCGGCCAACGATTCCCGCCTCGGCAAGCGGTGAATTAAAGACCCGTTTTGAGCCATATCTGCGCTGCAAACCCGACGTGGCTTTGAATACGCCACCCTTCCCTTTTACGCTGGCGAGGCTCTCTTCGCGGCTACAATCGGCGACGTCCTCTCCAAAAACGATCACGCGTTCGTCCCGCTCCATCTCATCCATGAGCGTGACCGACACGATTTCGACCATCGTCTTCGGATGGCCGTTGAGCCGCGCTTCGGACTCGAATTTTTGAGAGGTGGGATCCACATCCGGCGAGTAAACATCGAGGTAGATCGAATCCCGCGCGGGCGGTTCGGATTCGAGAGCCCGGTCCGTGGCTTCGGTTATCTCCCGGACTACTTCGGTCTCGAGAGTGACGAGTTCCGATTCTTCCAGGATGCCTTCGCGCACGAGGAAGAGAGCGAATTTCGGCAGGGGGTCGCGACGGGCTTCCTCTTCGCGCTCCTCGGTTGTCTTGTAAAGCTTCTCATCATCGGAAAGAGAGTGCGAATATGGACGAATCACATGTGCGTGGACCAGCGCCGGGCCCTTGCGCGCTCGACAGTGGGCGACGGCCCGGCTCAATGCCTCGTAGCTTTCAATCGGCTCGGTGCCATCGCACTCTTCGATGTGAAAGTGCGGAAAATTCGCAACCAGATTTGAGATGTTTCCACCGGCCGTCTGCACATCCACTGGCACCGAAATAGCATAACCGTTGTCTTCCACGAGAAACAGGACCGGAAGGCGCCCGAGGCTCGCTGCGTTCAAAGCTTCGAAGAATTCGCCTTCGCTTGTCGCCCCATCCCCGCCCGAAACATAAGCCACATCGTCACGATAGAAGCGCACGGAAGCCCCAAGCGGGGCCTTCCGAGCTTGGTCGAGAGCCTTCGGAAATTCTTCATAGTACAGCGAGGCTTCCGCCGCACCCACCGCATGCAGCCACCGCGAACCGGTTGGCGAGGATCCGGTGACCATATTGAATCGTGGATTTCCCCAATGCGAAGGCATTTGCCGCCCGCCGGAAGCAGGATCGTCCTTCGCGCCAACACCCTGAAGCAGCATTTCATAGGGAGTCTCACCCAGCATGAGGGCAAGCGCGCGATCCCTATAGTAGGGAAAAAACCAGTCGTAGCCTGACTTGAGAACCAAGCCCGCAGCCACGAGCACCGCTTCATGGCCCGCGCCGCTGACTTGAAAGAATATTTTGTTCTGTCGTTTGAGCTGAATTTCGCGGTCGTCGAGCTGCCGCGAAAGAAACATTGTGCGGTAGATGCGTATCAGCGTATCGCGGCCCAGGCCCCGATACTTCGCCGCATCAAAACGATCTGTCTTGAGCTTCACTTCAGAAGCCAACGAGCCGCCCCCGCCATTGAGGATCGCCGGACGAACTTACTTCACCTCATTATATCCAAATGAGCCAGGCGCAAACAGAAGAACGCGGAGCCAATTCCTTGTCCCGCCTTCTTTTGGACGGGATCCTTGTGGAAGGCTCCTGGATCATCAAAGGAACTCCGGCCATTCATGGCACCGCAATGCACTGGGGCAATCAATCGAGTGAATCGAACCGCTCGGCGGCTTTGACGAATGCGGCATCATTGTGATGGATCGTTTCGCCTTTGGCGGATTTAAAAGGCTCTTCCGAGGGAATGCGATTGAGCCATTGCTGCTGAGAGAGCTTCTCATGCCCGGAAAAATCGAGACGAATCAGCAGCCGAATGCGTTCGCCCGCATTTTTCTCCGCAACAGCGGCCGATTTTTTCTCTCCCGGCTCTTTCCCCTCGGCCGCTTGATCCTGTTCGTCTTTCCGGCCGGCACCTGCCTCAGCCGGTTCCTCACGGTCGAATTTGAGTAAAATCTTCTTGCCGAGTCGAAAACCCTGCTGCCAGCCTTCGACCTTGTGGCGGGCCTGCTGCGCCGCCTCTTCATTTGTTCCGAAATCGAAAATCAGAATGGATTGCGCCATGCATCTTCTATAACGGCGCTCGGCCTGCATGTCAAGCTCCAGGTGTCCCGGGTGAGGGTTCCCAGGCAACAAGCAGGCATTCAATCCACGGGAAAGTCGCGCTTACATGGTAAAATGCACGAGATATTAAAAAGGCGATGGAGTTCGCCTGAACCGTCCGTTCGTTGGACTGATGACTCCTGGCCGCCCCCGGCGCCCAGGAGTTTTTTTATGGGCCGAGCGGGGCAGGCCCGGAAAAGGAACCGACTGTGCGCATTGCTTTGCTGATGGTGTTTGGCATCGCCGGCACCCTAGCACGCTACGGGCTGCAAGGGTTCGTTCAGGTTCGTACCGGTCCCTCATTTCCCAGCGGCACGCTCGTCGTGAATCTGCTCGGGTGCTTTTTCCTTGGCGGGATTGGGGAGTACGCTCTCACGCATTTGACGATTCCGCCCGACTGGCGCATCGGAATCACCGTGGGATTTTTCGGCGCATTCACCACATTCTCCAGCTTCAGTTGGGAAACAGCGCGCATGCTCCAAGATGGCGAATGGTCCCGCGCTGCCACTTATGTATTGACGAGCTTGATTGGCGGAGTGGTCGCCATATTTTTGGGAATGCGGCTGGCCGATCGAATGTAAGGCTGCCGAGCAACGGGAGGGGCCATGGACACAGCCAGTAAACACGAACGGTTTGAAGGCGAACGCACGCTGATGCGCATTCATATCGGAGAATCCGATCATTGGCATGGCAAGCCACTGTACCAGGCGATCGTCGAACTTTTGCGCCAGGAGAAATTCAGCGGCGTCACGGTGTTGCGCGGAGTAGGCGGCTATGGCTCGTCGAGCATCTACCACACGGATAAAATCCTCCGATTGTCGCAAGACCTGCCCATCGTGATCGAAGTGATTGAGTTCACCGAGCGCATCGAGGCAATCCTTTCACAGCTCGACGACATGATCGGCGGAGGACTCGTGACGCTGGAGAAGGTGCGCGTGATCCTTTACCGCTCCGCTAAAAAGTAGCGCTGCCCGTAAATATGCCCTCGATTGTCAACCATGCGTCGATTCTCTGCTCCGCGCCTGTCGTATAAGGCGTCCTGATTCGCCGAAGAGTCGTACGAATTACGAACCACTGCGCTGTGGTCGTTCGATGCCGAGATAAGTTGTGTGGCAGGTGAACACTTGCGCGCCACGGAGTGGGGAGGCATCGAGCATGGCCCGCAATTCCGGCACCGTGTATGTCGCGCGGACGGAATCCAGGTACAGCTTATACATCGCTCCCGAATAGTGGCGGCCGTGCCAGCGGACGTGAAACGGATAGGAAAGGCGGCCAGGGCGGCGAAGGTCGCGGAGCAAGACCGCAGCGGTGGGTTTCGCCACGCGCGCCACTTCCGCGAGCAGCCTTTGCGGCTCCGCTAGATGATGGATCACGGAATTGCACATCACGAAATCGAACGCGCTGTCCGGAAACTCCAGCCGGTTGGCGTCACCAACGTGAAACTCCACCCGGCCAGCGACCTCGTTTGCGGCACCCAGATTGGCTTGCGCCTGCTCAATCATCTTGGCAGAGCGGTCCACGCCGGAAAATTTCCAAAGAGTAAGCCGCCGGGCCAGATGCAGAGCGATTTGTCCAGGGCCGGCGCCGATATCGAGAGCACGGCCTCGCTCTCGCCCGTGAAGAAGGCGCAGAGCATGATCCACGAATGTGCCGTCCATCCGAGTGAGATGCTTCTGCGCCGCAGCCGACGCGTAGGCGTCCACCTCCGCTGAATCATCCATCGCCTCGGGCTCTGGAACACGTCGGAGGTCGAACAGGCTCATGGCAGAGCTCCGCGTTTAGCGTATTCGCGGCCGGTGCATCTTGCAAGGAAAACCGAGGAAGGTCAGGGAGTGAACATCGCCGCGCGCCGCATAGCGGCCTCGCGAGCCCCTGTTTTGAGCTGCGCAACCGATTCTGCCCCGGGAACCGGGGAGAGAGAAGGGGGCGCGGGCCAGCCGATTGCACGGTTGATCCTGTCGAACGTTTCCCGCGTCGCCCTTTCCACCGTCAGGCATCTGCTCCCTACGCAGTAGAGAAAGACACCGCCATTATCCGTTTGAAACTGAAAGAAATTGGGACGTCGAAACAGCTGCGTTCGCAGGGGGTATTTTAATTCGAGGACTTCGCTATATTGACCGCAAAAACGCGCTGCGTCATCGCCATTATCGAGCGCTAAGAGGAAAACAACCGGAATCGCCTTCGTCTTGGCGTCTTCAAAGGAAGCGTAGCGATCCCCTTTCCAGGCCGCAGCAAGCGCATCGGCGCGTTCCGGGTCTAGAAACCGCTTCAGCACCTCGTCGACGTTAAATTCTCCCATTACGTTCTCTTCCAGCAATTTCCAACTTTCGGGAACGAGGCCTTTCCATGGAGGCAACGTGACTGCTTCGGGTTTCACGCCGGCTAGATATAGATCGGGATGCATGATCTGCTGGGTCGATACGGGCGGATTCGCGAAAAGAATATTCAAATCGGCCCAGCCTGAATGCGCCTTCAAAAATTGCTGTACGAAGGTCGTGCCTGAAAGGTAGGGGAAGAGCAGGTCGTCGCGAATGTAAGGCGGAGCCTTCTGGAGATTCGGATCTTTGCTTATTTCGTCAACCGCGGTGGAGCGGATGAGGAGCGTAACGTCGGGCAAGTCGCGGATGCCAACTTTCTGCGCGAGAAGCGAGTAATCCAGCATCGCGGCCAATGCACTGCCCTCGCTCACCGACTCGCGCGCGAGTTCGGCATCATCATTCGGACGCGCCGCTTTGATCCACGGATCGATCTGGAAGGATTGATCCTCGAGGGCGTGCGTCAATTCGTGCGCCATCACCTCGCGCTGCTCGTCGGCCGGAATCCAATCGGCAATATAAAATTCCTTCGCCTTGGGGTCATAGAGCCCCGCGATCTGGTCCGTGAGAACGTCCAGCATAAAAGAATCCAAAGGAAAATCCTTGGGGATCAGCGCAAACGCTTCGAGCGTTTTCGTGTCGGCGTAGCGATCTTCCTCGTCTTTGTCTTCCTTTTCCTGCTGAATCAAATAGGCGCGGATCTCATCCTTCGATCGGAGGCTTTTCTTGAGCGGCTCTTTGATCGGCAGGTCCAGGATCTGGCTCATTTGCGCGAGAACTTCGTCCGCGGCGCGAAGAAATTCCGGGCTCGTTCCGGCCGGCGCTTGCGCCCCGGACTCCGGCAATCCCGCAGCCGGCGGTGAAGTGGCAGCGGCCTTCGGTGGAAGAGCAGCTTGCCGCGCCGAAGCAGCAACACACAGTGCGATCAGACACGGCAGGACGGCAAGTCGCTTCAACCTGGCCTCCGCGAAGTTGGATGACGAAAACAGGATAGCAGGTTTCCCCGAAACCCTTCCAAAAGGTGAAACCGCAGATCCCGTTGCTCCGTGAGGATCGCATGACGGAGGGACTTGCAGCTTGTGGTTCAGGGCTTGAGGACCGCAGCGACCTGGGCGGTCAGAACTCTCTGGACTGCACTCCAGAAGTCCTCCACTTGAAACGGCTTGGTCAGCAGGGGGCAACCGCAGGTTCGAAGGAGTTCGGCGCCCTCCGGATCGTCCGCGCCGGAAGCCGTGAAAATAACACGCTGGGCGAGCTCCGGGCGGTTCTGCTCGATCCAACGATACAGACCCAGCGTGGAAATCTCGCCGGGAATATTCATGTCCAGGACCGCCGCATCGACGGACTGGCGCTCCAGAATGTCGATCGCCTCCCAGGCACTTCGAGCTGTCCTAACGGATGCGCCGTGCGCGCGTAAAATCTCCTGCTCGACCTGTAATACGGCTTCTTCGTTTTCTACGAGGAGAATCTGCGCTGCGGCGCCGTCCGGCGCACTCGTTGGCTCTTTCGCGCGCGGCAGCACTCCGATCGGGGTGAGAGGCAAACACACGGTGAACGTGGCGCCGCGAGGCGGCGAGTTTTTCACCTGGATCTCCCCGCCATGCTCCTTGATGATGCCGTAGCAAATGCTCAGGCCGAGGCCCGTTCCTTTCCCGACAGGCTTGGTCGTATAGAAAGGATCGAAGATTCGATGCGGATTCTGCACGTCCGGGCCGTTATTCCTGAACTCGACACGGAGGCGGCTCCCGACTTGTCTGGTGCGAATCCAAATCTCGCCGGCGCCTTCGATCTCGCCGACCGCATCGACCGCGTTATTTAGAATGTTCAGAAATACCTGCTGCAGCTGGTGGAAGTCCCCCCCGGTCAACGGCAGGTGCGGATCGAACTCGCGATGAACGTGGATTTTCGCCAGCTTAATATCATATTCGCGCAGCACCAGCGTATCTTCGAGGATCTGGTTTAGTTGCACCGGGGTCCGCTCCGGCTTGTGTTGACGGGCGAAACTAAGCAGGTTCTGGACAATGCGATGCGTCCGCTGCGCCTGTTTGTAGAGTTTTTCCAGGTAGTCCGCGCTTCGTGGACTTGTGGATTCGTCGGATTGCAGCAATTGGCTGTAACCCAGTATCGCAGTGAGCGGATTGTTGAGTTCGTGGGCCACGCCGGCAATCAACTGCCCCACGGCCGCCATTTTTTCGCTCTGCAGGAGCTGTTCCTGCGTGCGACGCAGGCTGTCATAAGCTTCACGGGTCTCTTCCAGCAGCAATGACTTGTCAATCGTGGTTCCGATCTGGTTCCCCACCGCAGCCAGCATGTTCAATTCGACCGTTGAAAACTCCCGCATTTCCCGGCAGCCGATCAAAAGAGTACCCATAATGCGATCCTTGGCCCACAGCACAGCCACTTGAGACGCAAGGATTCCCTCGCTCCGCTGCAATTCCCGGAATGCTTCCGGAAGGGCCGGAGCCGAACCCGACAGCAGCGTCGCATGAACCTGAAGCACTTGATCGAGGAGCGCGACAGGCACTTCGATGACGGGGGCGCACCGCGCATATTCGGACTGGCAGCCGACGGAAGCGGAGGGCCTAAGCACCCTTTCCGATTCATCGAGAAAATACACGGCTGCGATGTCCACGCCAAAAAGCTCCGTGACATTTTTGAGAGCCCTGATCAATCCTTCACCCAGCTTCGAGGATTGGTTGAGCAGTTCACCGATCGCATTGAGCGCCAATAATTCTTGGTTGCGGCGCCGGATTTCCATCTCCGCCTGCTTGCGCTCGGTAATATCGAGCAAAAAGCCCTGGTACCCAATCGCTTTTCCCGATTCGTCGCGCGTGACCACGGCCGATACATGGGCTGTGCGAATTTCTCCGTCACGCCGTCGGAACTGAACCTCCAAATCGGACACTTCCCCATATTCCTCAAGCAAAGAATCCAGACGGCGACGATCCTTCATATCCACATAAAATCTTGCGGGAGTGTAGACTCGAATCAGCTCTTCCTTGCTTTCGTATCCGTAAATCCGCGTAAGCGCCGTATTGCAATCGAGCAAGTGCCCTTCGAGATCGCCGATAAAAACTCCCTCCTGAGCCGTTTCAAACAGATCGCGGAACTTGCTTTCGGCCAAGCGCTTGCTGGTCAAATCCTTAAGAACGTGAATGGTTCCGAGTTTCCCGTCTTCAGAACCATGCAAAGTGGAATCGGTAACCAGAAAGTAGCGTCCGAAACATGGATCGATTTCCTCCGGCTTTCCGGCAACACCCTCGCAGTAGGGGCAGCGAATCCAGTTTGCAGCGCCTCGGCGCAGTACATCGCGAACGTATTTCCCCACCATCTGGGCTGGCTCGACTTGAACGCGCTCCGCAAAGGCGCGATTGGTGCGCAGGATGCGCCCATCGCTCGCGTGTACGAGAATGAGATCCTCGATCGAATCGAATGTGTCGCGCCATTGCCTTCTGGAGGCGGCCGCACTCTCAAAAAGAGCAACATTCTGCACCGTCAGTCCCAGCAGGTTTGCAATGTTGACCAAAAAATGTTCCTCGTCGCTTTCAAAGGTCCGCGGCGTCGAGAAACCGATGCTCAGCAGTCCGAGTGGGGCCTCCTTTCCGGGCACCCGAACGAGTATTTCGGTGGCAAACTTCTCCGAACCCATTTGCTGCCGCAACGTGGAAGTACCGCCGCTGCCGTCGGTGATGAACGGCGTTTCCCGCTGGAGTACTCTTTGCGTCCACGCTTCGCTTGAAGGGATCCGGGCAGACCGCTTCAGCGATCTCTCACCGAGACCAACGGATGCGCGAAGTACCAGAAAATTAGAGCTCGACAGCTCGTCGAAAAGGAACACTGAGGCGTGTCTTGCACTGAGACTCTCGACCAAATGGCGCAGAATGCCATCGAGGGCATCGTCAACCCGGAACGACTGCGTAGCCTTTGCCGTGATCAACGACAAACGCCGCAGCTTTTCATTCAGGTTTTCGTTTCGCGACCGCCCCGCCTCCAGAACCAGCACCGACATGGCAATTCCCGCAGTGATCAAGAAGAGGCCATGAACGGAAACGCGTAACAGAAAGAACGGTTGGGCGGGCCAGTCCGGCCGGTCGAACCCATGCAGTCCGCCCAGAAGCAACGCCCCGGCAAGAAGATTCCAGCCACTTCCCCGGTGGAGCGACCGCATTCTCCAAAGAATCCATCCCGCCGAGAGATAAAGTAGGCTTTCAATCCACGACTGGCCCCATAGCGCGGCGATGCTCAATTTCGGGATAAACTCGAGCGCTATACATGCGCTTGCGGCAATTACCCCCCATGGCAAAAGGTATTTCAAGCGCTTCTCTTGCCCGGTGCATTCCAAAATCGAAGTGAATAACAGAGCCGCCATCACAAGCGATATTGGAAAGCCCAGCAGAGGATTCCAGCTTCCATGCCGCAGAATGGACGCTAAGCTCAGCCCTTCCAATGCGACGTAGACCGCCCAACCCGCCAGCCAAAAACGAAAGAACCGTGTGTGGAAGCCCGGGGCTAATAAGCAATAGAGAACAAGCAGGATAAAGGCCGCAGAGCCCTCAAGGAAAACGGATGTTAACAGTCCCGCGTTGAATACGTATTCCATCGGCTATTTCCGCGAAGGAGATCTTTTCGTGACGCATCCAAGACGGATCAAATTGTAAAATGCAGAATCTTTAACAGCATCTAATGGAAACTAACACGTAGGTATCAGATACGGCAACACGACCCTGGAGGCCGTGTGCCCTGCCTTATAATGGTTTCCCAACGAGGTAATTGTGGACAAAGAAAAGATACTGGTCGTTGACGATGAAGAGGCCATTCGGGAGGTCATCTCGACTCTTCTCGAAACGCAAGGTTACCGGTGCACGGTCTGTTCCAATGGCCGCATGGGTCTCAACGCATTCCGGAAAGATTCCTTCGATCTTGTCTTGAGCGACATTATCATGCCCGAGATGGACGGTCTCAAGCTGCTCTCGGAACTCCGGCAAGACGATCCGGATGTCCCGGTGATTATGGTCACGGCCATGCACGATATCTCCATCGCGCTCGAAGCAATTCGAGCCGGGGCCTACGATTACATCTTAAAGCCTTTCGAAAAGGACCAACTCCACCTGAGCGTCCGTCGCGCCCTGGAACATCGACAGCTCGTCATCGAGAATCGTACGTACCAGAGCGACCTCGAGCACCTCGTCGCCGAACGCACCCAGCAGCTATCCATTGCGCTGCAGGATCTCGAACAGTCCTACGACTACACGCTCGAGGCGCTGGGCGGCGCTCTCGACGCCAAGGACGCGGAAACCGAAGGTCACTGCCAGCGTGTCACGGCGTTCACCATCACGATTGCCAAAGCCATGGGAGTCGATAAAGGCCTTCTCCGCCAGATCGCTCGCGGTGCCTTTCTTCACGACATCGGTAAAATGGGAGTTCCGGACCAAATTCTGCGCAAGCCCGGCCCGCTGACAACGGATGAGCGCGAAATCATGCGCCGCCATTGCGACATCGGCTACGCCGTGCTCGAACGCATACCCTTCTTGAAAGAGGCAGCCGAAATTGTTTTGGCCCACCAGGAGTGCTATGACGGCTCCGGATACCCCCGCGGCCTGCGCGGCGATCAGATTCCGTTGGGAGCCAGGATTTTCGCGGTGGCCGATACGCTGGACGCCATGATTTCCGATCGGCCTTACAGAAAAGCGTTGCCAATCTCCACCGCCCGTGAAGAAATTCTTCGGTATTCAGGGAGACAATTCGATCCGTGCGTGGTGAAGATCTTTCTCGCGCAACCCGAGAGAATCTGGCTCGAACTCCATGAAAAGGCAGGCGATCCTTTCCGTCTCGCACAACTCGAGCACGTTTAAGCGCGCTTCAATACCGCCCTGGCCAAGTACCCGGAAATTCCACCCGCTAAGCAGTGCCTTCCACGATTCTTACGTCTCTCTCCGTTGCGCCGGTCAGCACCTTGAGAGCCGCCTGATAGGCGGCACCTTCATACGTCGCCTTCGCTTTCTCTATATTGTCGAACTCGATGACCACGACTCGGTCGACCTTACCCGCTTCGTAGGCCTTCGCCGCTGTTCCGCGGGCAAGGAAACGTCCCCCGGCCGACTGTATCGCCGGTCCCGCCAACTTCGCATACTCGGCCAGCGCAGCAGGATTCGAAACCGATCGATAGCAGACAACCCAGTATCCCTTCGCCATAACGCCTCCTAATGAATGAAACTCGAAGATAGTAGCTACTGCAGCGCACTTGCGTCCACCGATTTCCATCGCCACCCAAGTTATAGCAATTGCCCGAGGCTCGCATAATTCGCTTACAATGGCCGGACCAGAAGGGATGGAATCGCAATGAGAAACGCACTTCGCCTTTTCGCGGTGGCCTTATGTCTTTTTATCGGGATATCCGCCTGCCTTGGACAAACGGAGCCAGATCAGGAAACGCCGCGCGCCCGGACGGCAAGTCTGGGCGAGATACGACAAGTGGCCGCCATGATTCCCGGAAGGCGCGCCCTGCGCATCAATGTTGCGAAATTTGCGGAAAGTCTCAGATCGAGGAAATTCTCGGTCAAAGGGGCTCCCGATGAACCAAGCGTTCAAGCTCGCACCGTATTTCAGGTCGTATATCCGGACGGCTATGTCATGGTCGACTCCGGCATGGACGAGCAAATCCACAAATTCTTCGGCCGCGGCACAGTGGAACCGTACTATCCGGAGGTCGCCCAACAAGTGCAGCAGGCGCTTCGAGGCGCCAGATTCATTGTCGTCACCCACGAGCACGGCGACCATGTTGCCGGCGTCATCCGGACCCCTTTTCTGGACCAGATCGCTCCGAAAACAATCCTCACCAGGACTCAAGTACAAACGCTTATGACCAATCCACAGATGCCGGACATCAGGTTGACACCGGACATGGCCAGACGCTACATCGTCGTCGACTATGAGAAGTATCTTCCTCTTGCGCCGGGTTTTGTTCTGATCAAGGCTCCGGGGCACACTCCCGGTTCGCAAATGATTTACGTGGCGTTGGAGTCCGGCAGGGAATATTTGTTCGTCGGGGATAGCGCCTGGCTCATGGACAATATCCGGTTAATGAAGGGAAAAGATGCGCCATGGATTAAGGAAGACGACGCTGCGCTTTCGGCACAATTGAAATGGCTGAACGAAATCCACAAAACAGAAACAAATCTATTCATTGTCGTAAGCCACGACGACGAAGAGCGCAAGCAATATATCCAGCAAGGAGTGCTGGGCGGCAGCCTTGAGCTAACCCGCTAAGGTTTTGTGGTTTCTCTGGCCAAGCCGCTAGCGCCGCTCTGCCGCCTGCGTACCATCGTAAATTCGGAGAACGTTCTCTCTCCCAATCTTGCGCGCCAGATCGGCGGGAAGTTGGTTCAGAACGAGCACGCTCGCTTGCGCGCGCGACAGAGAACCTTGGGAGTTCGGCCCGTAGTGCTGGTCGCTGCCGATGATGAATCGATCGGGAAAATCCTGAAACAGCTTGAGCCACTCCGGCTGGACCTTGCCATTCACGAGCACCGGATTCTTTCCCGGGTATGTGGGATCCGCCTTGATCTCCATGTACAGATTGGGATGTGATTCGAGCAATCGGCGGCAAAGGTCAGGCGTGCGATATCCGGTATTGTCCGCTCCCGCATGCGCCCAGATGATCTTGGCGTGCGGATTATGCCGCAGCAGCCGCTCGAAACTCGCGATATTTCCGGGGATATGCGGCGGATTGGGCGGTGAGTTGAGGCCCGCTGGCAGCGGCATCGTTTGCGGCACAGCCTCCATATGCAGATCGATCGGTACCCCGTGCCGGGCAGCGATATCCGCGAGCAATAGCATCAAGGGAGTGTCCGCGGGAGCAGATTCATAATCCTTCAAGGGAGAAGAAGGCTGGATGAAATGTTCCGTCGATAATTCGCCGAAGGCCGCCGCTCCTTCGCGAAGCAGTTCTTCCGCGCGTTCCGTGAACTTTCGCCGGACAGCGGGGCTGGCATCCCCCGTTTTCGCCGATTGCAGAATCATTGCATTGAGCGTTGCGCCCCCGCCCAGAATTGCAAGTTTATCGGGGTATTTCTTGGCGGCAGGCAGGATCACTTCCGCATCCCATCGCGCTGGATCGTCGGGGCCGTAGGGCTCCGTCAGAACAATGTTCTTCACGGCATTCATGCGGTCCATCGCTCGTACTAAGGCTCGGAAAGAACCGGCGGGATCCTGATGATCGATATGAACGTGGGCGTCGATATAAGCTGTCTTGGCTGGAACCACCCGCGTATCTTCTACTGGCGAATTGGCAGGCTTTGGCTGGCCTGCCAGTGCATAGCCGACAACCACAACCGCGATTCCGGCCACTGAAAATGAAGTGACCATTGGCCTGAACCTTCCGGCAAACCGCATCAGATTACCTCCTCAGGCAAGGCCGGCATCATGCACCTTACACCCATCCAATGCAACACTCGTTCGCCCCCCGCATAAGCGGGGGCAAAAGAAAGAACCTCTGTATACCATCGAGCCGAGCGTAAGCTATGAAAACCGGAAGTAAGAAATGAAAGAGATGAAACGCGGAGTCAAAGAATCTGGTGCGGTCGAGTGGATTCGAACCACCACGCTCTTGCGAGCGCCAGCCCCTCAAGCTGGTGCGTCTGCCAGTTCCGCCACGACCGCTCCGGGTAGATCCTAAAGGTCAACCCTCGACCTGTCAAACACGCTGAGATGAGTGCGAGTCACTGTCTACTATTCTGGCCTATCCTGCCGTACCTCTCTGTTGCGCGTGCGCCCAACCGAACCTATTTTTGCGGAGGAAGAACCGGCGCTGGCTTCTGCTGAGCCGGCGCAGGCGCCGAAGGCTGAACCGGAACCTGTACGGGCGCTTTGGGAGCCGTGTTCGCGGGCGCCGGAGCCGATTGCTGTGTCTGTTCGAGGATGGAGCCGGTGCTGAAAGTTCCGGCCGGTGCGCGCTTTACCGACAGTGCGAGCGACGTCATCATAAACACGACGGCACACCAAGTGGTCGCGCGCGAAAGAAACGTGGCGGCACCTCGAGGACCAAACGCCGTCTGGCTGCCCGCACCGCCGAATGCGCCGGCCAAGTCCGCAGCCGATCCGCTCTGCAGCATGATGACAATCACCAGGATGAAGCATACGAGAATGTGCAGCGTCACCAGCAAGGCGGTCACCCGCCAGCCTACCCAAATCAGGGCCAGCGCCACAAGAAGCGACACAACCCATTTTCCCCACGATGGCATTCCCTGCTCCTCATCGCGCGTGCCGGAAGTTTACGCCGGCCGCACGCTCAATAATTCACGATCCTTGCAAATGATTGCGGGTCCAAACTCGCCCCGCCCACAAGCGCCCCGTCAATATCCGGCTGCGCCATCAATCCTGCAATATTATCGGGCTTGACGCTCCCGCCGTAGAGGATTCGGAGCGTGGTAGCTAGTTCGGAACTAAATCGCGCGGACGCAAGCTCCCGAAGATGGCCGTGAACTTTTCCCGCAATTTCCGGGGTGGCCGTACGGCCAGTGCCAATCGCCCAAATCGGCTCGTAAGCCAACAGGATACGCGAGAAGTCCTCAGCGGTCAACGCAGCGAAAGCGCCCTCGAATTGCCGCTGCAGCACGGTATGAGTCAGGTCTCCCTCACGCTCGCTCAAGGTTTCGCCCACGCAGACGATCGGGATGAGGCCGACTTCCAAAGCCGCCTTGATTTTGCGGTTCACCGAATCGTCCGTTTCGCCGAAATATTGCCTGCGCTCGGAATGTCCAATAATCACAGCGCGGCATCCACACTCGACCAGCATGCGCGCCGAAATTTCTCCGGTGAAGGCGCCTTCGCGCTCCCAGTGCATATTCTGCGCGGCGATCCCGATGGAGCTTCCTTGAGCGGCTTCGACTGCCACGGCGAGCGCCGTAAAAGGCGGCGCGACGAGGATATCGCAGTGCTGCGAACCTGCCACAAGAGGTGGAAAGGCACGGAAGAAAGCGCACGTCTCAGCCTGAGTTTTGTACATCTTCCAATTGCCGGCGATCACGGGGCGCCTCAACGATACTCCTTCGAGTTCGCCGGCCGATCGGTGAGCGCTTCGACGCCGGGGAGCTTTTCTCCGGCAAGAAATTCAAGAGAGGCGCCGCCGCCGGTGGAAATATGCGAAATCTGTTCGGCGACTCCGGACTGCTCCGCAGCCGCAATGGAATCACCGCCACCGATGATCGACGTGGCTCCAGCGGTCGTGGCTGCGGCAATGGCCCGAGCGATGGCCAGCGTGCCCTGCGCAAATGCGGGTTTTTCGAACATCCCGAGCGGACCATTCCAGATAATGGTGCGCGCCTTGGAAATTTCCTGCTGGAATTGCGCGATGGTCTTCGGGCCAATGTCGAGGCCCATCCAACCATCCGGAGTGCCGGCAATATCCGTGGTCTGGGTTGTGCCGGAATTGGGCGACTCGGCCAGGACATGATCTGCCGGCAACAGGAGCCGAAAATCGCGCTGGCGAGCTTCTTCGAGCAGCTTCCGCGCGAGGTCCAGTTTATCGTTTTCGACGAGCGACTTCCCGACTGGCAGCCCCTGCGACTTCAAAAACGTATACGCCATGGCGCCGCCGATGAGCATCGCGTCGGCGAGCTTCATCAGATTCTGGACTACCTCGATCTTGTCGGAGACTTTCGCGCCACCCAGCACGGCAACAAAAGGCCGCTCCGGATTCGAAAGAGCCTTACCGAGATAGGTGATCTCCTTCTCCATCAGCAAGCCCGCGGCTGACTGGCGAACAAACTTCGTGATACCCGCCACCGAAGCATGGGCGCGATGAGCGGAGCCGAAAGCATCGCAAACGAACATCTGGTCGCAAAGACCGGCGAGACGCCTGGAGAACTCAGCCTCGTTTGCCTCTTCCTCGGGGTGGAACCGCACATTTTCGAGCAGCAGCACGCCGCCATAGCGGAGCGCGTGGCTCTTAGTTTCCGCTTCGGGGCCAACGCAGTCGCTCGAAAATTCCACCGGCTTTCCCAAAAGGCCACGCAACCGCTCGGCAACCGGCGCCAGACTATATTTCAGATTCACCTGACCCTTGGGCCGGCCCAAATGCGACGCCAGCACCAGCCGCGCGCCGCGATCCATCGCCAGGCGCAGAGTAGGCAACGTCTCCCGGATGCGTGTGTCGTTGGCTATCTTGCCGCCTTCCAGCGGCACATTGAAATCGACGCGGATAAAAACGCGCTTGCCGTTCATTTCCAGATCGCGAATCGATAGTTTATTCATGGTGTTCGCGGGTATGAGGCGGGATTGGGGATTTGCCCTCAGAGCCGTTCCGCGAAAAATTTGATCAGATCCCGGCAACGGCAGGAATAGCCCCATTCGTTGTCATACCAGGCTACCACCTTGACGCAGTTGGAACCGACCATGCGGGTGTAGCCAGCGTCCACGATCGCGGAATGCTCGTTGCCCCGAAAGTCAATGGAGACCAGCTCGTCTTCGGTGTACTCCAGAATACCCTTCATGGTGCCTTCGGCGGCGCGCTTCATCGCCGCGTTTACATTCTCAGCCGTGGCGGGTTTTTCGGTAATAACGGTTAAATCCACGACGCTCACGTTCGGAGTCGGCACGCGCATGGCGTAGCCGTCCAGCTTGCCCTTCAGTTCGGGAATCACCAGGTGGAGCGCCTTGGCCGCGCCAGTCGAAGTCGGGATCATGGACAAAGCCGCAGCCCGTGCCCGGCGCAGATCCTTGTGCGGGAGATCGAGTAGTCTCTGATCATTCGTATAGGAATGGATGGTGGTCATCGCGCCCACGGTGATTCCAAACGTGTCCAGGAGCACTTTCGCCACGGGCGCCAGGCAATTCGTGGTGCAAGATGCATTGGAGACCACGTGGTGTTTCGCCGGATCGTAGGTCTTTTCATTCACCCCGAGGACCACAGTGTGGTCCGGATCGGTGGCGGGTGCCGTAATGAGGACTTTCTTTACCGGGCCGCGAATATGCTTTCGCGCGTCGGCTCCTTTGGTAAATAGTCCGGTCGATTCGACGACCACAGTCGCGCCGACCGATGCCCAGTCCAGATCCGCCGGATCCTTCGTCTTGAAGACCTTAAAGCTCTTGCCATCCACGGAGATCGTATCGTCCGAGTGGGTTACTTTGTGCGGAAGATTGCCCAGGATCGAATCGTATTTCAGCAAGTGAGCGAGAGTCTTCGCATCGGTGATATCGTTCACAGCTACGATCTCAATCGAAGGATCGCCAAGCGCCGCGCGATAGATATTGCGGCCGATGCGTCCAAAACCGTTGATTCCCACTTTTGCGGACATTTGTCCTCCAGAAAAACCGGCAAGGATAGAACCTGCAAGGGAAGTCTCCGGCAGGTTTACCGCTAAATGCAAGTAAATCAATGCTAGGGTGTGCCGCACCAAAAGTCAACGCGAGTCACTCGAACTCCTTTACGCGGACCACTCTACGAGCCATGAACGTCACGAAAGTTGTCTTCGCGGGCGGGTTCCCATAGATCCAATCTTCCGTTTCGTTCCCATCTGGGTCACGCTCGCGCACCTTTTGCTCCGGGCGGCCCAGCGCGGCAATCACCATTTCCTCGTCCATCCCTACGGCGGCCTGATGGTTGCCAATATCTTTCCGAAATTCCGGTGGAATCGTATCGATCCAATTCAAAGCAGCGGAAGTCTCGCCGGAAAAATCGAGCAGAGGCGATAGCTGCTTTTTCAGATCGTCCGGGCTCATGTCGGGGACGGAGCGCCCATAGTCGAGAACCAGCATGGTGCCGGTTCCTTCACCCGGGTGGGAGCTGCTGCCTATGGGAGCGGTCCCGGCACCCATACCGATTTGCAGATGATCACGCAGATGGAAGTGCTTTTTGCCTCCACCATTGATTTCGAGCACAATCCTTTTGGATTGGAATTCGATCTTCGTAATCTGAACCTTGTCGCCCGCGCCCGCCGCCTGTCCCTGAGTCCTCACCAGATCATGGAGTGCAGCCGTGTCGAGCTGCTTGCCGACCCGGATCGTAAATCCGCGCTTTCCGCGAGGCAGCGCCATTACCGCCTTTGCGTATTCCCCGTCCACATCGCGGATAATAGTCAGCTTGGCCTGCGTTCCCAAACGACCCGCCGGGGGATTGACGGGATGCTGCGCTGGGGCTGGGACATCGTCTGAATCCACTCGGCTGGCCGAATCGGAAGAAACGGCAGTAGCAGGCGATGCCAAGGCAGCCGGTCGAAACCGGGCTACGCCTGGAACATTCGTTGCGAATGCGAATGCTACAACGAGTGCAAACATGTACCGCACGTGCATAGCGTGCCTTTAAGCTACCATTTTATGACCGTTTGCCGCCGAAATGTAGGAGTTTGTAGATAGCCTCGGACAGAACCTGCGCTCGCATCGCGAGACGGCACAAGAAACTCACTCACATTTATTGCTTTGTCGCACAACCGAGCCTTCTTCATTTGAGCCGAAAGAGCACAGACGAGGCGGGTGTCTATAATTGAACAGTTGAGAAAATGACAAAGCTCTAAGATGACATGAAGTATTTACAGGAAGTGGGGGATATATGCCACAAGACTCTCATCGAAGAGCTGCCGAATTCCACGAACTTGCCGCACATGCACACCGCGCTGCCGCCGCACACCACGACAAAGAAGATCACCAGACCGGACACGAGCATTCCAGGCAAGCGCTGGAACATGCCAATAAGGCTTTCCAGTGGTCGCAAGAAGCTCATCAAAAATCCGTGAAGTCACTCACTGAAAAGCGGTAAATGCATGGCCTTCTGCGCTGCCAGCTCCGAGCGCGGTTCATCCGGAAGGGGCGTGCGTGCCGTTCGGTGCTCACGAATTGCGCCAATCAGAAATCCCCTTGCGACCGGAAGCCACTGGTATGACGCCTTGCCTGCGACGGACGGTGGCATGATGCGCCTGATAGCAGAGAAGAACGGGATAGATGATTCAGTGGAGGACTGGGACGCGAACTAACATACAGCGGGAGGTTCTCCGCATCATGGAACGCCTTGCTCAGAAGAGGAGCGAATTATGAAACGAAAGAACCAGACCGCCCACCTTGATAGATTCTCTTCGGGAGCCGGTCTGGGCGGAACAGTCTCGCGCTACAAAGACAAGCAGAAAATCTATACACAAGGCGCGCCTGCTTACACGCTTTTCTACATTCAAGAAGGAGGGGTGCGACTCAGCACTCGAACGAAACACCAACCATCAGCGGTTACCGCGATCTTGGGCGTGAATGATTTTTTTGGCGAGCTTTGCCTCGCAGGCTATCCCCTTCGTATGTCCACCGCTGTCGCGTTGACCGCCAGCTCCATTCGCACCATCCAGAAAAAAAAGATGCTCCAAATACTCCGCAAAAAAATAAGACATCGAATTCCCTGGTGGCCTATCTGCTGTCGAGCGTCAAGAACTACCGGGATCACGTATCAGACCTACTGACTTCGTCCGCGGAGCAACGGCTCGCGCGCGTGCTCCTGCGGCTGGCGCACTTGGATAGAAGAGGTCCACCCGTTGCGGAGATCCCGATCCTAAGCCACCAAGTTCTGGCGGAAATGGTGGGGACCACGCGCCCGCGAGTAAATCTGTTCATGAACCGATTCAGAAAGCAGGGATTCATAAGTTACGATGGGGGACTCGAGGTGCACCAGTCGTTGCGGAAAGCTCTCCGCCGACGCTAGAGCTTCTGTAATCCTTTGTATCCTAAGAGCTTGTTGGGGAGTTCAGATTTCACGAAGGGCCTACGCGATGGGAGCCAGGCAGGCTGTACAATATTGCACAGTCTGCAGGATCAGGTTTCATGCTATTCTGGCTTATGGTCTCTTCCGCAGTTCGCCGTATATCCGCAAAAGGGCCGCGTTCCTTCAAAAGAATGAATCTAACAATCCCTGCATTCGATGTGCAATCGTTTCTCGACTCGGCCGGTCTAGGAAGAAAAGTAGCCAAGTTTCGAGGAAAAGAAACCGTCTTTGCGCAGGGCGATCCCGCCAGGAATGTCATGTACATCCAGGATGGCGGCGTGAAGCTTACCGTAGTCAATAAGATGGGCAAAGAAGCCGTTGTGGCGCTTCTGAAACCGGGTGATTTTTTGGGTGAAGGGTGCCTTGCGGGCCAAGCCATTTGCATGGCGACCGCAACCGCGATTGCGCCCACCACTATGCTCGTTATTGAAAAAGCCCAGATGATTCGCGTACTTCACGAGGAACACGAGTTTTCCGATCGCTTCATTGCCTATATGCTGGCACGAAACGTTCGAGTCGAGGAGGACTTGATCGACCAGCTCTTCAACTCCACCGAGAAACGGCTGGCGCGTACTCTGCTGCTGCTCGCGCGTTATGGCGCGCCGGGCCAGCCTCAAAAGATACTTCCCAAAGTATCGCAAGAGATGCTGGCGGAGATGATTGGCACAACGAGATCCCGCGTGAATTTTTTCATGAACAAATTCAGGAAACTGGGCTTCATCCAATACAACGGCGAGATCCACATCAATAATGCCCTCCTGAGTGTTGTGCTGCACGAGTAACGCACCACTTTCGCGTGCCGCAATGCAGCGGTGATTGATCCTGCTCTACGACGCGTCAGACCAACTTTTCTGGCACGGAAATAACGCTCAAAACGCGAATGTGTCTTGATGTGGACAGATATCCGCCCTCGTCTCACTTAACATGGTGGTGACTCCGGGGAAAGTAAGGCGACTCTTCGAATGGGTCAACCAGCTTTCTCTGACTAGGGAGGATTCAGATGGAAACCATATTGATCGTTCTTCTGGTTGTGTTTTTGCTCGGCGGTGGGGGCTGGGGATATTCTCGCTGGCGCTAGAGTTCGTTCCCTGCTGACTTGGATATCTCCGCGGTCCCGATCATGCGTGGCAGCGGCATTGCCGCGTGGACATCCACCCGAGCGGCTCGCTCCATACGCTAACCGGGCGGTCTTGCAGACTCACCGCCCGGCCTGATTCGCTTCCGTGCAGCGAATATCTCTCGGGGTCCTGCTCGGATTGGCAGTCTCCTCGCACTCAATTCCAGGACCATCTCTGATGGTCCGCTGGACTTCATCCGACGCTGCTCATCCAAACCGGCCTGAAGCGCGCTCCAACGTTAAATTGGCAATCGGAAAACCCTTCTCTTGGGTTGGGGCAATGCCGTGCACACGAATTGCGTCAAAGACGGCCGGAACTGCCAGGCTAAAGTGCTGTGGCTGTATAAATCAAATAGATCGCTAATATAGTTCCGAAAAGCGCCGCTACTACGGCAAGAACGACAACAATTGCACCTGCGGGCCGGAACTCATCTTCATTCAGCCGATTCATAGTCGTTCGGTATCGGAACGATGATACAACCGCCATAAATATGCCCATGGCCATAAAACCCACACCGATCGCCAACGACATTCCGCTTTCATGCCGGGAATTGCCCTGGACTCGCAATAATTCGCGCAAGGTAATTCCAAACTTCGCCACAACGAAGCCGAACACGATAATGCTAATGCTGGTGCGAATCCATGCCAGAAAAGTGCGCTCGTTCGCGAGATGATCGCCAGCTTTACCCATCTTAGTTGAAGTTGTCATCGGACTTAGCCGGTCACCAATGGCTTATTAAACAGTGTCTGGTAGCAACCTTTTACTGTAGACGAGTGCAAAGATACTTGGCAGTGCAGAATTTGGCTGTTTTGCCGGAATGAACCCTGGGATCGGCATCCGGTGCCGAAGCTCATTCCTCGCCCGGACACAAGCAGGGCGATTCGTCGTCCGCGACGAAATAGAATAGTCCCGGAGAATCCGATTCCCTGCACCTCTCCTGCGACCGAGCACTGACCTGCATGAATCGTCACACCCGGTTATCGACCGTAGATTTTCTGAATTTTCCCGGCTAATTCGAAGTCGTTCTTCGTCAGGCCACCGGCGCTATGCGTTGACAAATTAACGGTGACCTTGTTATAGGCGTTGGACCAGTCGGGGTGATGATCCATTTTGTCGGCCGCGAGCGCGACCCGCTTCATGAATCCGAATGCCTGCGTGAAATCCTTGAATTCGAACACGCGGTGCAGATTTCCCTTCACCACGGTCCAGCCCGCGAGCTTGCGCAGTTCCGATGTAACTTCCTGCTTTGATAACTTCCCGTTGCTCATTGGCTCTCCTGTGCCTTCCGGTTCCTCAATCGACTTCGTCCAGGAGCTATTGCTTCCATCCGGACAAATCCAAACGTTTTTTAACACCACGTGCTGAGTATGGATCAATCGTGCTTGCATCGCCAAACAACGCGCGATTACCACACACCGAGCAAAACAGGAGCCAATGCGACTATAGCCGGCTGCTCAGCCATTTCCGGCGCGATTCACCGGAGCGATCTGGTTCGTTTCCTGCTCCCGAACGGAGCTCGCCATGCGGGGCTCCGCCATTTCCCTTTTGACACTGGAGAGAGCTTCTTTATCGAGTTCTTTTTTAGTCTTTTTCTTAGCCATGCAATCATGATGCCATCAAAACCAAAGCAAAACAGTGCAATCTAGAACAGAAGGTACAAAATTGTGTGGATGCCAAAAACTGTGCACTTACTGATGAGCTGTTAGTGCGCCACTGTGCATTGAGGGCTCAACCTAAACCGATCATAAAGATGCTCATAGGATAGGCACCGGTTTCTGGAACGAGGTATCCCCCAGCCGTGAAGGTGCATGGCTGGGTGTTTTTTAAGGGTTTTGATCGCAGATACTCTTGGTACAATGAAAATGGCTACGGTAGTACATAAGAAGGATCGGAAGATCAGGTCGGAAATAAGTCCATCCCAACACTCAACCCTGGAGACAAACCCTTGAAAGATGAAACGACTTCTGAAGCTGTTAAGAAAGTTTCTCGCTCCGAACTGATCGATCTGCTGAATCAAGACCTGCAGCGCGAATATCAAGCGATCATCGCTTACGTGGTCTATTCACAGGTCTTGAAGGGTGCGGAGTTCATGAACATCGCCGGCGAACTTGAAACGCACGCCGCACAAGAACTGAGCCACGCACTAATCGTTGCCAAGCAGATTGATTATCTTGGGGGTATGCCAGCCGTTGAACCAAAACTCGTTCGGACATCAGAAAAAGCCGAAGAAATGTTGCAATTCGATCTCGACAACGAAACTGAAACCATTCGAAATTATCGCGAGCGAATCCGCCAGTGCGAGGAATTGGCTGAATATGCTTTGGGCGAGCAAATTCGGGAGATATTGATCGACGAACAAGATCACCAGATCGCTCTGGCGACCGCTTTGGGCAAAAACGTGCCAACCCCGCATCGCACCAAATAGGAACGCTGAGGAATTCACACGTCTGGGCATACGGCATAGTTTCTTGCGCCAGACCCATTGATGCCACAGAACCGGCGGACTGTCTCCGGATTGATCGTCTGGTTGCCCAAACGCTTCAGGCAAAGATCCAGCAAAGGCTTTTCTCGAGGCTTCGCGCTTTTCTGCGACGGCCCAGATGAATGATAGACTCAGGTTGCCTTGAACGAATCGTCCCAGCCACAACAGAGGCTCGGCACCAGCACAGCAGTTATTTCGGCGCTTGCCCTTCTGATCTGTATCTTCGGCAATCTCGGTTCCATCGGGCTCGTCGGGCCGGATGAGCCGCGCTATGGATGGATCGCCCGAGCCATGGCCGCGACCGGAGACTGGGTCACCCCACGTCTCTATGGGCAGCCATGGTTTGAGAAACCGATTCTGTATTACTGGACCGCTGCCTTCGGATTCTCGCTACACCTGCCAGCCGAGTGGGCCCTGCGCCTTCCGTCCGCTCTGGCCGCTCTTGCGGCGGCGATAGCAATCGGCTGGCTCGCTTGGAGCCATTACGGCCACGGTCCAACCCTGGCCACGAGTCCTGCACTGCTCGCGCCGGTTCTGTTTTCCACCACCGTCGCAGCGATCGGCTTCGCCCGAGCCGCGACTCCCGACATGCTTTTCAGCGCCTGCCTTGCGCTATCCATGTCGAGCGCAGCTTGCGCATTGCGCTCGCGCGGCGCGTTACGTGCCGTTAACACCGATTCTACTGTTCCTTCCCGCGACACTCTGGCGATCGTGCTCTTCGGCGCATTTCTGGGTCTAGCAGTCCTCGCTAAGGGGCCTGCAGCGATTGTGCTTGCCGGCGGGGCAATCGCGATCTGGGCTCTGGCGACAAATCGATGGCGGATTGCGCTTCGCGTGGCGCATCCATACTCCGCCATTGCCTTCTGCGTAATCGCGCTCCCCTGGTATGTGCTGTGCGCTTTGCGCAACCCTGATTTCCTCCGCATTTTCATCTTGCAGCACAACTTTGAGCGCTATCTCACACCTCTTTTCCAGCATCGCCAGCCATTCTGGTTCTTCGGCCCTATCGTTCTTCTCTCCCTGCTTCCCTGGACCGTGCTCTTGTGGCCCGCGGCACAAGAAGGACTTCTCCTCTGGCGCAATAAGTCATGGAGAGATTCTCCCGGCTTTTTTTTCACTTGCTGGGCGCTTTTCCCAATTCTCTTTTTCAGCTTTTCGGAATCGAAGCTTCCGGGCTATATCCTGCCTGCCATTCCCCCTCTGGCATTGCTCTGCGCGGTCTCGCTGGTGCGCATTACCGGCAGAAAAAAAACGACGACATTCGCCGCGCTCGGCATTGCCCTTGCGCTCACTTGGATCGGCCTAGGTCTCTCAGCCGGGCATTGGACAAGCCGTCTTCCTCCATTGGCCCATGATGCTGTTGGACACTCAATTTCCATCGCCGCGGCAACAGCCGTCGCTGGCGGCGTCGCCATAGCGGTTCTGGCATTTTTTCGCAGACGCGCTTTTGTTGCGCTTTCAGTGTTGCTCGTGGTGTCGATGGTTGAGATCGCGGGCTGGCGCATTTTGCCTTCCCTCGATCCTTACATCTCGGCCCGATCGCATGGAGAACTCCTCCATAACGACCTGCATCCGGATCGGATCTTCACCTACCACTTGCCACGGTCGTGGAGCTATGGCCTGGCATTCTATCTCGGGCGGGAATTGCCGGAGTGGTCGCCCACCGATCCCAATTCAGCTTTGATTCTCACAACTCCGAAGGGGTTGAAAGACATACAGATGCTGCACAGGTTCTATGGAAGTTTGGACGAGCAGTACAAAGGTGTTCTATACGTTCCGGTCGGTCCGACTCCGCAGTCACGGTAGGATCGAGCTTCTGCGGCAGTCCCAAATGAAACGCCATGGCCCGGTTAGCTGAAGCTTCCGAGACCTCGCGGTAAAACCCTCGTGTGATTTGGAAACGCCTAGCGGTTGTGGTACGACGCAGGCGGAATCGCCTGCAGAAAGAACGTCACGATCTGATTTTCGTAGTTCTTACGATCATCGTCGGACATGTCGAGGTAACTCAGCCGGTGGCGCACGCTCTGCTTTGGATCGGGCGCCTTCACAAACAGTTCGCGTGTATCGTTCGCCAGCTCCGGACGGTCGTCGGACTCGATGAACAACTTCGGAATATCTTTCGTCTCGCCCAAGCGCGCCGAGACGGGAAGCTCATGCCGGAAGGAATAATTCAGCAGACGAAAACCGACATCGGTGAACGTGCTTACGCCGGGCAACGCCGTCAACCCGGACCGCTCGGCTTGGATCTGAACCATATCCCGCGGGTCGGCATACGCATCGTCCACGGCAAACGCCGCGATCCTTGAATCGGACGTGGCAACTTCCAGGACGGCGTACCCTCCCATATCCACTCCCCACAACCCGAAATGCCGTGGATCAATATCTGCGCGCGTCGAGAGCGCTTGCACCGCCGAGCGCAGTTCATTCGCCTCACGATAACCTAGGGTCGTTACGCCCGGGCTCGTGCCATGTCCCGTGAAATCGAACAGAAATACGTTGAATTGCTGGTCCTGAAGCGCCGTGACCAGCGTCAGGACGTCCGCACGCTGCGACTGGTAGCCGTGGCAAACCACCACCGTGGGGGCCCCGCGCAAGCCGGGGAAAAACCATCCATCCCGCCCTCCGCCATTCTCACTCGGAAATGAAAACGTCGTCGGGCGGCCCATCATCACGCTCAGGTCAAATGTAGTGGGAGTGCGTTCGGGACGGAGAATCTGATAGAGCAGAAATCCGGATACACTCGAAATCGCCACAAAGCCAAAAAGGATTAGCGCCAGGAGGCCCGAGAAAACCTTGGCGAGGCGCGTTGTGGGATAGCATAGTTCTGAGAGGACGGCCATCCGTTAAGCGCGGGCGCGAGCTTCTCACGCCACACTGCGTCGCATCTTAGCATAGTTTTACGCGAAGCTCGGATCCCTAGCCGTAGACCTACGTACAAATCAGTCAATTTGGGTTCTCCCGTCGCACACAGCTATAATGACCGTGGCAAGGGTCGCTCAGCTCCGATGCAAATCGTCGATCTCCGGCAACTGCACTCGCGCTCCCTGGGGCCTCTGTTTCAGGAAGAAGTACGGCGCTGGCGCGAGGAGCTGCTTTGGGACTATCGCCCTTCGATCGAACTGATCCGTAAGTTCATCGATTCAAGGGCGTTGGGTGGTTGTGCGGCGCTCCAGAATGGCAACTTTACCGGGTATGGATTCTATGTCCTGGAAGACCACAAAGGGCTGATCGGCGGGTTGTTCGTGTCCCCCCAGTACGCGCAAGAACCGATCACGCAAACCCTGTTAACCGAAATGCTCGACACTCTGAAGGCCATTCCTCGGCTCCAGCGCATCGAAGCGCAGCTGATGCCTTTCGGCACCGAACTGGATCCGTCCTTTCTCTCGCAATATTTTCACCTGCACAAACGCCAGTTCATGCTGCTACCGCTCGCGGACGCAAAGCTGACCGGCAAACCGATCTCCCCCGGCCTGCGGATTGAGACATGGAGCGACCGAGCCTTTGAAGAAGCAGCTAGGCTGATCCATTTGGCTTATGCGGACCATGTCGATAGCCAGATTAACGATCAATACTGCAGCGAGGCGGGCGGGATGAAATTTCTTCGCAACATCGTCTTGCTGCCCGGCTGCGGGCAATTTCTTCCCGATGCTTCCTTTGTGGTGCGTCCGGTTGCTGACTACCGGCTGATCGCCATGGTGCTCACGACAACCGTCGCTCAGGGCGTGGGGCACACGACGCAACTCTGCGTGCTGCCGGGTTATCAGGGGCACAGCATCGGCCGCCAGTTGATGGAGCATGCCATTCTGGCGTTGCGTCGCCGGCACTACGAATCACTGTCACTGACCGTTACCTCAATCAACAAACGGGCCGTGGAACTCTACGAGCATCTTGGATTTCGGACCGTCAAGTCCTTCGCGGCTGGAGTCTGGCAGCCGTAGGAAAAGGCGTGCTCGCTCCCTGTTGGCTCAGTATTTCCCCTGTGGCCCCAGTAATTCGCGCATCACCTGTGCCAGTTCCCTCAACGCTTTCGCGCCATCGCCCGAATAACTGGAGCCATGCATCACCGCGAGAGTCTTGGGCTGCAACTGAGCGAGTTCTTCCAGAATAAGGCCCGTGTGATGCGTGTACGGCACATAATTCGCGAACGGGCCGGCCTGCGACTGAGCCAAAGCATCTCGCGCGTCATTGATGATACTCGACTGCTTCACAGGCTCCCTTTCTCCCCACTGATGGAAGAGATCCGAACAGAGCAGCGTGCCTCGGGTCTCCTCAAACAGCACGCCGGCATCCCAGCCGTGCGGCACATGCGGGGTGGGACAAAAGCGAAAACGGTACTGCCCGGTCGAAATTGTCCTGTCCGGCTCCAATACATGCACGGGCCGATTCGAAAAGTCGTTTACGTTCACCCGCGCTCCGAGCAATCCGCAGACCGGCTCTGCTTTGGGCGCCGCATCCAGCCAATGATTGAGCGCTCCGCATTCGTCGGATTCAAAATGACTAAAGCCGATCCATCGCAGCTTGGCTGGATCGATCAGCTTCGTCAAATCTTCCTTGACCATCGGGAACATTCCTCGCAGTCCCGTGTGGAACAGGAGCGGTTCTTCATCGCGAATGAGGAAATGATTGAATTGCAGGTTGATTTGAGGCGCAAAGACCGAAATTCGAAATAAATCCGGTGCGATTTCACTGATCGACATTGCTTTCCTCCTAAGATCGATTCGGGCAGGGCAGGATTTCCTTGGCTTCCTTCCACCTAGGCAAGCCTACTTCATCACGCGGTCCTTCAACAGGCCCTTCAATTCGTCCATGAATTCCTTCACGTCCTTGAAATCCAAATACACAGAGGCAAACCGCACATAGGCTACCTTGTCGAGCTTTTTCAGGCGGCTCATGAGCAGCTCGCCGATTTCGGTCGTGGTCCGCTCGCGCTCCGGGGCTTCGCTGACAAAAGCCTCGGCCTCGTCCACGATCATCTCCAGCTTACCCACCGGCACCGGCCGCTTTTCGCAGGCTTTCAACAGGCCTTGCAGGATCTTCTGCCGCTCGAATTTCTCGCGCCGGCCGTCCTTCTTTATGACCATGTAGGGAATTTCGTCGATGCGCTCGTAGGTGGTGAAGCGCCGGCCACACTTCAGGCACTCCCTTCGGCGACGGATCAGGTCGCCCGTGCGGGCCTCGCGCGAGTCCACTACCTTGTCATCCAGGTGCGTGCAAAAGGGGCATTTCACCGAGTCATCTCCCTGGAACTGGAGGCATGCTGCTCGGCTTCGGCCAGCAGCGCGGCTTCACCCGCCCGCTCTTCCTCGCGCGCCATGCGCCGCAGATCGCCCATGGACCAGCCCTCGTGGATGAGCAGAGGCACGCCCGCCAAGCAACAAGACGCAAAGCTGACCAGCCACACCACAATCGCCATCACCGCAGCGGGTTCCTTTTCTATTCCAAATACCAGCGTGAGAACAAAAAAAGTAGCAAACTGCGCTCCGCCTCCGATCCCAGGAAACTGCGCCGCAGAGCCGACCAGCGTGAACGCAAGGACGAGAGTGGCGGCGGCAAATCCCAAGTCCGCGAGAGTGCCACCGAATGCATGCGCCACCCAAAAATAAACCAGGATGACGAGCAGCCAGTGCAAAACGGTGTAGGCGACCAGCACACCCAAGTCGGTCCACGTGCGAATGCCCTGGAGTCCGTCGCTGAATCCTTCCAGGAGGACGGCGATCTTCTCCCGCCAGCCCGTGCGCCATTTTTGATGCTGCAGCCTGACGGCGAGCCACGCGGCGCCATGATAGCGGAAGTAAATCAAAAATCCGACAATAGCTACCAGCCCCACGAGTAACGCTGCTCCCGCGGGGCGTGCGATGTGCATCAGCGGGCTGTCGCCTCCGCCGACCAGTCCTCTGCGCTCGAAAAGCAGCAGCGAGGAGCCCGCCAGAACAATTGCGGCTGCCATGTCGAAAACGCGTTCTAGAACGTACACTCCGAACATCCGGGGGATTGAAAGCGAATCCTTCCGGGCAATTAAAACCGGACGGACGGGTTCGCCGGCGCGCCCGAGCAGGAAAGTGCAGGCGAAGCCCATCAAGGTGGCCCGGAAGACGTTACTGAAGTGCGTTCCGCCGAGCGTGCGCGTGAATCGCATCCAGCGGAGCGACCGGATCGCGTAGCAGACGTAAATGGATAGTACCGAGAGAATGAGCAACGGAAGATTGGCACGGCCAAGGGACTGGGCCACCGTCCCCCAGTGGAATCCTTCAAGCGTGATCGAATTCCGGAATTTATAAAAGAAATAGCCGAGAGCGAGAACGCCAAGAAAAAGAAGCAGGTACCTGCGTGATTTGTGGAGCATCCGATTGGCACCGTAGCAGCAACTTTCGCGGAGTGTCAAGCTGCGCCTTCCCTGCCTGTGTCGCGCATTTCCTGCGGTGCATTTTGTGCCACAATTTGCTGCCGTTCCTCTTCATGGCTTTCGCCGCATTGCTCCATTTCCCCCGCACAGCAATCAAAATTTTCTGCAAGCTCACAAGAGCAATTTTACCAACGCCAATGGTGCCGAGCGTAACGTATGAACTTGTAGTCTATTGTAGCCGTGCGGGGTGCACACCAATGCAAGGACGATGGATTTAGAGGCAGAATCACTCGATTTAGCTTTAGCCTTAATACCATTCCCAAAGAGGAGACATTCGATGGCTCGCGTCGTGCAGCCACTGACTCTCATGACCACCGGCCTGTATAACGAACCGGCGGCAGGCACCTGCTTTCCCCCATTCTGTTCTAATTCAGGTATCTGAGGGCCGGAATCTCCTACGCAAGAGAGCAATTCTTCCATCGACCATTCAAATTTCTGGCCTAAGGGAGTGTCGGACTTACCCTTGCCGCGGTAAGCTTGGGAGCCAAAACACCAAACTGCGCTGGGTTGTTCTCGTTCAGAATGATTGGTGACACTCATAGAGTGTCGGCATGCAAATTCGATGGGGGAAGGTACCCAAAGCGCGAGAGTTCTCGCGCTTTGGACGCGAGCTGAGCCGACCAGCCCAGCTTCGTTTGCAATGGATGAGCCATTATCTCCAGCACGGTCGGAACGCGACGTTCACGTGCCGGCATTTCGGCATCAGCCGGCAGACCTTCTATCGCTGGTGGCGCCGCTACGATCCGCACGACCTGAGCACCCTGGAAGATCACTCGCATCGCCCACACCGCCGGCGGCAACCGGCTTGGAACGCCGCTCAGGCGCAGGCTGTGCTCGGTCTGCGCCGGGAATATCCTCGCTGGTGCAAGGACAAGCTGGTGGTACTGCCTTGCCGCAAAGGGCTTCGTCTTTCCACTTCCATGGTGGGTCGCATCCTCGGCGATCTGAAGCGCCGAGGGGTGTTGATCGAAGCACCGGCGGCGGCCGCAGCACGCAAACAACGGAAGAAACTGCACGGTCGGCCCTGGGACTCGCCGAAAGCCTCGTTTTGGGCCCATTCAGCAACCCGGCGATCTGGTGCAACTCGACACCAAAGAACCGCGGCCGCGGCGCGGTATGGTGCGGAAACACTTCTCCGCGCGCAATGTGGTCTCGCTCTGGGATGTGCTGGAAGCGCACGAACGGGCCACTTCGTTGGTCGCGGCGCACTTCCTGGACACCCTTGTGAACCGCATGCCGCTCCCCATCGCGGCTCTGACAAGTGGACGGCGGCAGCGAATTCGCCGCCGAGTTCGAAGTCGCCTGCCAGCAGCGCGGCCTGCCGCTATTCGTGCTTCCGCGGCGCTCCCCCGAAACTCAACGGGCATGTCTCCTGTCTCATGGGATGACATTTTCACGTTGCCGTTAAGGGGTGACAGAATTATGGAGCTAAGACATGGACGAGTAGGTAGCGTCCTAATTTGGTTTGCCCATTGTCTAGCTGCAGCACTTCCGCGCTCGCTCCGTTGCAGTATTAGAGACTTGGAAGTCTGCCTCATTACTGCTTTTGCGGCGCCGCCCGTCGGTCGACGGATTGCTCACTCTCGCCGCCTTCAACCAGAGCGACCTCCTCATCCGTTAATCCGTAGAGGTGGTAGACGAGTTGATCGATCTGTTGGTCCGTGGCCTCGATCTGGCGCTGCAAAATGCCCTTTTGCGCGGCAGATTTCACGGTGGAAAGTTGCTTGTTCAGCTGGAGCATCGAATCAACTAGCGTCGCCATGCGGTCATATTGTGCTTTCTCGGCGCGATCGGACAGGTTGATGGGGCGAATGGGAAGTTGGGCTACGTTGGTTTTCTTGACCTCAGCAAGGGCTTCGCCCACTTCAGGGTTCAGCGTGTAGTAGCACCAGTTCATCAGCCTGGAATTGATAACGCCGAGCAGGTAGCTGAGAGATGGGACCTCAGCGCGCGGCACAAGCACGTGCATGTTGTTTAGGCAAAGCAACTGTGCCGTGTCCAACGCTGCAATTAGGCTGTCGCCTGTTTGTCGCATGAAGATCTTCGCAGGCGCGTCAAAGTTTGCTGCTGGCCTTGGTTCGGCCAGCCATGGTCCGTAACGGAGGAATCTAACTTCGGCGGGGGAAATCTTGTAGCGCCCGATGTCTGTACCGCGGAGATATCTTCGGTGTTGAAGGGTAGCTCGTCTGTCGCTGTCGAATGGTCGCTCCTCGACCGTCCGCCTAGTTTGAGGCGGCATTCCTTTTCCAACTTGATAGGGCTTGATGCCAACGTTAATGTCGCAGTAGGACTCGAGCCCCTGGCTAATCTTCCTGCACTTGGCCGCAAGGGCTTCCTCAGTCTCCGAGGTGAAAATGTTGATGACACCGCCATTCAGATCTCGCCATTTTTGCTGCTGGTGCCGGAGAACCTGTAGTTCCTTGCAGGGCTTGTTGGAGGTGAACGCGTTAAGAGTATCCGCCACAGTCACTGTAGCCTCCCAACGGCTAGGCTCGGCCTTCTGCAAAAGGACTATCTCAGTGTCCACGACTACCTTGGGAAAAACGGCGAACCTGAAATGGACGATCTCCCGGACTCGGGTCGTTTCCGTCACAAAACGTCGCATCGAGTCTTGAAGAAGGTTCGTCAGCCAAGGATTAGGGATAATCATTCCGTAAAAGGCCCCCTCTTTCAATACGTCGCGGACGGCCTTTTCGAGGAACAGTAGGTAGCTGTCAAGTTGGTAGGTCTGGTTCGGGTAATGTCCTGCCAGATAGTCCTTGTCATTCTCATAGAGGTAGGCTCCGTATGGCGGATTACCAATGACAGCGTCAAATCCCCCTGCCTTCATCGCATCGGGGAAACCTTGGTTCCAGTCGAATGCGTTCACGCGCTTCATTTCCTCAGAATCAGCAAATAGCTTGCGAGTAAAATAGTCAGAACCGATTAGGGAATTACCGCACTTGATGTTTTCCGCCAGGTTGGGCAGGGCTCGGTCGCCGAACGCAAGTTGGCTCAAGGAAAGGCTCTGATCGGTCTCACCTTCCAAGACCTTAAGTAGAAGAGAAAGCTTAGTTACTTCAACTGCCTGTTGGTCAATATCCACGCCGAATATGTGGGTCGTGAGAATTCGCTTTCGTTCTTCAATGGTAAGCCGCCAGTGACTATTGCGTGTGTCTTTGTAAACGGCCTTCTTGAAATTTTCCGGCTTGTGTTCAGCGTACCAGTGTAGGCAGTAGTCGAGAAGGCACCGATATGCGCCTAACAGAAACGAGCCGCTTCCGCATGCCATGTCCAGGACGCGGAACGGAGGCTTGTCCCTGTTCCCCACCAGTTGCGCTGGACTCCGCCCTTCAAGCTGCCTAGCAGCCCGTGGTGCAACCCTGCTCTTTTGCGTGGCGGAATTTATATCTGAGATAGCGATGACTCCGAGGCCGTCTGAGTCGTGACGATGAAAAAGAAAAGTTTGTGCGACGCGCCGGTGTTGAAAAGCGACGGAATAGGAAAGAAAGCGCAAAAATAAGCCGGGACTGTTGATTTCTCAGCTCCCGTGGGGTACCCGCTCCCCACAGGGTGCGGAAGATCAGGCTCAGATTGAACGCACCGACGTGAATCAACAATCGCTTGAGAATGTTCTGCTGTCCCCGCAGATGGGTTCGTCTCATTCCACCGGTGTCGTAGCAGTGGGCGAAGCTCCGCTCGATCAGCTCGCCTCTCTTGCGAAGCAAGGATTTCCCATACGCGCGGTTCACTCGTCGCCGGTTCTCATAGACCGCCTGCTGTTGCTCGGGCTTGCCTTGCCAATGCCGTTGGCCCTTTTGTTTCTTCTCCGGAAGGTACGTTCTTACGTCCGCGCTCTTCATCGCTACCAGCACCGCACCGCTGTGGTAACCCTTGTCGGTCACCACTTCTTGAATACCTTGCAGATGCACTTGCGGATTCTGATTCGGTGCTTCCGTCCTAATCAACTCGGCTACGTTTTCGCCCGCTTGTATCAAAGTCTCTAGAACCGTCGTCGTATCTCCCTGGTCCGCTTCCTGCAGGGTGACCGCCAAGACCGCCCCGGTCTTCAAATCCACCGCATGCTCGGCTTTGTGCGCCAGATGCGTCCGGTCATCTTTCATCTTGGTGATCCGCGCGTCTCCATCATGCGGATTCACCCAATCCTTGTTGCTGGCTTTGTTCTTTCGTGGGCGATCCAACCGCGCCAGATCTTCGCGCGTCGGCGTTGCGATTCCCGATTCCTTCGCCAGCCCTCGCAGAAATTCCTCGTAGCTCTCTCCGTTGTCTCGCCGCACGATTGAACGCATCGCCGCGTTGGCCTCCAGCGTCGTCGCATCGATCCCCACCGTCTTGCCCTTCACCCCTCCCTGGTCTCGCAACCGTTCCAGCACCCAGAAGAACACCTTGCGATGGGTCTCCACATCGATCAGCCGCCGCGTCCGCGAGATTGTGGAGTGATCCGGCGTGGGCTCGTCTATCCCGATTCCCAGGAACTGCCGCAGCCCGAACGAGTCCGCCGCGCGCCAGGCGATCCCGCGCTCCGAATCGATCCCTTCAAAATACCCCACCAGCAACAAGCGAAAATAGATTCCCGGTACCAGCGATGGCCGCCCGTTGTTTGCGGCGTAAAACTTCGCGCACTCCTTCTCGGCGAACGCATCGAACTGTTCCTTTTCCAACAGTTCATTCACTCGCTGGTAGAACGGATGGCCTGGCCCCTTCGCCAGCTCATTGTGGCTGATCCACAACCGCTCCTGCCGCTGTCTGCGCCTTCGTGTCCCCATTGCCATCGAGGTTTCTCCACACTTCGATGGCATTCTACACGTACTTCTGACTTGCGGAAGCTACATCAACCTACAAAGAAATAAAAAACTGACTTTCACCACAGGCTGCTAG
>DATLST010000097.1:0-3325 GCA_035534055.1 Candidatus Acidiferrales bacterium | reverse complement strand
TATCTGCCACCCATTGAAATCCCATAGGTAGATCACCGCATCCGTCGCAAACGCCAGCGACTTACTTCAAACGGCCCTATCGAAACTGCCCCCGGCAAGGAGTCTTGGGACAGCTCACACATGTCGCGCCGGGGCAGTCCCGATAGGGATCTATCGTATTTCAGTAGCTATCCTCAAAATCAGAGCGTAAGTCTTGCGAAGTGCTGAGGTTGCCGGGCTGAATGCAACAGTGGCGAGCCAAATTTTCGTACGGCTGGCACGGACTTTGAACGGTCTCGCAGATCCGGGAGAGGGTTCTGGCGCCCGAAATGTCCGGAAGGCCGGTTGCGGCTGCCCCCAAAAGCACCGGGTAAAGGGAAGGAAGGCTCCCCATCCGCCAAGTTAACATTGAATGGAAAGATTTCTCCGTTGGTCCGTCATGACTCTCAATGCCTGTCGCGTATCGATCACTGAGCCGTTCCAAATTCGCATCGTTGCTGGCTGGTTCTCCATGGGATCCGACGTCGGTCAGAGTGTGGAAGGCCCTGTTCATCGCGTCTGGCTCGATTCCTTTGCCATGGCGGCAACCCAAGTCACCATTGAGGAGTACGCGCAGTTTCTGGACGCCACGGAGAACGTGCCGCCCCCATACTGGAGCAGGGCGCGAAAGAGGACAAAGACCAAAAATTAGGCGAAAGGCCGGTAAGCACCGTGCAACAGGAAAAGTACAGCACGCAAAAGATCAGCGGAAGCTTGCGCCCGAACCTGTCCGCAAGAGCACCGAAGAACAATGCGCCCAGCGGTCGCATCGCGAGCGTTAAGGTCAGTGTGTAGACAACCGACGCCTTGGATACATGGAGGGGTGCCGCCACCGTATCGAACAGAAACACCACAACGAAAAAATCGAATGCGTCCAGCACCCAACCCAGAAGGCCTGAGCCGACGGCAAATTTCCAGCCTTTCGTCTCTGGCTCGATGGTCGCGTTCGTTCCGCCGTCAAACTCCATGCCCAGACCAGTTCTCCAGATGCCTTGGATTGTCGAGAAGCCTTTTGTGCAACCTATCCTAAAAATGAGAAGCTGCAACTATCTCACTTTGCGTTGCCTTACACCTTCACTGGAACAAGTTCGTTAGCGCACCTTGCCGGCCAAATTCTCAAGGATGACGTTCGAGAGCACAGCCGTATCCACGGTGGCTGGCAAATGGGAGCAGGAACCGATGCCCCAGGCGGTGGTGATCATGCTGCAAAAGAGTTAGGATTGACCTTGAGCCGGCGTAGAATCAGTGGGCATTCGATTCTGTTTCGGGATCAGGCTGGCTGATTGCGCGGCGTGCCCTATCATTCGGGGCGCTTCGGCGAGATGCAAGGAAACTAGAAAAGGATCGTTCGGTTGTTGCATCGAAGCCCGTAGTCCGGTCGCGAAGCGAAGGGTGTGATCGGCAATGAGTGAGTTATTTTACCTGGCGAGCATTGTGATTGGGCTCACGATTCGTGTGCCGCGTAGTCCTCAGGTAGGCGAGACGCTGGTAGGCGACTCGTTCGACTTTGGTCCCGGCGGAAAGGGATTGAACCAGGCGATTGCGGCTCGGCGGCAGGGCGCGAGTGTGGCTTTGATCGGCGCGGTGGGAGATGACTTGCTCGCAACCGTCGCTTTGCAAACGATCGATGCCGAAGGGCTTGACGGCTGCCAAATTCTGCGGCTGAAGGGCATCCACACGGGCGTTGGCTTTGTTACACTCGATGCCACGTCGAGCGACAACACCATTGTGATCGATCCTGGCGCGAACCTTCGATTAACGCCCGATCATGTGAGGGGTCGCGAACGAGATATCGCACAATCCGCTATGCTGATTTCGCCATTGGAACTGCCGATCGATACGGTGATGGAAGGGTTTGGTATCGCGCGTCGCCATGGCGTGAAAACATTGCTGAACCCTGCGCCGGCGCGACCGCTGCCGGTTGAGCTTATCTCGATGACCGACGTGCTCACACCGAACGAGGTTGAGGCATGGATGCTGTTGGGGTTGCCGCCCGATGACGCCACCCCGCCCGAAGCGTTAGGTCGCCGGCTTGTTGACGAGTTGGGTGTGGGGCAGATCGTGATGACGCTGGGCCGTCGCGGGGTGATGGTTTTTTGCGATGATGGAGTATTCCCGATTGCGCCGGTCCAAATCGCTGCGGTGGACCCAACCGGCGCGGGTGATTGTTTCAACGCAACGCTGGCCGTAGGGTTGGTGAACGGTTTGTCGCTCGTGGATGCCGCCCATCGGGCGGCCGCCGCGGGGGCATATTGCGCCGGGCGACTCGGGGTTATCGGCGGCCTGCCGACGGCCGCCCAACTCGATTCGTTCATTAGCTCCACTTCTTCAATGACGAGGTCCTATGGAAAATGATTCCGCATCACTTTGGATTGCCGGTACGATCGACCAGTGTACCGCCTCAGCAGGCACTGGCCTGGTGGACGCGGTGGTGACCAATCCAACCGTCGTCGCAAGCTGGTGCGCCGGCGGAGAGTCCATGGAATCGGTTTGTCGCGAGATGTTGGACCGAACATCGGTGCCGCTGTTTATCCAGCTGCGGGGGCCGAGGACGGAGCAGTTCTTGACCGAGGCCGAGCACCTGAAATCCATCTCACCTCGGATCGTCCCGAAGTTGCCTGCCACCCATGCGGGGTTGGTGGCGGTACGCAAGCTGGCCGACCGCAATATCGACTCGCTGGTCACGACGGTGTGCTCGTTGGAGCAGGCGTACTTGTGTGCCACCGCGCGCGCCCGATGGATCTGCCCGTATGTGGCGAGAGTGAACGACGCGGGCGGCGATGCGTTCGGGCTCATCCGCGACGCAGCGGATTACTTCCGCCGAAACCACCTGCGCACGCAGATCATGCCCGCGAGCGTGCGGTCGGCCGCCGATGTTGCTTCATGTCTGCGCGCCGGCGCCGATGGCGTGATCGTGTTTCACGACCTGTTCTTGACCCTGTTCGAGCACCCGGTAATGGCCGCGTCGCTGGCTCAGTTCGAGACAAAGGATTGGAGCCGCATTATCACGATGGGTTGATGGCCAAGTGAGTAAGCCGCCAACACCGAAGGCATTCGTGTATTGGCATTTTCAATGCGTGTTCAGCAGATGCTGGCTTTTAAGCCAACTGATGCACTTAAGAAGCCAGGTTCTTGTTTCGGCGTTATCGCCTAATCCAAAGCCGTGTGTACCACGACAAGTGCTATTTGTTACAAGAGCGCGTCAGCGCATCTTTTGCCAACTGAAAAGCCCGCTGACCATTCTGCGAAATCTTCCTGTTTGCTCCTCGATGTTTCCGCTGCGGCAAGATTCAGTCAGGTGCCTGCA
>DATLST010000096.1:0-4300 GCA_035534055.1 Candidatus Acidiferrales bacterium | reverse complement strand
ATATCGTGCAGCGGCCGGCGCGTGGCGAGGCCGATTCCGGCGCATCCGAAAACGAAGATCAGCAAAACTGCTTCCACCGAAACTACTCCGCCCGCTGCGTTGCGCACGATCGAAACACCCTCGCCGAGCGAACGAGTCTCGATGAGTCCGATCGAATATTGCGCGTAAAACACGGCGGCCGAGCAGGCCATTGTCCATTTGCGGAAGGCTCGGAAACCAAGGCGTTCGCCCAGGTCGAGGAATTCGGCAAGCGCAAGAAGGGAAACGATGGCGGCGGCGGCGGCGAGAAGGCCCGTGGGCGCCGACCACACCAGCGCGACGATCACGGGAATGAGGACGCAAGCTGTCAGGATGCGAAGAAGCATTCCGCCTCAGCCTTGCGTGGACGCGCCGCGTTTGCGGGGCGAACCCAGGCCGCCGTAGCGGCGTTCCCGTTTTTGATAGTCCACCAGGGCCTCCAGGAGCCGTGCGCGAGAGAAGTCCGGCCAAAGCACTTCGGTGACGTAAATTTCCGCATAGGCAATCTGCCAAAGGAGAAAGTTGCTCACGCGCATTTCTCCGCTGGTGCGGATCAGTAGGTCGGGATCCGGCAAACCAGCCGTATACAGGTGTTCGGAGATGGACTGCTCGTCCGCGCGGAAGGAGGAAAGCCCGTTGGAACGCGCCTGATCGAGGATGGCGTTGAAAGCGTCGACGAGCTCGGCGCGGCCGCCGTAGTTCAGCGCCAGAATGAGGCGCATGCCGGTATTGCCCGCGGTTGCGCGCATTCCCTCTTCCATGTCGCTGCGCACCGTTTCGGGAAGCTGATCGGAACGGCCGATGAACAGCAGGCGAATATTGTTCTTCTGCATGGTGGGCAACTCGCGCTTCAGGTATTCGCGCAGCAGTCGCATCAGGAACTGCACCTCGGCCTGAGGCCGGCGCCAGTTTTCCAGCGAAAAAGCATAAAGGGTGAGGCACGGAATATGCAGACGAGAGCAGGTTTCGATGATCACGCGGGCGGTTTTCACTCCCGAGCGATGGCCCGCCACCCGCGGGAAATGGCGTCGCTCCGCCCAGCGGCCATTGCCGTCCATGATGATGGCGAGGTGGTGCGGCAGAAGCTTGGGATCGAGTTGGGCGAAAAGTTCCGCTTCCGCGCGCGTGGCGGGTTGTAAAAGTTCGCTGATTCTCACCGGAAATCGCTCGAGGGATACCGCGAGGCAAAGTAGCACAGGCCATCAGACCATGCAAGGCTGTCGCCTGCGAACGGTCCGCCTGGCGCACGACGCACGCCTTCTGACGTGAGGGATTCCCGGCAGCGCGCGCCTCACATCAGGACAACGCAGCAAAAAAACACCACACGAGCCGCCAGGTTGCAAGCGAGTTTTCTCGTGGTACTGTGGCGGCGGAGCTCGGTTGCTTTATGGAATCGCGTTTCGCATTCCTTATTTCAACGAGCCAATGGGCTCATCGGAGCAAGAGGCAACGTCCGCGGCCTGTAAAACGTGGGCGTCTGGTAGCGACGAAAGCGAGAACGGAAGATGAGATTTTAATCGCCAAATTCACGAGTAGAATGTAAGCGATCGCACTGACAATAAGAAGCGGCGACGGATTCCAATTCGAATCGCCAAAATTTTTGCTCCGGCCACGCCGCCGCGAGACCCGATAACAACCCGATAATGGAGGACGGATGAAACTCGATTTGCTGGCTATTGCGCCGCACCCGGACGACGTTGAGCTGACGAGCGGCGGTACGATCGCGAAAATGGCCCAGGCAGGCTATCGCACCGGAATCCTCGACCTGACCAAGGGAGAAACCGGAACGCGCGGTACGCCGGAGAGGCGTCTGCGCGAGGCGGAGCGGGCCGGAAAAATCCTAGGCGTGAAAGTCCGGCGGAATCTCGGGCTGCCAGACGCCCATTTGGAGGTCTGCGAGAAATACAAGGTAGCGATCGCGGAAGTGATCCGGGAATTCGAACCGCATACGGTGATACTTCCCTATTGGGAGGGCCGCCACCCGGACCACTATACGGCGGCTACCTTGGGTTACGAGGCGTGCTTCATCGCCGGCTTGAAGAATTACGCACTCGCCGGCGAGGCCTTTCGCCCCTTCAAAATCGTCTATGCCGCCGCGTACTCAAGTGCGACCCCGACCTTCGCAGTCGACATAACCCGGCAATATGAGTGCCGAAAACGCGCGATTTTGGCATATAAGTCGCAGTTTAGGCCTGTTAAGAGAGACAAACGATCCAAAGTTGTCCTCCCTCTCGACGAATTGGAGGAAAGAATGACGCTCACGTCGGGCTCTTACGGCCGCATGATCGGGGTCCCCTACGCCGAAGGCTTTATCGTCAAGGAAGTGATGCGCGTCGATGACGTAATACAAATGCCGGTGCGGTCCATGTGATGAGGTAGCGCAACTACCTCATCTCGAAGAAACATCGGCAATAATGAGCAATAAACCGTAGGGCTAGAACTCGTCGGATTCCTGCGCAAAGCTAAAGCCGGGGAGGGTCTGGGCGTGGCCGGAATTGGAAATCTTGACCCGGATGGGACGTTCGGTTTCGGCCCCCGCCTTTCGGAGCACGGCATAGGTGGCCAGCGCCTCGCTGTAAACCTTTGTAATCAGGAAGGATTCGCCGTTCTCCTCCCTTTTCCAAACTTGGCCTATTTGCACCTTTTTGCCGGGCATGAAATGAATTTAGACAGAATCGCGGGAGGCGTCAATATGCCACAATCACACTGATGCTTCGCAGAAACCCCTGAAGTAGAGTCCGCATCCACTTGCCGTTGAGGTTTTGACTTTCGGTGGGCCGATTCTGAGCCACTCTGGAGCGGGTGAGGAAACCCTTTCCGCCGTCCCGCCATCCCATGCAAAGTACCGTTCCTCACGGTCTTGCGGGTGTATACTTCGACCCAGCGGCATTGGAGGTACCCACGATGAAATCGTCTTTCACGTCGCGATGGTTTGCGGTGCTCCTGGCGGTTTCGCTCATCGGCCTTCCGGTGGCCGCGGCTCCTCGGAATCAAGAACCCCAGCCGCCGCAACAGTCGTCGAACGATCCGCAGACTTCCGATGCACCCCTCCCGCAGAAGCAAAATCCGGACGTGAAGCCCGGCAGCAAGGCGGACGTCAACGCCATTGGGAACCGAAACGTGGGAAAAGGTCTCGACTTTTATTCGCTCGAGAGAGAAATCGCATTGGGCAAGCAACTGGCGCAGCAAGTGGACAAAAGCGCGAAGTTCATCACCGATCCGGTCATCGACGAATACGTGAACCGCGTGGCGCAGAACCTGGTGAGGAACTCGGACGCGCAAGTGCCGTTCACGGTGAAGGTGATCGATTCGGATGTGGTCAACGCATTCGCGCTGCCCGGGGGATTTTTCTACGTGAACAGCGGGTTGATCCTGCACGCGGACTCGGAAGCGGAATTGGCGGGCGTGATGGCGCACGAGATCGCGCACGTAGCCGCCCGGCACGGCACCAAGCAGGCCACCAAGAGCGATATCATGCAGATCGCGTCGATTCCGGCGATGATTTTCATCCCCTATACCTGGGCCGGATACGCGCTGTACCAGGGCATGAACTTCATGATTCCCGTCACGTTCCTGAAATTCTCGCGGGACGACGAGCGCGAAGCGGACTATCTCGGTTTGCAATATATGTATAAAGCCGGATACGACCCGAACGCCTTCGTGGCTTTTTTCGAGAAAGTGGAATCGGACGAAAAGAAGCAGCCGGGAACGATTCCCAAGGTTTTTTCCACCCACCCGCCCACGCCGGATCGCATCGAGGCGACGCAGAAGGAAATTGCCACGATTCTGCCGGCCCGCGACGAGTACATCGTGAACACTTCTGAATTCGACAACATCAAGCACCGCCTGGAAATGATCGAATCGAATCAGAAGGTGAAGAATGCAAATCCGAACAAGCCCACACTGCGCAAGCGGACAGACCAGAATAAGGGCGGCTCAACAACCACGACCACGAGTTCGGATCCCAACAGCACGTCGACGGGCTCGGATACAAGTTCGGATGACAGCGACCGCCCGACTCTCAAGCGACGCCCGGACGACCAGCAGCAGTAAACCTTGCAGACCGCGCTTCCGATGGAATCGAGCGGAGGAATCCAGAGCGCGCCACGACCTAAGAAACCTGTTTTTCGAGAGTTGCCTTCTTACGAGCGGGTGTGAATTTCGGCGACGCCCAGGCGTTTGAGTCCTTCGGCGTAATACCTGCGGTAGAGGATGTCCCACTCCTCGCTTCCTTCGAGAATTTCCTTTTTTTGCGAGGCAATTTTCGCACGGGACTCGACGT
>DATLST010000095.1:0-69941 GCA_035534055.1 Candidatus Acidiferrales bacterium | reverse complement strand
GCCAGCAGCACGGCGCGGACCCGCTTGAGGTCGCCCGAAAGAGCGAGGCGGGCGGCCAGCTCGCGGCTGCCGTAGACGCTGTCGGTGTCGGTCCAGCTCACCTGCGCCTCTTCGCCGTCGAGAAAAGCGATCCAAACGGCGTTGGGCTGCTTTTTCCCGGCACAAAGAAGACGCGCCATTTCGAGCATGAGACCGGTGGACGAGCCGCCATCCTCCGCGCCGACAAAACCGTCGATGCGCGCCGTATCGTAGTGCGTGAGAAGGAGCAGGACCCCGGGCCCTTCGCCCGGAATTTTGGCGACGATATTTTTCATGGACAGCTCGCCGATGGGCGTGGAAGCGTGGAAATCGTCCTCGTCAACAGCGCAGCCGAAGCTTTTCAACTGCGCGGCGATGTAAGCCTGCGTGCGGCGGATGTTGGCGGAGGCAGGGGGGCGAGGACCAAAGCCGACGAGCTTCACGACGTAATCGTAGGCCTGCGCACCGTCGAAGCCGCCCGTCTGGGAGGCGGGAGGCGCCGTATCCGCGACCGAGACCGCAACGGGAGCCTGGGGCGCGGCGGTGGCGGCGGGCGCCGGACTGGATCGCGCCGCATCGTGACCGCAAGCGATCGCCAAAAGAGCCACGAGCGATGCCAGGCCGATGCCGAAGCTCCCGCGAAGAATCCTCACGCTATTGAGCGCCTCCTTCCGCCAGGGCGCGAGCCTGCTTACGGCGGAGCACAAAATAGGAAACGATCACGCCCAAAAAGTAAAGCGCAATCATGGGAGCCATGAAGATGAGCATGGTGGTGGCATCCGGGGTGGGAGTGATAATCGCGGCCCCGACGGTAATGATGATCATCGCGTACCGGAAATTCTTGAGCAGGAATTTCGGCGTCACGATTCCAAACAGCGACAGGATAAAAATCAGGACGGGGAGCTCGAAGATAAGCCCCAAGCCGATCAGAACGATAAGAATCAGACTGAAATATTCGTTGATGCTGATCAGAGGCTTCACCGGCCCGTCATACGCGAAGCTGATCAAGAACGTGAGCACCTGCGGGAGAAGAATGTAGTAGGCAAAGGCGATGCCGCACAGAAACAGGAACATCGACGAAATGATGAAGCCGCCGGCGGCACGGCGTTCGTGCTTATACAAGCCGGGCGCGACAAAGAGCCAAATCTGATAGAGAACCCAGGGCATGGCGATCACGATGCCCAAATAAACGCCCAGATTGATCACCAGACCGATGTAGCCAGCGGGGCTCGTGTAATAGAGCTTGTCGTCGAGATGATTGGCGCGCAGCGCCATCTGCATGGGCTCGACAATGTAGTTGATGAAGCGCTTGGAGATGAGCAGGCCGATCACAACGCCGGCGCCGACGCCGATCATCGCGCTGATCAGGCGTTTGCGCAGCTCGACCAGGTGGTCGAAGAAAGCCATGCGCCCACCGGCTTCTTCTTCGGCGACCTGACGCGGCGTGCGCTCAGGCTGAGGGGAGTCCGGCATCTGTCAGCGTCTCGGGGTTGTGCTCATTTTCAAAGGGCGACGACGGCGGGAGTTCCGCAGGCGCGGCATTCTGAGGCGCGTCGCTTTCGTGGGAGGAAGCATACTGCGAAGGATCGGCGTCGCCCGCAGGCTCGGGAGTGACCGCATGAGACGGAGTGGTGGGAACGGTTCCCTGGGCGGGCGGCAGAGGCGGCAGCTCGGGCAGCGCGGGCGACGGGGCGACGGGCGGACCAGCGATGCGGCGCTCCTCGGATTCGCGCTCAAGATCGCGGAGATGGCCTTCGAATGTGGATCGCAGGTCGCCCGTCGCACGCCGAAATTCACCCACCACTTTTCCAAGGTTCCGCGCCAATTCGGGAAGCTTCTCCGGCCCGAAAACCACCAGGGCGACGACGAAAATGATAATCAGGTGGGAGACGCTAAGCATTTTTGCGGCAACGGCAAGAGTCCGAGGTGCCGTTTCTGCATCATAGAAGAGGGGCCGAAGCGTGTCAAACAGGGTCTATGTTATACTGCGTCGATACCGCGGGCGCGGGAAGAAGCGAGGTCGCATGGAATCATCGCCATCAGCACGATCATCGGGTCGCGGCGTATTTCTGCTAGCACTGGTGCTGGGTATTTCCGCTCTCCTGGGCGGCCTTTACGGCCCGACGGTGAAAGCGACGGCAGCGGGATCGGACGACCTGCAAGATTCCGTCAAGAGCTTCACGCATGTGCTCTCCGTGGTGGAACGCAACTATGCCGACCCGATCGACGTGGACAAGTCAATCTACGACGGCGCGATTCCGGGCATGCTGCACGTGCTGGATCCGCACTCGAACTTTTTCGACCCGCAGCAATATGCGCTGTTTCGCGAAGAACAAGAGGGAAAATACTACGGCGTGGGAATGACCGTGGCGCCGCGCGAAAATCAGACCGTGGTGCTGGCCCCATTCATGAATTCGCCCGCGGCGAAGGCGGGCATCCGCCCCGGCGACATCATCCTCGCAGTCGACGGGAAAAACTGCACCGGACTGACAACGACGCAAGTGGCCGACAGGCTGAAGGGCGCGAAGGGGACGGCGGTGCATATCGCACTGGGCCGGGAAGGCTGGGATAAGCCCATCGATGTTGCCGTGGTGCGCGACGAAATTCCGCGCCCCGGCGTGGAATTTTACGAAACGTTGAAGCCCGGAATCGGGTACGTGCGGGTTTCGACGTTCAACGAGACGACCGACAGCGACTTGGCGGACGCGCTCAAGCAACTGGATTACTCGAAGCTCGACGGACTTGTGATCGACTTGCGGAACAACGGCGGCGGATTGCTGAACCAGGCCGTGGGCATGGCGGACATGTTCCTCGATAAGAACGAACTGGTGGTTTCGCACCGCGGACGATCCTCCCCCGAGCGGCGATATTACGCGGTGCGAGGGAACCAAGGCGTCGAAGTGCCCCTAGTGGTGCTGGTGAACGGGCAAAGCGCGTCGGCATCGGAAATCGTGTCGGGAGCCATTCAGGATCACGACCGCGGATTGATCGTAGGCGAAACCAGCTTTGGAAAAGGCTTGGTGCAAACTCAATTTCCGCTAAGCGAAGATACCGCGCTGCTGCTCACCACGGCGCGCTACTACACACCCAGCGGGCGATTGATTCAACGCGATTATAAGAACGTAACGCTCTACGACTATCACTACAATCCACAGCCTCCGCAAAAGCCGGAAGTGAAGCTGACGGACAGCGGACGGCAGGTCTACGGCGGAGGCGGGATCACGCCGGACGTGGCCGTTTCCATGCCAAAGCCCAACGAGTTCCAGGATTTGCTGCTGCGCCGGGGCGTGTTCTATCCGATTCCGCAGGGCGTTGGCGACTTTGTGCGGTTTTATCTCGGCACCCGGCCCACGATCACCCAGAATTTCACGCCGGACGACTCCGTGATGGCGCAATTTCGGAAGTTCCTCGACCAGCAGCACATCAAGTTCACCGACCAGGAGATCCAGGCCAACAGCGCGTGGCTGAAGTGGAAGATCAAGCGCGAGGTGTTCACCACGCTCTTCGGGCTGAACGATGGCTACAAGGTGGCGCTTGAAAACGATCCGCAATTGAACAAAGCCATCGAATCAATCCCCCAAGCCAAGGCGCTCTACACGAACGCGCGCAAGATTGTCGCGCAGCGCGAGGCGTCCAATTTGAGCCGTCCCGACGTTCAATAACGCTCTTGGGGCAATAGCTCGTTTGGGGAAATGAACCGGCGCCATTCTGCATTCCGTCTGTATTTCGTGGGATCAAGACGAAAGAAGAGATCCAAGTGTTGGCATCTGCGGGCGGCGCCAAGCTGTTCCGAGCGCGGGACTGGCGGAAGATTGAGTCGATCAGCAGAACGCCCAAACAGCTAATTCGTGGCTTTTTCCTGCGCTACCAGCTTGGCAAGATACTGCCTGGCCTCGTCCGACTTCTGCCGGTCGTTATTCACTTTCAAGAATTGGTGAAGTTCGGCGGTGGCGGAAGCGATGTCGCCCTTGGCGCCGTAAATCTGCGCAAGCAAGTAATGAACCGCGACCTGGCGATGATCCCTGTCCATGCCGGCGGCGAGCAGCGCCTCTTTTTCCGCTTCCCCCAACTTGTCGAGCTTGAATAACGCCGTGGCGCGGTAGAAGTAAGCATACACATCGCTGACGGGATTCAGGCCGAGAGCGGTTTTTGTGACATTCAACAATTCGTTCCAATGCCCTTCATTGGCATCGAGATCGGCCAAGCAAAGATAGGCGGGCAAATAAGTGGGATCGGTTTTTCCCGCGTGTGAGCAAGCCTCGGTTGCTTGATCGTTCAGCTGGAGGCCTTGTAAAACCTGTCCCAGCATGACCCACGCGGCGACATACTCGGGATATTTTTGAATTGCGTCGCGAACGTGCGTCTCAGCCTCCGCAAAATTTCGCTTTTTCAACTGGCCGCAGGCCTTGTTGTATTCACTCCTGGCCTTGGAGGGAACTTCCAGACGGATCACATCCACCGTGGCCCCGCGCACGATGGGAACGGCCCACGGCAAACATGCCTCGTCCTCGACCATCTGGGCGGAGAGCGACGGGGCTTCCGGTATTATTGAAGGCATCGTATTTGGTTCGACCGGCTGAAGCGTGGGGTAAGGCTGCCCACCATAGCTGGGAGTGGAACCAGGAAAACCGGAAGGAACGCCGGCGCCCGATCCGCGCGCTCCTCCGCCCCCGCCCCCGGCCCTGCCCCTTTGCGCCAGCAGAGGCGTAGCACCCAGCGCAATTGCCAGGGCGCAGAGGGTTATCTGCCGAGATGAAGGAATCTGGATACATCGGAAGGGATTTGCCGCGAAAACAGAATGATTTGACATGCGCCACCTTCCCCTGCGAAAGCGAGGAGCTTGGGGCTGGCCAACAACAGCCATAACCAGGATAGTAGCGCAATTCTTAGCGGTGTCGAGGAAATTCCGAGAGGCTGCCGGGGCTGGGGTGGCGCGGCAGATAGAATCTGGCCGTCAAGACAATCTTGCCCTTGTTTCGATCGGGTACGCTCAATTTCGCGCTTTCAAAACGTTCAGCAGGCGACGAGCGCCGATCCTTAAATTAAGAATAACCCGAGAATATCCATATAAATAAGGACGTCAACGGCTTCAAGGGCCGGATGCGGCCGGGCTTTCCGTCCAGAGTATCGCCCCCCCCCGGAAGAAAAATTCCGTATCTCCGGCAATCCATGTATTTTTGAATGCACACGATGACGGTTACGAAGGCCAGACAAATTTCGTTTGAAATCTTGCGGCGCGTGGAAGCCGAAGGCTCCTACGCAAGCGATTTGCTGCATGCAGAGCTCCGTCCCGGAGTGAAGCCCGAAGATGCGGCGCTGGCCACCGAGCTGACCATGGGTGTGCTGCGCTGGCGGGGCTTGCTCGACTTCCTGCTCGAGCGGCATCTCCAGAAGCCGGTGGCACGTCTCGATCTGGCGGTGGCGCTTTCGCTCCGCATGGGACTCTACCAGCTTCGATTCCTGCAAAGGGTCCCGGCACGGGCCGCAGTGAACGAGTCGGTGGAATTGGTGAAGCTGGCCCGAAAGACTTCGGCGGCCACGCTCGTGAATGCGGTATTGCGGAAGGCTTCGACGGAAGCGGCGGTGGCCGCCGAGAATTTCCTCGCGCCTGGATGGGAGCACGCCGGGCGCCTGAGCGTCCTGCATTCGCATCCACGATGGATGGTCGAGCGATGGCTTGCGCGATTCGGCGAAGCCCGCACGATCCTATTGCTGGAAGTGAACAATCGAGCGCCGCGGCTGAGCTGCGCCTTGCAGGATCTCGATCATCGCGATGAAACGATCCACGAGATCGAGCGCGCCGGGCTGCGCGTTCGCGAAGGGCAATTATTGAAAACCGCTTTCTCCGTGACGGGGGGAAGCCCCGTGCAAACCGAGGCGTTTCGCAGCGGCAGATTTTCGATCCAGGATGAAGCCTCTCAGGCCGCCCCGCTTCTTCTCGACGTTCAGCCAGGGGACCGAGTCCTCGATTTGTGCGCCGCCCCCGGCGGGAAAACCCCGCCGCTTTATCGCGCGGCCGGAAATACGGGGCTGGCGCTCGCGGCGGACCGCCATGCGCACCGACTGCGTGCCATGAGGGCGCAAATGGAACGCCTCGGCCTCCGCGGCATTCCTCTGGTCGCGCTCGACGCAACACGGCCTCTTCCCTTCCGAACCGAGTTCGACCGGATTCTCGTGGACGCGCCGTGCACGGGAACCGGTACCCTCGCGCGCCATCCGGAGATTCGATGGAGGCTCCGGCCGGAACAGCTCCCTGAATTTCACGAGGTGCAAACCCAAATCCTCGCCATGGCGGCCGAAAGCCTGGCCCGCGGCGGGACACTTGTGTATTCCACCTGCTCGCTCGAGCCCGAGGAAAATGAGGAGGTCGTGGAAGAGACGCTACGGGCCGCCCCATCGCTTCGCCGCGCCGCCCCGGCAAAACTTAAGCCGGTATTGGCGAGATGCCTGACGAATGAAATCACAGTGGAACAGTTATTCGACGCTGACGGCCAATTCAGAACGTTTCCGGGAGAGCAGCCCACCGATGGATTTTTCGCGGCGGTCCTGGAAAAACCATGAGAAAAATATCATCGCGGAGAAAAGGAGAGAGAGAGCGGGGGAACCCGTACGCGCCGCGCTCGCCGCAAGCGGGGTGAAATTCTCCGCAAAGGCACGCGAGCATGGGGGCTATTGACTATTAAGCTCAATGCGGCGCGCCCGGCACCGGTTCTCTTGGAGGCCGATCGTGTTAGGCTCTCTGGGGAAGGATGAGCGATGGCGTGGCGAGAGCGTTTTCATTGGATGCTTCGAATGTCGCTGATGCTGTTCATTCTGGCATCGGTGGCATTCCTGAGCGCGTTAACGGCCATGCGCTTCGCTATTCAGGGCCGCGAGGTGACCATTCCGAACCTGGTGGGCAAGCGCACCAACGAAGCGCAGCAGACGCTTCAAGCCCGCCGCCTCGGCCTCGAGGTAGAGGATCGCGTCTACAGCAGCCTGCCGACGGATGAGGTCGTGCGGCAAAGTCCCCCTCCCAACACGACCGCGAAAATCGGACAGCAGGTGCACGTAGTGTTGAGCCTGGGCCCGCAAAAGAGCACGATCCCGGAATTTGGAGACAAGAGCCTGCGCGTGGCGCGGATCGAGCTATTGGAAACCGGGATGCAGATGGGAGAAATTTCGAGCGTCTATCTGCCCGACCCGCCGGACGACACCGTGTTGCAGCAGGATCCCGCCCCCGGCACGAGCGACGTGATGAGTTCACATGTCAATCTGCTCGTCTCGCTCGGGCCGCGACCGGCGGCTTACGTGATGCCCGATCTAGTGGGGCTTCCTCTCAACCAAGCCGAGTCGAAACTCAATAGCGCGGGGCTGAAAGTGAGAAAGCTCGCGAGCGTATCGGCTCCCGGAACACCCCACGGAGCGGTGGTTGACGAGACGCCCGGGCGCGGGCAGCGGGTAGACTCAGCCTCGCTAATCGATTTGCAGGTGGCCGAATAAAATCGGAGAACGGAACCGGATGCGAGCCGGGCCGGGCACATCTCGCAAACGCGCCATGCTAGAATCCATCGAGACGCCATGACGTACGCAAAAATCGAAATCGCGCCGTCGATCCTGGCCGCGAACTTCGCCCAACTGGGAGAAGAGATCCGCGTGGTCGAACAGGGCGGCGCGGACGTGATTCACGTGGATGTAATGGACGGCCATTTTGTGCCCAATATTTCCATCGGAATTCCCGTCGTCGAGTCGCTTCGCAAGGCAACCCGCTTGCCCCTTGATGTGCATCTCATGATCGAACAGCCCGAGGAGTACATCGAGGATTTCATCCGGGCAGGCGCCGACCGCGTCCTGGTGCATCAGGAGGCGACCGTACATCTGGACCGTGCTTTGTCGATAATACGCGAGGGGGGTGCGCAGGCGGGCGCGGCGATCAATCCGGCAACGCCGGTGGCGATGCTGACCGATATCCTCGACAAAGTGGATACGGTGCTGGTAATGTCCGTGAATCCCGGATTCGGGGGCCAGAAATTCATTCCGGGCGCTTTGGAGAAAATTCGATCTTTGAATCAGTGGCGCTCGCGCTATAATGCGCGCTTCCGAATCGAAGTCGACGGGGGAGTCGATCTGGAAAACACGACCGAATTAACGCTCGCGGGGGCCAACACATTTGTCGCCGGGACTTCCATCTTCCACACGCCCGACCCGGCCGGAGCCATACGCCACATGCGCAGGCTGGCAACTGAAGCCGTAAGCCAAAAGGTTTGATATTGAGGCGAATGTCCCGATTTTTTTCCAGCAGCCGCCATTTCCTGATCGCCATCCTGGGTGTCGCTCTGGCGGGGTTGGTGTGTGCAAACGCACAGCAACAAAAGAACCCGGACAAGCCAGGCGCCACGACCAAGGCTGCCGCAGCCACCGAGGCTTCGGCGGAACCGGACAAGATTCTGTACGACCGGGCCATGGTCGATATGAAACACGCCCGGTACACGGAATCGCGGCTGACCCTCCAGACCTTGATCAACACGTATCCGGACAGCGAATATCTCGCCAAGGCAAAGCTTGCCGTTGCCGATTCCTACTACAAAGAGGGCGGCACGGGGAATAACACGCAGGCGATCCAGGAATACAAGGATTTCATCACCTTCTTCCCTTTTCTTGACGAAGCGGCGTACGCGCAAATGCAGGTCGCCATGGCGCATTACAAGATGATGGAAAAACCCGACCGGGACAAAAGCGAGGCGGAAGCAGCCGAGGATGAGTTCCAAACCTTCCTGCTGAAATATCCCCAGAGCCCGCTCGTGCCCCAAGCGACGCAAAAGCTTCGTGAAGTGCAGGAAATTCTTGCTGACGGCCAGTTCAGAGTCGGTCGGTTTTATTACATGAAGCAGGATTATCCAGCCTCCGCGGCGCGCTTCATGGAACTGACCGAGCGATATCCGCTCTACAGCCAAAGCGATGAAGCGCTCTGGATGCTTGCCGACGTGTATTCACGAGCCAAACGACTCTCAAAGAACGAAGACGACAAGAATCACTGGGCGGACCTTGCCGCCGAATGCTACGACCGGATCGTGAAGGATTATCCCCTTTCGAGTCTGGACGGGGATGCCAAGTCGCAATTGAAAGCGATGGGAATGCCCGTGCCGGCGCCGGACCCGAATGCCGTTGCACGCATGCAGAAAGAACAGATGTACGAGAAAAAACACCATGAAAGGGCCATGCTGAGGCTCCCCATGGCATTGCTGAAGTCCGAGCCCAATGTGGCAGAGGCGGCCCACGAGGGCCAGCCGAATCTGAATCCGCCGGACGACGCCATTTCAGCCACCGACATCCTCAAGCCCGGCGCGGCGGGGCCGTCGTTCGACATCGCCATGCGCCCGGCGAGCACCAGCGATTCAAATGCCGATAGCGGGGCTGGCGATCCGGCGACCATGGAATCCGAGCCGACGGAATCATCGAGCGCGCCGGGGATGAGCGCAGGAGCTGAGATTATCGCTGCGCCGACATCCGTCGGCGACTCACCTTCGCCTGCACCGGCGGAGGCTCCTCCCGCGGACCCTCCACCCACCGCCGGGAATACGGCTGCCCCCGCTGCGAGTACAAATTCCGACCCTTCGATTCCCACCATTACCCTCACGCCCGAGCCGGTCACTGGGACTTCAACCTCGGCCGCTCCACAAGCGACAGATCCCCCACCGGGAACCACGCAGGCAACAACCGGCAGCAGCACTGCCTCGACCGATCAGCAGGCCGCCAAGCCGACTCCCGCCCCGCAAGCCGACAAGAAAACCGAATCCACAAGCAAGAAAAAAAAAGGGCTGCACAAGCTCGTACCCTTTTAAGGCACTGTTTACCTCCTGCTAACAACTGTAGCACTCTAGTACTTTGAGTCCGTTGACGCTGTCGCCGCCGGGTGTTTAGCTATGGAAGAAAGGGGCGAGTGTGATGTGTCCTCTGCCGAACCTCGCCGCCGGGAAATCGAGTGCCTAGAGTTCTGGTCGCCGACGACAACACCAACATCCAGAGAATGGTCGCGCTCGCGTTTCAAGACCGCGGCATCGACGTGATCTCTGTCGGCCATGGCGAAGCCGCCGTTCGCCGCCTTCCCGATTTGAATCCCGACCTGATTCTGGCCGACATCTTCATGCCCGTGCGCAATGGATATGAACTTTGCGAATGGGTGAAGAAGAACCCAAAATATTCGCACATTCCCGTGATCCTTCTGGTGGGTGCATTCGATCCCCTGGATGAGAAAGAAGCGCGCCGCGTGGGCGCCGACGGCATTCTGAAGAAGCCTTTTATTCCGCCGGACCCGCTGATCGCGATGGTTACCGCGATGCTCCTGAAGAATCCTGCGATTGCCGAGGAATTGGCGAGAGGAAAGAAAGAGGCCGCCGCGCCGCCCCCACCGCCGCCTGCCGCGGTGCTTGAAATTCCAGCCAGGACCGCCCCCAAGCCTCTGCCGGAGTTTCCCGAACCAAGTCCCGAAGAGGCGGAGCTCGCCTACTCCTTTGGAACCGGACGCCGCGCGCCGGACAACCTGGACAACGAAGAAGAAAAATCGGACGAGCATCCCGCGCCCAAAGAAGTGGACGAGGAAGAATTCGACGGAACGTCCACGGTGAACGACTGGCGGCGATCCGCAATGAAATTCGAGGTTTCCGAAGAAGCGGCGATGAGGCCGGCCATATCCTCGGACGAGAATTTCGACCAGGTTTCGCCGGGCGAACGCGAACTTTCCTGCACGAATGTCCATGTTTTGGATACGCCGGAGCCGGTCGAACCGTTGGTGCAGGACGAGCGGGACAACGAGACGGCTGAGCCGCCAGTCTCTGAAGCAACCGAGCCAGCGTTGCAGGCCATTCCTGCGGAGAGTGCGCAAGAGCCGGAACCAGCGCCAGAACCGGCAATGCCGGTGGCGCAACCTGCCGAACCGAAATTACAAGAGGCTTGCGAGACCGAGCTTGACGAAATTATTCCTGAACCGAGCTTCGCATCGAAGGCAACGCACTGGATGGATATGATGTCGTCGACCCCAGGGCGGCCTGCGGGCGACTGGTTCTCCTCCGTGCTGTCGCCCGTAGAGGCGGTTGTGCGGCAGGAACCGACAGAGGCTCCTGCGTTCACTGATCCTCTACATGGTGAACCTTCACATGCTGAACCTTTGCCCGATGAGGTGGCGCCGGCGGAGGTGGCGTACGCGGCTGCCCCTACTGTGGAAGAGCCCGTGGCGGAGCCGGTTTTCGAGCCTGAAATGGAAGCGCAAGCCGTGCCGGTCGAGACGATGGCCGCGCCGACCGACGAAGAGGACTCGTTCTTCGCGGATGAGCCAGCAGAACCAGAACCCGCGACGAGCGCGCCTTGCCTCGCGGTCGCTCCTGTTTCCGAGCCATCGAGCTTCGAGCCTCTTCCTCAGCTTGAAGATGAGCCGCTCGAAGCGCCCGTGAGCGAACACGCGGTGGAATCGGCCAGCAAGGCTGCGAGCGATCACGCAAAGCAAGCGATCGAGGACGAAACGCCCGAGCCCATGACGCGCGCGTCATCCGCATTCGACAGTGGGTTCTTCGTTGAAGAGGCGGTACCGGAGAGTTCGTACAAAGAGCCGGGCCTGGTCGAGCCCCCGGCGGTGCGTGTGGTCCCCGAGCCGCTGCTCGTCGACGAGGTGACGCAAACCGAAACATCCATTTACAACAAACATGCGGATGCCATGCCCGCGCTTGATTCATTTACGTTGCCATCGCAGGAAGAGCCGCCTGCCGAAGAGCCGGCATGGGAAGAAGTCCCCGTGCGGAGCGAGTCGGGAAACGGCTCGCGCGAATTCGCATCCAGGGAGTACAGCGAGTGGACGCCCACGGTAGCGCCGCCGACGCGCGAAGCGCTGGCGGACATTCCATTTCTAAATCCTCCGGCGGACTTTCATCGAGATGCACCATCGACCGATAATGACGGGCCCGACAAGATCAACTCCGAGACCGTGGACGCGATCGTTCAGAGACTCCTCGAGAAAATCGAGCCTCAACTTCACGACATCCTGTCACAGGGAGTTCTGAAACCGCTGGTTCAGAGCTTTCTGCACAGCGAACTCGAGAAAAAAGAGAAGTAGCGCGGTTCTGTTTTCCCCAGGACGTGATCGGAGTTCGGAAACGCAGCTGCGTCGCCCCGATTGACGCCCCGCGCAAGTCCCGCCTATATTGTTAAATTCACCTCAACCCATTCTTTGGACAATAGGGAGCACATGCCCCGAGAAATACCCAAGGCGTACGAGCCGCAGGAGATTGAAGAGCGCTGGGCGAAATCCTGGTTCGAAGAAAAGCTGTTTCGCGCGGAAAATTCGGGCGACGGGCCCATGTTCTCGATCGCACTGCCTCCACCGAACATAACCGGGTCCATTCACATCGGCCACATGCTCGAGCACACGCAAATCGACATGCTCGTCCGGTGGCACCGCATGCGCGGCCATCATACGCTGTGGCTCCCCGGCATGGATCACGCGGGAATCGCCACGCAGTTCGTCGTCGAGCGCCAACTCGCCAAGGAAAAACTCCGGCGGCAGGATCTGGGCCGCGAGGAATTCGAGCGGCGCGTGTGGCAATGGAAGGCCGAAAGCGGCGGCGTAATCAAGGAGCAGATGATCCGGCTTGGCGCGTCGTGCGATTGGACTCGCGAGCGATTCACGCTCGAACCCGCACTCTATCGCGCCGTGCTCGAGGCATTCTTGCGGCTCTACCGGGAAGGACTGATCTACCGCGGGCGGTATATGGTCAACTGGTGCCCGCGCTGCCAGACGGCGATCAGCGACCTGGAAGTGGTTCACAGCGAACGGCCGGGAAAGCTTTGGCACCTGCGCTATCCGGTGGTGGGATTGCCGGGCGACAGCCGACAATATCTGGTGGTGGCGACCACGCGTCCCGAGACAATGCTGGGCGATACGGCTGTGGCCGTCCATCCGGAAGACGAGCGCTACCGGCACCTCGCAGGCAAGCAGGCGATGCTGCCACTGATGGATCGCCCGATTCCCATTATCGCGGATACCTACGTTGACCGCGAGTTTGGCAGCGGGGCGGTGAAGATCACGCCCGCGCACGACCCGAACGACTTCGAGGTGGGCAAGCGCCACCATTTGCCCGAAATCGACGTGATGACCGACGACGCACAAATGAACGCGGCCGCCGGGAAATACGCCGGGCTCGACCGCTTCGCCGCGCGCGCGCAAATCGTCGGCGATCTGGACGCGCTGGGCCTGCTCGAAAAAATCGAAGACATCACGCACTCCGTGGGCGTCTGCGACCGCTGCAAATCCGAAGTCGAGCCGCGGATTTCCACGCAGTGGTTCTGCAAAATGGCTCCCCTGGCCGAGCCCGCGAATCAAGCGGTGCGCGAAAGCCTGATCGAGGTGGCACCCGATAATCAGAGAACGATTTTGCTGAATTGGCTGGACAACATTCGCGACTGGTGCATTTCGCGCCAGCTTTGGTGGGGCCATCGCATCCCGGTCTGGCATTGCACCGACTGCCAGGAGATGGTTCCCGCGCTCGACTCGCGCGTCGAAATCGTCGATGGCCATGCGCGCGCGGCGAGTGCACCGGCGAAGTGCCCAAAGTGCGGGGGCGGAAAGCTCACGCAAGATCCGGACGTGCTCGATACGTGGTTCAGCTCGGGCCTATGGCCCTTCTCCACGCTCGGCTGGCCGGACGATACGCCCGACCTGCGGACCTTCTACCCGACGAGCCTGCTGATCAGCGGGTACGACATTCTCTTCTTCTGGGACGCCCGCATGATCATGATGGGCTTGCACCTTACGAGCGGGCCCGATCCGACGCGGCGAATTCCCTTCCGCAGGCTCTATCTGCATTCGCTCGTGCGAACGGCCGAAGGCACTAAGATGTCGAAGACCAAGGGCACGGGCGTCGATCCGCTCGAGCTGACGCAGAAGTTCGGGACGGACGCTTTGCGCTACACGCTCGCGAGCATGGCCGCACCCGGCACCGACATCATTCTCAGCGAAGACCGCATCCTGGGCGCACGAGCCTTCGCCAATAAAATCTGGAATGCCGCGCGTTTTCTTTTCGTCAATCTGGAAAAGGCCGAGGCGCAGGGCATTCTGCTGGAGGAGGTGGCCGCGCCGGAGATCCGCGCCCAGGCGCCCTATCGGGTCCCGGGGGAGGGATCGCTGGCGCACCGGTGGATTTTCTCCCGCCTGGCGTCCGTTTCCGCGCAGGTGAACGACGCGCTCGAAAACTTCCGTTTCCACGAAGCGTGCCAACTTATTTACCACTTCTTCTGGGGCGATTTCTGCGATTGGTATATCGAGTGGGTGAAGCCGCAGCTTTCCGCGGACGACCGCGAGGTCGCCGTGGCCGCGTGGCGCAACATCTTTGCGGCGTTGGAATCGGCGCTACGCCTGCTGCATCCGGTGATGCCCTTCCTGACCGAAGAGCTGTGGCACCGGCTGCCGCAATCGCCGGAAGCAAAGTCGATCGCGCTCGACAGATTCCCCGAGCCGCGTCCCGGATGGACCGACGAGGCCGCAGAGCAAGAAATGCTCCGCGTGCAGGAAATGATTATCGCGGCACGCAACATCCGCGCGGAAATGAAAATCGACGCAAAACGCAAAGTGGCGGCGGATTTCTCAAGTCAGGACGCGAAGATTCGCGCGCTCGCGGAAGGCAACGTCGATCCGATCCTGCGATTGGCGGCGCTTTCGACACTTCACGTTTGCTTCGGGCACCTCGACCCAGAGGGAGGCGCGGTCCGCTCGACCGCGCAGTTCGATCTGCGAATCGCCTACGGGAACGCGGTGGACAAGCCCGCGGAAGTCGCGCGGCTCAAGAAAGAAACCGAGCGCCTCGCGAAGGATATCGAATCCAAGCAGAAGCGGCTCGCAGACGATAGCTTCCGGAACAAGGCCCCCGCCGATATTGTCCGGGGGCTCGAAGCGACACTCGCCGAACGCCAGGTGGAACATCAGAAGCTTCTCGACCGCCTCAAGCAGCTCCAATAACCGTCCAAGGGGCGAATCCGAGCCAGGCTTGTTCCGAACGCGGGCGTCGAGTATCCTTCGAAACTTACCGTGGCCAGGAAAACCACCGCGAACGTCCCCGGGACGACCGACCGGCGCATCGACGCCCTGCTCACTTTGCTCGCGGAAAACGCGACCATCGTGATCAGCGGGGCGAAAATCGCCAAGGAGATCGGCGTTTCCCGCCAGCAGGTCTGGCGCTGGATCCAGCAATTGCGCACCCTGGGCGTGCGCGTGAAGGGGCATCCCCGCACCGGCTATCACATCGAGCGCATGCCCGACATTTTGGTCCCCCAGATGCTGAGCCATCGCCTCTACGGCACACCGTTCGCGCGGCGCATCCACCATTTTTTCAAAACCGACTCCACCAATACGGTTGCCATGCGCCTGGCCGACCGGGGCGAACCGCACGGCACCGTGGTGCTGGCTGAGGAACAGACGGGAGGAAGAGGCCGCGCGGGCCGTTCATGGATCTCCGAAAAATCCGCCGGAATCTACTGCACCATTCTGCTGCGCCCGCCGATCCCTCCCGCCCACGCTCCTTTGCTGACCCTGGTTGCGGGCCTTGCCGCGCGCGATGCGGCCGCGGAGGATCTGGCCGGCACTCCCGACATTCGATGGCCGAACGACCTGCTCGTGGGCGGCCGAAAATTCGCGGGCATCCTGACGGAGATGCACGCCGAGCCGGACTGCGTGCACTTCGCCGTCGTGGGGATCGGGGTGAACGTCAACCAGTCCAAGATGCCGCCCGAATTGGCCGACATTGCCACCTCCCTGAAAATGGAGACGAAGAAAACCCATTCGCGCTTCGAATTGCTGATCCGGTTGCTGCGCCACTTCGACCGCTACTACAATCAATTTCTGGACGAGGGAGCGCCGCCAATCCTCCGGCGATTCGCGGAAGTTTCGAGCTATTCTCAGGGGAAGCGCGTGCGCATCACGACCGTCACGGAAAGCTTTACGGGCACCACGGCCGGGCTCGAGCCGAGCGGCGTGCTGCGCGTATCACGCGACGACGGCCGCGGGATCGAGCCCGTACTTTCGGGCGACGTTTCGGAGGCGCATTAATGCTTTTGACCCTCGATGTAGGGAATACAAATACGGTGCTGGGGGGGTTTCGCGGCAAGCAGCTCGTCGCGCACTGGCGATTGACCACCGCTCCCAACCAGACCATCGACGAGTACGGCATTCTGACACGCAACCTCTTTACCCTCGCCGGGCTCGAGCCCAGGGACATTGGCGGCATCATCATCAGTTCCGTGGTGCCTCCGCTGAACCGCATTCTCGCGGAAATGTCCCACATTTACTTCGGCCGGAAGCCGCTCTTCGTAGAGCCGGGGATCAAGACAGGGATGGCCGTTCTGGTCGACAATCCGCTGGAGGTCGGGGCAGACCGCATCGTCAACGGAGTCGCCGCGTTTGAGCGATATGGAGGACCCTGCATCGTGGTCGACTTCGGCACGGCAACGACGTTCGACGTTATTTCCGCACGCTGCGAATATCTGGGCGGCGTGATCACTCCAGGCCTGGGGATTTCCGCCGAAGCTCTTTTCGCCCGAGCGGCCCGCCTGCCTCGCGTTGAAATAAAAGATCCGGGCAAAGTGATTGGGACCAACACGATCGCGCACATGCAGGCGGGTCTCTACTATGGCACCCTCGACATGGTCGACGGTTTGCTGTCGCGCATGAAAGCAGAGATTGGCGGGCCGGCGAAAGTGATCGCCACCGGGGGTTTTTCCAGCCTGCTCGCCGCAGGCTCCAAGCATATCGAGCACACCGACGACTTTCTGACCCTGGAAGGATTGCGGATCATCTGGGAACGCAACGAAGCGGACGCGCAGGAACGCGCCGCCGCTCCGGCAAAAATGCCCGCAACCGTTCGTCCGAGAAAATAGGCAGCACCAGTTCGCAGGCGACAAAATGCCAAGCGGTACTCCGGCTTCGATGGAATCGTTCAATTACTTCAATTATTTCACTGAGATCGAAGAGTACTTCTGGCGCAAGCGCGGCGCGCACCTGCTGGTTTCGCCTCTCGATTGGGCCATCGTGGAGACTTGGCAGAAGGCGGGAATCCCGCTCGAAGCAGCGCTCAAGGGAATCGATCGCGCGTTCGAAAGCTGGGGGCGTTCGCGCCGGGCGGCGGGCGGGCGACAATTGAAAAGCCTCGCCTACTGCGTCGACGCCGTGCTCGACGCCGCCGCGGAAGCGCAGGAAGCGGCAGCGGGGAGCGGACCCGAGGTAAAACACGAACGCGTAGCCGCGGAACCGTTCTCCCGCGCGGAACTGCGGAAATATCTGGAGCGCAATGCGGCGCGGCTGCGGTCCGCGGCGGAAAAAGAGCGAGCCCTCCACGCCGCTCTCGCAGCGCGGCTGGAAGAAACGGCGAAACGCCTCGAAGAAATCATGCCGCCGGCCGACGCGCCGGGCGCGCTCGATCTGGAAGATCTCGAGCGGAGATTGACCGTGCTCGAAGACAAACTGATGGCGGCGCTTTCCGCGGATGTGGACGAAGACGTTTTTCTGGCCATCCGCCGCGAAATGGATCGCTCACTCTCGCCCTATCGGCGTAAGATGTCCGTGGAGCAACTGGCGCAACTCGAGCGCCAATACACGCAGAAGCGCCTGTTCGAACACTTCGGCGTGCCGCGGCTGAGTTTGTTTTATCTAACGTAGTACGCAGCCATTGTCATCCGGGCGCTGCGGTTGCGCTTGGAGAACTAAAGACCCGTCATGGATGTCACCATCGAAAAATTGATTTACGGCGGCGAGGGCCTAGCCCATTACGACGGCTCTCCCGTCTTCGTGCCGTTCGTGCTGCCGGGCGAGCAGGTGGCCGTCGCGCCGGTCGAACAGAAGAAGAAGTTCGTGCGCGCGCGGCTGGAAAAAATCCTCGTCGCTTCCCCGGAACGCACGGTTGCTCCCTGCCCGCATTTCGGCGTTTGCGGCGGCTGCGATTACCAGCACATTCCCTACGAGTCCCAGCTAACGCACAAAACACAAATTCTGCGCGAGACAATGCGGCGGCTCGGACGCGTCGAATGGGCGGGAGAGATCACGGCGCACGCGTCGCCTCCCTGGGGATACCGCCATCGCGCGCAATGGAAGGTGCGCCCGCTCGGCGAGGAAGCCACTGGGAACGCCGCCGAATCGAGGGGAGCGAATCTCCGAATCGGCTACTTTCGCGCCAATTCCACGTCGCTCTGCGCAGTGGAGGATTGTGCGATCCTTTCTCCGCTGCTATTGAGCACACTGCTCCGCTTGCGCGAGGCGCTCGCGGCGGGGGCGCTGCCGCGCTCGCTGCGGGAAATCGAAGCCTTCGCCGATGCAAGCGATTCGAAGCTGCTGCTCACCGCGACGTTCGCGGGCTTCCCTTCCCGCGCCGCCGAGCTTGCCGAAACCATTAAAGGCGTTGTGCCGCAGATCGAAAGCTTGCTCTTCAACGATCCCGGCCGGGATCGAATGGAGCTATTCGGGCCGGGATTTCTCACCTATGAAACCGCCGGCGCGAAATATCGCGTGGGGCACTTTTCGTTTTTCCAGGTGAACCGGTTTCTGATGGATGAACTGGTTCTGGAGGTCGCCGAGCGCGAGCCGGGCGGGCAACTCGCACTCGACCTGTTTGCCGGCGTCGGGCTCTTTTCGGTACCGCTGGCCCAGCGCTTTGCGCGCGTGATAGCCGTCGAATCGAATCCCGCCGCGGCCCGCGACCTGGAAGGCAACATCCGCAGCGGCGGCCAGATCGAAGTGCGCACCTCCGACGTGGAACGATTCCTCGAAAAGTATAAAGGACGGCCGGAATTCGTCCTGCTCGATCCGCCTCGTGCAGGCTTGACAGACGGGACGATCCAACGGCTCGCGGCGCTTTCGCCCGAGCGAATCACTTATGTCTCCTGCGAGCCGCCCACGCTTGCGCGCGACCTCACGGCGCTGCGCGCCAGGGGCTACGAACTTACCCAGGTCCACCTGTTCGATCTTTTTCCCCAGACATTTCATATGGAGGCGGTCGTCCGGCTCAGCCGGCGCCAATGAAATTGCCGGTGGTGTGGCTGGTGGCGGCCCTGGCGGCCGGTATCGGGCTGTCGAGCGTCTGGCCTGCCGCGCCGCTGAAAATCTGGGGCGCGGCCACCCTCACGGCAATTTTTCTCGGCGGCACATTTGCATGGCGAAAGCGAGTTGTTGCAGCCTGGGCGTTCGCCATGATCGCGTGGATCGCGCTGGGAGGGCTTGCCTCCGCCCTGGAACACGCGGCGGTGCCTGCAGACCACATCACCCGCCTGATCGCGGCGGGGCGCATCGACACCACGGTGCCCCTGCGCTGGCGCGGCCGCTTGCGCGAAGATCCTATCGCTCTGCCCTGGGGGCACCGTTACGAAATCGATCTGGAGCAGGTCGAAGTGGGCGGCGCAATCTTGCCGGTGCGCGGAGGGCTCCGCGCAAATTTGTATAACGACTCTCGCGCGGCGGGAGCTCCAGCGAATTTGCGCGCGGGCGACCGCGTGGAAGCGCTGCTGCGCGCGCAGCCTCCGCGCAATTTTCTCGATCCCGGCGCTTTTGACGTGCGCGGCTACCTGGCGCGCCAGCAGATCGATTTGACCGGCTCGCTGCGCAGCGGCGAACTGCTGCGGCTGATCGACCGTCCTCCGCCCAGCGTCTTGCAAAGGCTGGCGCGCGCCCGCGGAGATTTGCTGGCGCGGCTCGACGCGTTGTTTCCGGGCCGGCCGCAGCGCGCGGCCGTGCTGAGAGCGATGCTTCTCGGCGATCGCAGCTTTGTCGAATCCGACACCGTCACCGCGTTTCAGAAAACCTCGGCTTACCACGTGCTGGTGGTGGCGGGACTTCACGTGGGAGCGCTGGTGGTATTTCTCTTCTGGGTGTGCCGCCGGATGCGATTTTCGATGGGCATCACCACGCTCGTCACGCTGGCGGCGCTGGCAACGTACGTCGGCGTGGTGCAGGACCGGCCGCCGATCCTGCGCGCGGCCCTGATGGCCGCATTCTATTTGTGCGCGAGGCCGCTGTTCCGCCGCATCGAACTGCTCAACACCGTGGCGCTGGCGGCACTGGCGCTGCTCCTCTGGAAACCTTCGTCCCTGGCCGATTCGAGCTTCCAGCTTTCCTTTCTGGCAGCCGGCGTTATTGCGGGGCTTGCACTGCCCTGGATCGGCCGAACCAGCGCGCCCTATCGCGCCGGGCTTCGTCATTTGGGCGACGCGACCCGCGACGGCGCGCATCCTCCAAAAGTCGCTCAGTTCCGAATCGAATTGCGCGCCGCCGCCGGATGGCTCGCTTCGAGATTGCCTGCGAGGCTCGCGCCGCGCGCAAGCGCCATGTTCGTGTTTCCAATCCGCCTGGGGATGCGCTTGTGGGAAATCGTTCTGCTCTCGCTGGTGATCCAATGGGGCATGACGCCGCTGCTGGCGCAGGATTTTCATCGCGTCAGCCTGGCGGGGCCGGTGAGCAACATCCCCGCCGTGATTCTGACCGGCCTGATCGTGCCGCTGGGATTTTTGACGCTGGCCGCGACGTACGTGTGGGCACGGCTCGCCAGCGCGTTCGCGCTCGTTCTCGGCTTTTGCGCCCGCCTGTTGCTCGGCACGGTTACATGGTTCAGCAGGCTCCCGCACACTTCCTACCGCATTCCAGGGCCGCCTTTGTGGCTTGCCGTCTCTTTCTTCGCGGCTTTCGTTTTGCTGGCGGCGGCCACTCGCGCGGCCACGGCCCGCCGCGCCACTCGCGCCTCGCGACGCGAATTGCCACACCCGATCGCCCGCGCCGAATGGGTTTCAGCGGCCGTGCTTCTCGCGCTGACAGCGCTCATCGTGTCGGATCCGTTTCACCCGGCGCTCGCTTCCGGCAAGCTTGAAGTGACCGTCCTCGACGTCGGCCAGGGCGATTCCATTTTTACCGCTTTTCCCGACGGCCGCACGATGCTGATCGACGGCGGCGGGCTGGAGGGCTCCGAGTGGGTGGGCCAATATCGCTCCGGCCCCGATGTGGGCGAGGAGGTCGTTTCTCCGTACCTTTGGTCACGCGGAATTCAGCGGCTCGACGTGGTCGCGCTCACGCACGCCCACCACGATCATATCGACGGGCTGCATAGCGTTCTTCAGAATTTCCGCGTAGGGGAGCTATGGATCGGGCGGGATGAAGAAACGCCCGCTTTCGAACGCCTGCTTGCGGAAGCGCGGACGCGCGGAGTGCGGATTGTCCACAAGACTCAGGGCGCGGAGTTCGATTGGGACGGCGTTACTGGCGAAGTTCTCTGGCCGCCCGACGCCGGACCTGTTCGTGAGGCATCGAACGACGATTCGATCGTTATGCGCATCTCGGACGGCCCACTCCGTTTTTTGCTGCCCGGGGACGCCCAGCGGCACTCGGAAGACCGACTCGTCGCCAGCCATGCGCCGCTTGCGGCCGATTTCCTCAAGGTGCCGCACCACGGGAGCAAAACGTCGTCCACCGAGGGCTTCCTGGCGGCCGTTGCGCCGCGCGTGGCCGTCGTTTCGGTAGGCCAGGGCAATTCCTTCGGGCAGCCGGCGGAAAACATTCTCGAACGCTACGCGCAAGCCGGAGTGCGATTGCTGCGGACCGACCGCGACGGAGCCGTGACCGCGCTTACCGACGGCCAGCGGCTCTCCGTGCGCACGTTCGCCGAGGAACACGCGCACTGAATTTTAATGCGTGAATTTCAGGCGGTTTTTGCGAGGCGGGATTCGGACTTGCGGGGCTACTCGTCTTGATCGATTAAGGTATTCCCCTTTAGATGTTCCGCGATGATCCGCCGAGCTTCGGCCGCCTGCGATTCCAGGACGTAGACTTCGGCGCCGCGCGTCCCTTCGGGCGGCTCATTCAAGGGAAACGGGTCGGCGGAATCAAGATCGGGAGAATGTATTCCCAAGCTTTCGAGAAGCCCGCGGACCACCATGGCTTCCGCAGCCGTTCCCGCCGAATAGGCAACCACCACGGGATCTTCGGAATTTTTGTGTTTGGTCATCTAGTCATGTCCAAAAAGAGACTGATCGTCCGAAAAGCGCAGCGTCCATGCATGCAGTACTATTGCGCGGTTCCGCGGATGAGTCCATACTATTTTTAGATCAGCCACAGGCCTACCATGGAAGCGGCAGAAAAAAGCGAATTGTTCATTCCCACGCAGGAAGAGATCAATGAAGAAAGCCGCCGCATTCGCCGCCTGCGCATCCTGGTTCGATTGACGATCGAGACGATCGCGGGAGGCGACTTATCCCCCGAAGAAGCCGCCGCAATGGTGGCAGCGACGCGGCGCGTGGCGCTGGAGATGTTTCCAGGCAAGGACCGCGTGTTCGATTTGATTTACAGACCCCAGTTCCAGCGGGTGATGCACGCGGTCTATCGCCTCCAATAGCAGGATGCTTACCATTCAAGTGCCAGCCGCGGCACGCTTTCATCAATAGCCGAATCGCATACGCAGCCACATCCTCAGCCACACGATCCCCAATGCGGCGAGCGTTCCGACCAAAGCTTTGTATTCCCTATTGCGGCGGTACTGCGCCCAGGAAAATTCCTTCGACGGCTGGATGCCCGCCGCTGATTCCTTCGCTACTCTAGTGGCAAGACGCGGAAAAAAGAGAGGGACGCGCGAAGCATACGCATCGAACGCCGCCCCATAACGTGCCCGGAGGTCGTTTTCTTCGTTGCGCATCACCGCGGTGTAAAAGACCGTGAAATAGACGACGACGGCCAGGCCAGCCCACCAGGAATGCCCGGCCACTATAAATCCGGCGGCAAGGAATGCGCTGCCGAAGTAGAGCGGGTTGCGCGTGCGTCCGTAGGGGCCCGTGGTGGCCAGATCCTCATACTTCCGCAGGTGGCCCGAGGCTACAGCTCGCACCAGGAGCCCAACCGCGGCGATCACTCCTCCCCAAAGAATCAAGCGCGGCGTCGGCGCGGCGAGAATCCAGTAGACAACGGCGACGAAATAGCCCGCGCGCACCCGCCAGCGCATCCAGAATTTTCTCTGCTGGTTCACGAATCAGCCCCCAGGCGCTGCGCAACCGCTTCCAGCACTTGCTCCACGCCGATCGAGAGCATGGCGCGCGAATACGTTTTCCCACGGCGATACGTCGTCTCGCAAAATCGCGGATTTCGCACGGTAACTTCCTTCGGCCCATACGGCCCGTTGCGCGCGGGGTCGGTGGGGCCAAAAAGGCCAACCACCGGCGCACCGAGCGCCGCGGCAAGATGCAGCGGCCCCGTGTCGGCCGAAACCACGAATTTCGCCCGGCGCAAGAGCGCCATCAGCGGGCCCAGATCGAGCGGAATCGCAACGGGCGGCGGATTCCCCGCCGCCTCGATCACTCGCTGCGCCAGATCGCGTTCACCGGGACCGAAACTGACCACCCCGCGCCAGCCATAGCGCTCCACCAGCTTGCCATGCAGGACGCCGTAACGCTCCGCCGGCCAACATTTCGATTGCCAGCCGCCGCCAGGATTGAGCACGAAGAAATCGTCGAGCTTATGGTTCGCCAGTTCGCGATCGACTCGGTCGATATCCTCGGCATGAATTGCCAGCGGAAATCGAGGCTGCGATTTCCGGGCGCCCGCGTGCTCCGCAAGCGTGAGATTATGGTCCACTTTGTGAGCGCCGCGCGGCTGGAGGCGCTCCGTACAGAAAACGGACGCAAGCCCTTCGCGCGCGTAACTGGTTTGAAAACCGATGCGCCGGGGCGCTCCCGACGCAAACGCCAGCAGCGCCGATTTATACAACGATTGAAAATCGATCGCGCAGGTATACCGGGCGGCGCGCAGCTTTCGCACCGCCTTGCCGATTTCCGCCATGGTCCTGCGATCCACCAGGATCGCTTCCGTGATGTAGGGATTCCCATCGAGGAGTCTCGCCCATTTCCGGTCGACCGCCCAATCCACGCGCGACGCCGGAAACGCATCGCGCAGGGCAGAGGCGGCCGGGAGCGAGTGAACGATATCGCCCAGCGAGCCCAGCCGGATAAGCAGGAATCGAGGCTCAGCCATCGCGACGCAAGCGCGCAATCAGGTCGCGCGTAGAATGGTCCTTGGGATCGCCGACGATGGCCACGCGAATGCCAAGCAAGGCCGCGAGATCGCGTTCGGGAACCGTTTCGGGCGTGTAATCGGTGCCCTTGGCGTGGACGTCGGGCTGAAATTCCCGCAGCAGGGACCGCACGTCGAGTTCGTCGAAGATGGTGACGTAATCCACGGCTGCCAGAGCGGCCACCAGCGATGCGCGTGCTCGCTCGGTGAGGATCGGGCGGCCCTCGCCTTTCAGCCTTCGCGTGCTCTCATTGGAGTTGACGCCCACCACCAGGAGATCGCCTTCGGCTCGCGCCGCCTGCAGGTACCGGACGTGGCCCACGTGCAGAAGGTCGAACACGCCATTGGCGAATACGATTTTCCGCCCCGCGCGACGGTGCTCCTCCAAAACATCGTGAAGACCCTCGCGAGAGAGAATTTTGTCGCGCGTATCCATGCGATCGCTAACGCGGCGTCGTTGCTTCGCGGCGGAGGGCCGCTTCGAGTTCAGCACCCGACACCGTCGCCGTGCGGCGCTTCATCACCACAATGCCTCCGGCATAATTTGCCAGGTGAGCGGCCTCCCAATACGATGCGCCAGCCGCCAGCGCCAGCGTGAACACGGCAATCACGGTATCACCCGCTCCGGTGACATCCACGGGAGTATCCGAGCCGTAAATCGGGATGTGCCGCGCCTCGCCGGTGCTGCCGCCGTCCCGGTTGGTGCGCTCGAAGACGGCCATGCCGTCCTTACCCCGCGTGACCGCGAGCGCCTGAAGGCCCAGGTCGCGCATGATTCGCGCGCCGAGTTTCTCGAGCTTCCCGATATCCGTGCCAATCGGCTCACGATAGGCGGCTTCCAGTTCAGGCTCGTTGGGCGTCGCGGCGGTCACGCCCGTTTCGGCGTATTCCATCAGCCGGTATCGCGAATCGAGCGTCATGCACTTGCTCTTGAGCTTGCCCGCAAGCGACGGCGTCGCCACGCCCAGGCCGTAATCGGAGAGGATCAGCGCACCCGCCCGGCCGGCCACCTGCCGGGCCTTGCGCTCGATGGCCTCCTGCGCGGCCTGCGGAAGCTGCGGGACCGGTTCGCAATCCATGCGAAGCACTTGCTGCTCGGTGGTGTGCGTCCAGCCCGCCAGATAGCGCGTTTTGGTGGTCGTCACCCAGTCCCGAACGCGAATTATGCCGCTGGTGTTGATGTGCTTCCGCCGGAAATGCTCGATCAACTGGCGGCCGCCCGCGTCGTCGCCCACCACCCCGACAGGCAACACGCGCGCTCCCAGTTCCGCGAGATTGTTCACGGCATTCGCCGCGCCTCCGGGATACGACTCGGTGTGGCGATGCCGCAGGATCAGCACAGGAGCCTCGCGCGAGACGCGCGAAATTTCCCCGGACACGAACTCGTCGAGGACCAGATCGCCCACCACGGCAATCGTCTGACGCGAAAAGGCACCTACAATATCGAGCAACCGCGTGAGATCGACGCTTCCATCGGCGGCGCTACCCGCGATAATGCCGGCGGCCTTCTTTGCTCTTCGACGATTGGGGCTCAAGGACGATCCTTAACTTCTGAAATGAGTTCCAGCAATGCAAGAAAACGTGCCGCGCGAAAAAGTATCACAGCCGCCAGAAGGCGGCAAACCGGCCAGGGCGTTGAACCGGCGACGGCGAATTGTCTCGCGCTGGGCGAGAGCGCGCCGGTTCACAGGCTCAGCGTCACGCTTATCGGAAGGGATGCCCTGTTTTCCGCTTTGTCCTCGCGATGATTTCGCGCCAGAATTCCTCTTCGCGGTCCACGCGCATCGAGATCCGGCAGTAGAGCACATCGAGACCATCGCACCGCACGCTGCCGAGATTGAACGCATCCTTCTCCGTGCAAATCAGCGCTTCGGCGCCCGAACCGCGAGCCTCCGCCTCAATTTCCGAGATTTCCTGCTGCCCATACCGATGATGGTCTCGGAAAAATTTCTGGCCCACGACCTGAAAGCCCCATTCCCGCAGATCGGAAACGAACGCCGGAGGATTCCCAATGCCGCAAAACGCGAAAAACCTCTTAGGACGCAGGCCTGCATCATCTTCGCTTACGGACCCATTTCTGGCCCAGACGGAATCGAGCTGCGTGCGGGCGTAAAAAATCGGCGCATTGGAATCCTGGCGGATGGCCGCTTCCAGGCCCGGAGAATGACCGCTCCGCGTAATCACGACAATGTCCGCGCGGGACAGCGCCGAGCGGGGCTCGCGCAGGCGGCCCGCGGGCAGCAGATGGCGGCCGCCAAAAGGATTCGAGGCATCGATCAGAACGATATCCACGTCACGGGCAAGTTGCAGGTGTTGGAAACCGTCGTCCAGCAGGAACCATCCAACCCCGCGTTTTGCGAGTTCGCCGCCGCGCGCGAAGCGATCGGCGCCCACACCCAGCAGGACGCGCTCGCCCAGGCGCGTTCGGAGGATTTGCACTTCGTCGCTCGTCAAATCGTCGCTAGCTTCCGTGCCGGATTGCTTTGCTTCTGGCGCGTTCGCCCCGGCCGCCGCGAGCTCACCTTGATAGCCGCGCGTCAAAATTCCGGTGGCTCGCCTCTCGGCGAGCAGGCGCTGCGCGATCCAAAGGACCATGGGCGTCTTCCCGGTGCCGCCGACGGTCAGGTTGCCGACGCTAATCACGACTCCGCCGAGGTGCTGCTGCCGCAGAATGCCCCACCGGTAGGCCTGGGCCCTGATCCGGACGGCCGCGCCATACGGCAGCGTTAGCGGCCAGAGAATCGATTCCGCGATCGTCACTCGCCGCTTCCCCAGGATTCAATCACGGCGGCAATGCGCTCGAGCGAGCGCGCCGTGGCCCCTCGGTTTCGTTCGGAAAGCTCGCGGGCGGCCTTTCCCATATGTTGGCGCAGCGTGTTGTTCTCGATGAGCTGCACCCACACTTTGCCAAGCTGCGGTCCGCTGGTGACCTGCACGCCGGCCTTCGCCGCCAAAAACAGCTGGGCCATGTCGCGGAAATTCTCCATGGATGGGCCGAACACCGGCGGCTTCGAGAACCAGGCGGGCTCGAGAATGTTGTGGCCTCCCGATGGTACAAGAGACCCACCCACAAATACCGCATCTGCAAACAGGTACAGCCCCGCCAATTCGCCGATCGAGTCCAGCACCAGCACGTCCGCATTTTCATCCAGCGTGGCCTCGGGACTGAGACGGCTGCGCCGCACGACCGTCCAGCCTCCCGCGGCGGCAATGTCGCTGGCGGCGTCGAAGCGGTCCGGCTTGCGCGGCGCGAGAACCAGCAGAGCCCGGCGCCACTGCCGCTGCACGATGTCGTATGCGGCCATCACGGCTTCCTCTTCCTCCGCCACGACGCTTCCTGCCACAACAATCGGCCAGCGGTCCTGCTGCCCGATCTGCGCTTCAAACCAAATGCCGAACGCGCCGATCTCCGGCGGATCGCTATCGTATTTCAGATTGCCGGTCACCTCCACGCGGTCCTCGGGCGCGCCCATTTCCCGCAAGCGCGAGGCGTCTTCCGGTGTCTGGGCAAGGAACAGGTCCGGATCCCGCAGCACGCGCGAGTAAAACGGGCCGACCAGAAACTTCCATCGGTCGTAGCGCGCGAAAGAGCGCTCCGAGATGCGCGCATTCACGAACGCCACCGGTATTCCCCTCCGCCGCGCCTCGCGCAAGAAATTTGGCCAGATTTCCGTTTCCATGACGATCACGATGGCAGGCCGAATCGCCCGCAGCGCGCGCCTTACCGATACGAACCAATCGAGCGGAAAATAGAAGACGCCGTCGGCGGCCGCCAGTCGCTCGCGCGCCAGGCGTTGGGCCGTCTCCGTGGTGGTCGAAACGTAAATCGCGCGGCCCGGGAAATTCGCTCGCAAGCTTTCCAGCAACGGCTGCGCGGCAAGCACTTCTCCCACCGACACGGCGTGGATCCAGACGGCATCGGCTGCTTTCTGCGCCTGGGCGCGAGCGGTAATATCGCGCGGCAGCCTTCCCAGCCGCTCGCGCAGCCCGCGCGATCGCTCGCCTTGCCGCCATCCGCGAAGCGCATAGTAAGGCGCGGCAATCAGCATGCCCACTGCGGTCAAGATGCGATAGAGGAGATACATGGGAAAGGCAGAGCGGCCTCTCACGAACCGCTTCGCGGAGCGCAAGACCGGTATTATAGTGGCAGCGGCCCGAATCGTGCACAACTTCCCGCACGATTGGGGGCATCGGACGAACAGACAGATGCGAACCGTTTCGCTCTTCGAATTGGCGCTCGTGGTCTGCGCAGTAGCCTTCGCGTGGGCTGGGAGCCCCGCGAACGGCACATCGTTCGCCGCGGCGCAAGCCGCCGGGAATTCCCTGCCGCACGATCGCCATGATGGATTGAGCGTCTCGGTCGATTCTTATCCCGATGCCGCGCGCGCCAAGGCAAAATTCGGCAAGGCCAATCCGATTCCCGTGGGCATACTTCCCGTGGAAGTGTTTTTGAGCAACGAAACGAACCAGCCGATCCACATCGATCTCAGCACCATCCAGTTGGAAGTGCATCCACCCGATAGCCGCCGTCAGGACATTGATTCGCTCACTGTCGCCGCCGTGGCCGACGCCGTCGCACATCCCGATGGCCCCCGAGCGCCACAAGAGCGGAGGTTCCCGATCGGGATACCGATGCCCGGCAAGGACAAGAAAGCAGAACGGGTAGCAGACCTCCTGCGGCCGCTGTCGCTGGACGCCGATATCGTGCCGCCGATGGGCTCGATCCACGGCTTCCTGTTTTTCGATCTCAGCCACGACATGTCGCTGGCTGAAACCGCGAGCCTTTACCTGCCGGACGCCAAAATCGTCCCGTCCAATAAGCCACTGATGTTCTTCGAGGTCGCTCTCGGGAAGCCGTCAGAGCAATAAGAACCGGAGGGCGAGAGACAGACCCGCGCGCTCGCCAGCCGTTCGGATATTTCATCCCGCTCGAATTCCTTGAGCGCTAGAAATCCCAACAAAAGAGAGCTGGGCGCCGTTCGCTCGCCATGCGGACGAGTACATCCGGTTCAACTCAGAAAGCAGATGTGCTAAGGTTACTGGTTTGGTTTCCGGCCTTTTGCTTGAAGAATAGACAGAAGCAGCAATCTGACACGGGGGGATAGCGATCCATGAAGAGCTCTTATAGCGGTGTGGCGGTCCCATCGGATGGCAAGGCGATTGTATATAGCGACGGCGTCTTCCGAGTGCCCGATCAACCTGTGATCCCTTTTATCGAGGGCGACGGAACAGGGCGCGACATCTGGAAAGCGTCGCGGCGCGTGTTTGACGCGGCTGTCGAAAAGGCGTACGGCGGAAAGCGGAAGGTGGCCTGGCTCGAGGTGTATGCGGGAGAGAAATCCTTCAATCAATTCAAGGAATGGCTGCCGCAGGACACCGTCGACGCGATCCGCGATTTCCGCGTGGGGATCAAGGGCCCGCTGACGACTCCGGTGGGCGGCGGAATCCGATCGCTGAACGTGACGCTGCGCCAAGTGCTCGATTTGTACGCTTGCGTGCGTCCAGTGCGGTACTTCCAGGGCGTGCCTTCGCCGGTAAAGAATCCGGAACGGATGAACGTGGTGATTTTCCGCGAGAACACCGAGGACGTGTACGCGGGCATCGAATGGCAATCGGGAACGCCGGAAGTCAAGAAACTGATCGATTTTTTGAACCACGAAATGCTGAAGGGAACGTCCAAGCGCATCCGCGAGGATTCGGGAGTGGGCATCAAGCCCATTTCTCCCACCGGCACCAAGCGACTGGTGCGGCGAGCGATTCAGCATGCGATCGAGAACGGGCGCAAGGTCGTTACCCTGGTCCACAAAGGCAATATCATGAAATTCACCGAAGGGGCCTTCCGCGACTGGGGATACGAACTGGCGACGCAGGAATTCCGGAAGCAGACGGTGACCGAGCGGGAAAGCTGGATTCTCGACAACAAGGACAAGGACGCGAACCTGACAGTCGAGAAAAATGCGGAAATGATCGAGCCGGGCCTCGAACAGGCAACCGCGGAGTTCAAGAACAAGATTTATGCGGAAGTGAAGCAGGCGCTCGATTCGATTTACGCGACGCACGGGCGGGGGCAATGGAAACAGAAAATTCTCGTCAACGACCGGATCGCGGATTCGGTGTTCCAGCAGGTGCTGACGCGCGCGGACGAGTATCAGGTGTTCGCCACGCCGAACCTGAACGGAGACTACTTGTCCGATGCGTGCGCGGCGCAGGTGGGAGGACTAGGAATCGCGCCAGGAGCCAACATCGGCGACGGCTACGGCGTGTTCGAAGCAACGCACGGAACGGCGCCCAAGTATGCGGATAAGGACGTGATCAATCCGAGCTCCGTGATGCTATCGGGCATGATGATGTTCGACTTCCTGGGATGGAAGGAAGCGGCGCGCCTGATCGAGGACGGCATCGCGCTGACGATCCAGCAGAAACAGGTGACGTACGATCTCGAACGGCTTCTGCCGGGAGCGAAGAAGCTGAAAACGTCGGAGTTCGCGAGCGCCATTATCGAGAACATGCAGGCGAGGGTGGCGGCCGACTAGCCGAGTTTTCGAGCGTGTTTCACGTTGTTTAGCGGCGGCGAAACCGCCGGGACATTTTCGTCAGTGAACTCCCTTCCGGGCTTGCGGCGATTCATGCAAAAGGATTGTAAGGATCAGATTCTTTGAGAGCCGGGGCAAACGCCTCGGCGAACATCAGGTGACGGGAATTTTGGCAGCGGGTTTTGCCCGGCATCGGCGGCCGGTCCGCTACAGTTTCGTTTTAGAACTTCATCGCTATAAATATAGCCGGCAAGATCGCCGGCGCCATAAGAGGAGGCGCGAATGCGGAAGAAGGTGACGGTGGTGGGAGGAGGATTTGTCGGTTCCACGACGGCGCAGCGGATTCATGACCTGGGGCTCGCCGATGTGGTGCTGACGGATATTCTGGAAGGAGTTCCGGCGGGCAAGGCGCTGGACATGGCGGAGTCGGGGCCGATCCTCGGCAGCGATGCGCATGCCGCGGGAATCTCAACGGCGTCGGGCGACTACAAAGGGACGGAGAACAGCGACATCATCGTCATCACGGCCGGCTTCCCGCGGAAGCCGGGGATGAGCCGCGACGATCTGCTCAAGGCCAACTACGACGTGATCAAAGGCGTTGTCGACGCGATCGTGAAACTCTCTCCGAACGCGATTCTGATTGTGGTGACGAACCCGCTCGACGCCATGGCGCAGGTCGCCTTCAAAGCCAGCAAATTCCCGAAAAACCGGGTGATCGGCATGGCGGGAGTGCTCGATTCCGCGCGCATGAGCACGTTCGTGGCGGCGGAACTGAATGTGTCCGTCGAGAATGTGCATTCCTTCGTGCTCGGAGGACACGGAGACGACATGGTGCCGCTCGCGCGGTATTCCACGGTGGCGGGAATTCCCCTGCCAGAGCTGCTGCCGAAGGATAAGCTCGATGCGATCATCACGCGGACTCGGAAGGGCGGCGCGGAAATCGTGAACTTGCTGAAGACCGGGTCGGCCTACTACGCACCATCGGCGGCGGCAGTTGAAATGGCCGAAGCGATTTTGAAAGACAAGAAAAAAATCCTGCCGTGCGCAGCGTATCTCGAGGGCGAATACGGTATTAAGGGCCTGTTCGTCGGCGTGCCCGTGAAACTGGGCGCCAGTGGAATCGAACAGATCATCGAGATCAAGCTGACGCCGGAAGAAAAAACGGCGCTCGATAAATCGTCGGCGTCGGTTCGAGAGCTGGTGAACGTGCTGGGAGTCTAGCTGCAGGCGATTGCGGGGCTTTGGACGCAAGTCCGAAGCCCCCGAGGAAAGAACACCAAGAGAATTCCCGTTCATCTCTTCCTTTTTTTTCTCATCCTGCTCATTAATTAATAGTACTAAAACGGTCTCAGCGATGTTGGCACGGAGGGCTACGGGTACAGGGAGAAAGTGAAGTGGTCAACTGAAAGCAAACACAGACAATGTTTTGGAGGCGCGGGTGGGAATCGTACCCCTAAGCACCTCTGATCTATTGAACTTACGCACTTTAGCAGTCGACAGAATCGCAGAAATTGTACCGAATTGCTGGATTTGCGTACAAATTGTACAAGGATTTCTACGCGGGTTGTGCAGGAAGACGTGGCAATGGCGACGTTTAATCTGTCCTTTCCGAGCGCGCTCACGTTGGATGGCAAGAAACCCAATTATCAGAAACCCACTTCGGTGCCCTTCGTCGTCAACGGGGCGGACCAATCGCCGGGCGGCGCCAGCTGTCCGCCTCCCCAAGCCAGCTTGCCTGCCTTGGGTGTCGTGGGCGGCAATTCGTCCGTTAATTCGGTGGTCTCGGATATCCAGGCAAGCCCAAACCGATCGGCCGAGTACACGGGAGGCGGTCTGTCGACGCCCAGCGTCGGAGACGTCACGGGTGGCCTCCCGTCGTCGGAGAGCACTCCATCGCAGCTCGAAGCTCTTGTCCAGCAAGTTGAATCCACTGCCGACTACGTCGTACAAGGACCCGCCACGAGCTTGCCGAATTACGGCACCCCGACCAATCCGGTAACCGTTGTTGTGGATTCCGCTAACAATGGAGCCACCGGGAATCTCACGCTTTCGGGAAACGTCACCGGCTACGGCACCTTAGTTGTCCGAGGAACGTACAGCCCCAGCGGGACGGTGGGCTGGAACGGCATGATACTGGTGATTGGCCAAGGGATCGTGATGGGCACTGGAGGAGGCAACAATTCCTATAACGGGGCTTTCTTTGTCGCCAACACCCGGGATTCAAGCGGCAACCTGCTGAGCACCCTTGGGGAGCCGACCTTTAATTGGAGCGGTGGCGGCGGAAACGGAATCTTTTATAACAGCTGTTCAATCAATAATGCCACCAGCAACCAAACCTATCGAGTCTTGTCGTTCCACGAGGTTCCTCAATGATTGAGAGATTGCAATCATGAAGCCCTTTCGAATCCACCGCTGGGCGCTCGCAACAGTGCTTACCTGCGGGGTGCTCGGCCCGGTTTCCGCGCAAACCACCTCTGAATCTGCGCCCTCGCCGACGGCGCAGCATTCTTCGGATGCGAAAACCGATCAGAAGTCTCCGCGGGTCTGGACGAATGACGACATCACCAGGCTTCGTACGCCAGCTGACAACTACATGGACCAAAAAGCGAATGCGGAACCTGAATCCGCGACCGCACGCAAGATCGCTTCTGCCAGTGCTGGTTCGGACCAGCAGAAGGCGGCCACGGATGGAAGTTCACTGCCGGACAACGCGGATGCTGTCGAAAAACTCATAGCGAAAACCGAAGAAGATATCGACCGGAAGCAGAGCGTACTCCGAAAGGCATCTGCTGACGCAGCGAGTGCCGGAAGCGACCTGCAGCGTTCGGAATTGAAAAGCAACGAAGAGATAGACAAGGCCGACCTCGACGCTTCGAATGACCAACTCAAACGACTGCAAGCGCGGCTGGCACAATTGAAATCCAAGAGCGCACCCGAGCCCAATAAAACAACGCAGCCCGCCCCCTAACCGGGTCAGCGCTGCGGCGGCCATTGGCGTGTGTAGCGATTCCGCACAAGCTCCGCAACTGGAAATGGCTTCGAATTCCCTTCTGCTAGAATTTCAAGAGGGAGTTATCCATCGGCAATGAACTTCTTCGGCCGAAACGCACCCGCGACGGGCGCCAGTGGAATCGAACAGATCATCGAGATCAAGCTGACGCCGGAAGAAAAAGCGGCGCTCGATAAGTCCTCAGCGTCGGTGCGGGAACTGGTGAACGTGTTGGGAGTGTAATAAGAGCCGGGTTTTGGGGGCATGGGCGCAGGACTAAAGCTCCGTTTGCCTTTCCTGCTGCACCGCAAGATATGCTGAGGCACCCCCATGCAGGCATGTCCTTCGGCAGCCTTCTCGGGGAGGGGGGCCGGAAAGGCATCGCGCTTCTCACGGCGCTTTTCGTCCCGATGCTCACCGGCGCGGCACATCGTCCGCAGGCGAGGGGGGCTACGATGTGGTGGAACTTGATTCCAAGATGAAGTAAAATCCCGCCGTGCTTCGCGCGATCCAAACGCAAATTCAACTGGTCGGAGGTTCCGATGAAGAAACTATCGATTTTTCTCGCGGCAGTGCTGGCGGCTTTTATTGGATTTTCGAGCTCGGCGATTGCGCAATCGGCGCGAGCCCTGCCGATACCCGACGCTCCAGTAGCCACCGAGATTCCCGGGGCACATGAGTTGCCGGATCCCAACTTGACGTACAAGGTCGCATTCGGAATTAAAAATGCCGCCCCGAAACCTGACGAGGTAAACCCGGGCCTCCTCGCTGTGGCGCGGTATTTCAATACGCTGGCCATGAATGGCGTGCCCGCCGATCATCGCAAGATCGCCGTGGTGTTTCATGGAGCCCCGATCTTCCTCGACAACGCGGCGTACAAGGCTCTCAACGACGGCCACGATAACCCGAACATCGCCTTGATCCAGAGCATGAAGAAGGCGGGGATCGACTTCCGCGTATGCGGCCAGGAACTCGTGGGAAGAAAGATCGACCCGGAGACCGTGCTGCCCGAGGTGCAGATCGATCTATGGGCCTTGACGACGATTACCAATCTGCAGACTCGCGGTTACATTTACATCGCGGGAAATTAGGCCCTCTCCACCGCGTGTCGCGCAGGAAGATGCGCGCAAGAACTCCGGCGAAAAGAGCTGCTCGATTTGCCGCCGATGGCGACCCGTGCTAGGGAAGACGGGCAATCCTTGCACCCATTGCGAATCCATGCAGGCAACGTCGGGTCAAGCCGGATGATTTCGAACGACCAATGATCCAGGCCAGGCCTCATCTGATCCCGCGGCCCGAACGGCCGCGGGACCGGCGGGATGTGTAGCGATTCCGCACAAGCTCCGCAACTTGAAATGGCTTCGAATTCCCTTCTGCTAGAATTGCAAGACGGAGTTATCCATCGGTAATGAACTTCTTTGGCCGAAATGCACCCGCGACGGGCGGCAAACAGGAAGAAGCATCCGCATCGCGACGGTTCACGCTGGATCTGGCGCGCGCCGAGAACCTGGCGACGATGCTGGCGCACAGCCGGGCATCCCGCGTGGTGGAAGTGGCCGACTTACTCGCCGGAATGTACCTCTACGAATGGGACCGGCTCTCGAAATACTGGGAGGGCGACGACCAGGAACGAATCGAAAAGCTGCTCCGCCAGATCTGCCAGATCAGCCCGCAGCGGTGGAATTATTGGATTCAGTATTACGACAAGCTACGGAACAACGGAGAAGAACGCGCGGGTCTGCTGCCGCCGCTGCGACGGAAATTGCAGAAGGAATCCGCCGGCGATCCGCCTCTGAAGCATTCGGCCGAGCTGATGTCGGTGCTGAAACAGGCTGAAGAAATCGCGCCCTTTCACGATACATCGGGCGCACGGGCCGTTCCTATTCTTACCAGCGAGTGCGTCCTGCTCTGCATCGTGCGGCGCGGAGGTTCGGATATCAGCCGGAAGCTGGCCGCGAGCGGGCTGAACGTGCCGCAGCTTGAGCGGGACGCGACGTCATCGCGGCGCGCGCCGCGGAGCTGACGGCTCGCTCCTCCCTGGAATCGTTCAAATAATCATCTTAAAGCGCGGCCACAGGACGGAGAGCGGCTCGCTCGGCTCGTGGCAGAGATACACCGGAACGTTCTGCTCGACGGCCATCGCGTGTGGATTCGTGATCGTGGCCACGCGCTGCACTTCGCCGAAGTAACCGGCGAATTGCGTGGCGCGCTCGCCAAAAATAATCACGCACGAGCCCGAATAATTACGAGGCCCCCAATAATAGTAGCTGTTGTGCCCGCTGATGGCTTTGGGCAGTCCCAGCTTCGGCCCGTAATAGTCGATCGCGCCGGCCTCTCCGTAGTTCCCCGCCAGAATCGCGCAGCCAGCCTGCTCGGACGCCGGAAGATTGTGATACACCCTAGCGACGGTTTCCGCCATGTTGTCCCAGCCGAACATGTCGGCATAGAGCTGAGGAAGCGGGACGGTGGCGTCGCGCTCGGTGCGCACGTGAAAGGAAGCGGGAATCATCTTCAAATAACGCAGAAAAGCGTTCACGGGGAGCACGGGCACGCCAAAAGGCACGGCTTGCAAACCGCCGACCACCAGCAGCACCGGCAGCGCGATGGCGAACGACCGGCGCCAGGGACCGCCCGGCTTGAGGAAGCGCTCCCATGCAACGCCACCGGCAGCCATCAGCACGGGATATACCGGCAGCGGATAATACGTCTTGCCGTTAAAGAGCATGAAGATTCCCAGCACGATGAGGTAGGTCCAGCCGAGAAAATGCCACTGCTTCCCTTTGTCGCTGAAAAAATACCAGGCCAGGCCGCCAAGCCAGATCGGCAATGCGACCGGGTGCAGGAAGATGATTTGTTCTTCCAGGAAGCGCAGCGGCGATACGTGAACGTTCTTGTAAAGCTGCGCGTTGCGCACCACTTCGATTTGCGGCCAGCCGTGGCGCGCCTCCCACAGGAGATTGGGTAGAAAGATCGCAAAAGCAACGAGTGCGCCGAGCCAGATCCACTTCGAACGGAACAGGCGGGATTGGCCCGAAAGCAATAGCCCTGCGGCGAGGGCGAAGCCGAACACGAGCATGGAATGCTTGTTCTCAAGGCCCAGGCCCGCCACCACGCCAAAGACCACCCAAAGCCGCGGCGATGACCCGTTGACAATGCGCACGACGATCCAGGCGCACAGGAGCCAGAAGAGAGGCTCGAAGGCATTCATGGAAAAGAAGCTATCGAACGCTAAATAGGCAGGTGCGAAAAGGATCGCGGCGGCGGCGAGAAATTGCGCGAGAAGGCCGCCACCGAGTTCTCCGGCAAGCGCGCCTGTGATCCAAACCACCGCCGATCCGGCGAGAACGGGAAACAGGCGCAGCGAAGCGAGCGAGTTGCCGAAAAGATGCCGACTGAGCCATGCAACGACGGCAATGAGAGGAGGCTGGTCGACGTAGCCCCAGGCGAGGTGCTCGCCGCAGGCCATGTAATAGAGTTCGTCACGAAAGAAACCGTAGTGGCCGATACCGGCAAACTGAATCAGAAGCTTAACGACGGAAAGTACCGCGAGCAGAAACACGGCGCTGACCGCGACTCGATGAGATGACTCGCGAAGGGCGGGCTGCTCTTCTAAAACAGCAACTCTGATCTCGCTCATGCGGGCTGGTACACAGCGAGTCTCCCAAGATTCGGCTAAGGACATTCCATGGGCGTTCTTCGTTTTCCTTGGAGCATCAGGCAAAGTGCGGGAGCCGGCGAAAGCACCGGCTCTCCGGGAAACGCCGCCTGCACGATATCAACAAGAAGCGGGCGTTAAGGTTTCCGCAAAACGCCCCTCCTTACGATGCAGGTTTATGGGCCGGGGCGGTATGAGGAGTCGCGGCGGCCTCTACAATCGTCGCCGTCTCGATGCGGTCGAGATTCGGAAAGCTCTTGTCGATATATGCCTTCCCCTGGCTCGTAATCAGGCCCTGGTCGGGTTTGTCGCCATATCCACCATAAAGCTTTTGAACCACGTCCATGCCGGAAGTGACCTGGCCGAATGGAGCAAAGCCCTGGTTATCCAATCCGGTGTTATTACCGAGATTGATGAAGATCTGGGTGGTTCGTGTGTTGGGACCGGCGGTTGCAAAAGTCAGGAAACCCGGATGATTGCTCTGGGTGACGCGATCGTCCTTGATATCGGCGTTTTTCCAAGCCCTGTTGACGGCAGGGTCGGCGCTTAAGCCAAACTGCACCACGAAACCGGGCACGACGCGAAAGAAACTGGCATCGTTGTAGAAATGGTGCCGCACGAGATTATAAAAACGGTCGGCGCCAATGGGCGCCCAGGAACGGGTAACCTGCACAGTGAAGTCGCCCTTGGTGGTGACGAATTTTACTTCATAAGAATTGGGGGCTTTTGCATTGAGTGTTGCGGGATGAAGCAAAGCGGGATCGATTGTCATGTGTGTCGTTGTCCTCGTTCTCGGATGCACGGATGTCGCGGGCTTGGGAGCCGCGGAATGTGTTTGTCCCGCAAGCGCCGCGGGGGTCCAACAGGCCAGCGTGAAAAGACAGAGCCAAGCAAACTGTCTCATCTTATTATTTCCTCCCATTTTTTCGCTGCAGCCTCCACATCTTGCATGAGCCGGAGCGTATTGCCACCAAGAATTTTCCGGATGCTGCTCTCGGAATAACCCTTTTTGAGCAGTGCATCGGTGATTCGCGGCAAATGCGAGGCGTCTTCCATGCCATAGGGCATGTCAGCGCCATCGAAATCCGAGCCGAGGCCAACGTGGTCCGCGCCCACCAGCTTAACAGCGTGGTCAATGTGGACGATGATATCGGTCCATTCGACGCGCGGCAGCTTTCCTTCGGCAACCAACTCGCGCGTGAGCTTATCCACTTCTAGCAACTGGCAGGCCTGACTCTCACCGCAGCGCTTTTTCGCTTCGGCCTCGATGTGCTTTCCAAACTCCGGGTGGGCTTTCATTGCGTCACGGAATTTCTGGCTCAGGAATCCAACGTGATAGTTGATCTGGATGACGCCGCCCTTGGCGGCCAGCGCCTGGATCATATCGTCGCTCATGTCTCGAGGGGAATCGCAGAGCGCGCGGCAGCAGGAATGGGAAGCGATCAACGGCGCCTGGCTAACGGCCAGCGCGTCGTAAAAAGCCTTATCGGAGGCGTGCGAGACGTCGACCATGATCCCGAGGCGATCCATCTCGCGGACGACCTGCTTGCCGAAATCGGTGAGGCCGTTGTGCTCCGGTTTGTCGGTGGAGGAATCGGCCCAGGCGTTATTCAAGTTGTGGGTCAGCGTCATATACCGCACGCCCAGCTCGGCATAGGTGCGAAGAATGCCCAGATCGTTGTCGATCAGGTGCCCGCCCTCAACGCCCAGGAGAATCGCGATGTGGCCTGCCAGGCGAGCGCGTCGAATGTCTTCGGCGCTCGTGGCGAGTTCAAGATCGCCGGGGTGGAGAGCCACCTGCCGGCGGACGGCGCCGATCTGGGCGAGAGCGCGCTGGACCGCCTCGGGCCCGGTAACACTGCCAGGCGTCCAGACGGAGAAAAAGACAGCGCCAAGGCCGCCATCGCGCATACGCGGAATGTCGATCGAGCCATCGGCGTGGCGCGCACCGAGATCGAAACGATCGAAGAACAGGCGCTGCGTCGTATCGACGTGCGTGTCAACGACAAGGGAGCGAAATTGGAGATCGCGCGCCTGAGATGAAATGTCCGATTGCGCGCCAAGGCCGAGCAGCGGAAGAATCCCTCCCCGCCATGCAGCATACTACGGGCGAGCCGGGGCGCCTCGCAGCGTTCGGCGTCTTTCTTCGGATCTGAATGACCAAACGCGACGTCCCGCCCGATCGCAAGGCCGGACGGCTACCCGAGGCGCACGGCCCCCCTCCCCCAGCGTTGCCGGGCCAAAGAATAACCGCCCGTAAGGCATACGCTGCACAGGGCTCAGGTTCAGGCGTGCATCCGAGAAAATTGTCATATGATGGAATTCGCAGTTCGGACGAGCGAAAATTCATGGCCAACGACCATATTGCCGAATTAAAAAAATGGGCGAATGAGCTTGCCCATCGGAAGGACGAGTACGAAACCGTGGAGTGGATTCGCGCGGTGGAACTGATCAGCAAGAGCTTCGGAGTGAAGACGCACGAAGTAGCCGTGCTGGGGTTGACCAAGGACGAACGATCGCTGAGATTTCTCGCGCCGGACACCCTGCGGGCCGTGGGGCAAATCCCGCTTTCCAGCGCCAGCGCCCTGGCATCGCGCACGGTGCGGGAGATGCGGCCGGAAATCGTCAATCACTTTCATGCGGTACCTCACGCCACGGTATTCGAAGGCGTGCCGATTGCCGTGGACGAACGCGGCGACCCCATCCAAAAAATCATGAGCTCGCCGGTTGTCATCAACGACAAGGCGATTGGCGTTATCCAAGTGTCGCGCAAAGGGAAAACGGCCGCCGAAGCGGGGCCGGATTTCACACCGCCTCAGCTCCGCACTCTGAAACTCATTTCCGACGTGCTTGTCCCGTGCCTGGTGCTCAGCGCCAAGAAATAAGCTCTTAAGGAATCCATTCTCGAAATACCTCGCGGAGCAACGCATGCGCTTGTCCGCTGGCAAGTGCGAGCTACAATAACGGCTCAAGCCGCGAAGTCGGAGTGATTATTCGTGAACGGCGCTCGTTGCGCGCTCCTCGCAATCGTCCTTCTCTTCCCTATGCGCGCCTGGGCGTGGGGCTGCAAAGGCCATGAGACCATCGCACTGATCGCCGAAAAGCATTTGACGCCGCATGCGCGAGCCATCGCGGACCAGATCCTGCGCGATAGTCCCATCGATCCGTCCCTCCCGCGGTATTGCAAGAACACGGGGCTCGATGCGTTTACAGATTCGTCCACCTGGGCCGACGATTACCGCAGCCAGCGTCCGAAGACCGGCGACTGGCACTTCATCGATATCCCGCGCGGCGCCGCGCAGGGTGAAATCGAGAAGTACTGCCGCTCGGACGACTGCGTAACCAGCGCCATCAGGGACCAGATGGGACTCCTGCGGACAGCGGACAGTCCGAAGCAGCGAGCGGACGCTTTGCGCTTCATCATCCATTTGGTGGGAGATCTTCACCAGCCGCTGCACACCACCACCAACAACGACCGCGGCGGGAATTGCGTGCCTCTGTCCTTCTTCGGACAGAGCCCGCAACTCACGAATGCGCAAAATGAAACCTATGCGCCGAATCTGCACTCCATCTGGGACTTCGGCATTCTTGAACGGATGACCGACGGAGAAACCGTCGCACAATTCGCCGAGGAATTGGACGGGGAATTCCGCGGCCGCATGGCGCCCTGGCAACAAGAGGGCATCCGATTGGACGATTGGGCCTGGGAAAGCCACGAAGCCGCGGAGCGGACGGCGTATGGCGATCTTCCGCGAAAGATTCCCATCGAGACGCCGCGGGCCGGCGATAGCTGCGCCGGCGACAACCACATTGGGACGAGAATGCTGTCCCTGCACGAGCGCGTCGCCGGGGATTATCAGAATGCGGCTGCAAGCGTGATCCGCGAGCAACTGGCCAAAGCGAGCGTGCGGCTGGCGATGATTTTAAATTCCATCTGGCGGTAGCAAGCAAGAGAATGAACCCGCCGGCCAGATTGTGGATCGAACGGCGAGGCTTCGGGCGTAATAATGATTGACATCACTCCGCGTGCTTGTTAATTTTCGAATCGCAAAATTTTTCCGATTCACACAAGTGGAGGCACCGCAGCTCGGAACAACTCATGGCGTTCGTCGCGAAGAAAATATTTCTAACCAAGGGAGTGGGAAAACACCGCGAGCGCCTCTCAAGCTTCGAACTGGCGCTGCGCAACGCGGGAATTGCGGCGTGCAATATCGTTCGAGTTTCTTCGATTTTTCCTCCCTACTGCAAATTGATCTCGCGCACCGAGGGGCTCAAGCACCTGAAGCCCGGCCAGGTAGCGTTCACCGTGATCAGCGAGAACCAGACCCGCGAACCACACCGCTTGATCGCCGCCGGCGTCGGCTTGGCGCTTCCGGGCGACAAGTCGATGTATGGGTACCTTTCCGAGCATCACTCATTCGGAGAACCCGAAGAAGTTGCCGGCGAATACACTGAAGAACTGGCGGCGGAGATGCTGGCGACGACGCTCAACGTCGAATTCGATCCGGATTTGTCCTGGGACGAAAAAAAAGAGGTCTACCGCATTTCCAACAAAATCGTCCGCACCATGAACATCACCCAATCGGCCGTGGGAGATAAGCGCGGGCTTTGGACCACGGTGCTCGCTGCGGCCATCTTGCTCTCCGACGACGATTAATCACAGACTTCCTCCGGAAACTTCCCCGATCCCAAGGTCCGCTTGAAAACGATTGCGCCGTTCCCGCCGCGAGGCCCGTGCAGTCATCTTCACTTTCACTACCCGGCATGGCCCTGATCGATACGCGGGAGATTATCGCTTTTTCGAGGAGCGCGGCTTGGTCCGTGGTTTCAGATAGCCGATGCGCTGCAAAACGGCTCCGACGATCAGCGGAAGCGCAACCGTCGCGTCGTCGAGGACTTCCGCAAAGCGCCCCCCTTCCTCCGGCGGAATAAATTTGCCCCAGGAAACGGCTTCGGTGTAGGTGCTCCCCGACAGGCCGCCCCAGTTGACCGGCTCCGGACAAATGCGAACTCCATACTTATAGCGCTTCAGCGGGAGTTTTTCGTAGCCGCGCCGCGCGAGAAGCTCCGCATACACGCCGAATTGCTGCGCCCAATTGCGCGGCACGCCTCCGCCCACGGTAAAAATGCCCATTTCCTTGGTGGCCAGCATGGTTTCGGCATAGTGCTCGAAGTCGTGGTAAGGATCGAAACGCAGGAGCGGCCTGCCTGCGTCCGCGCGCAACCGCTTGTGCAGCGCGAAATCGATGCCCAGTTCCGAATCGGTGAAGGCGGGCACGTAGACCGGCACGTTTTTCTCGGCGCAGCTTTTCAGAATGCCGCGGCCCTTGGCGTGACGCACCAGGTATTCGCCGATCCGGCGATTGACTTTCCAGCTGCACACGACTTCATTCGCGTCCCACTGGTCGAGAATATGCTGCATCACTTCCTCAACCGCATCGAGATTCACTTCCGGCTCGAGCGAGTCGTAGACCCGGTTGTAACCCGCCACGAAAAGCTGGCGGTCGTCCATCTTCGCGTCGTACCGAAAATGCGAGCGTCCGGTGGCCTCCACCAGCCCGTGCGCCATCAGAGCGCCCGTGGAGACGATGGCTTTTACGATGCCGGACTCGACCAGATCGCAGAACAAAAGGCCCATCTTGCCAACAGTCAATGCTCCGGAAAGAGTCAGGACCACGTGACATGCCTTATCGCGAGCCATGGCTTCGAGCACGTCGGCGGCGTCGCCAACCTGCCTCGCGGTGAAGGCGGTCCGTCCCATGGCGCGGACGAGATCGTCGATGGTATGAATGCGCGAGAGGTCAAGCGGATAAATCGGAGTGAGACGGTCTTCGATTGGGTCGTGCAGGGTTCGTCCTGTCACACCCTTTTTCTTTGCCATTCAGCGTCCTCGCAGGTAATGTAGCTCGGCCCGAATTTCGTGGAGAGCGCGGATGCTCTTGCGCGTCTTATTGATATTACAAATCAGGTCGCAAACGAAGAACAATTTCGACTTTTTTCGACGAATACAAATGGAGAGCGACTGCTCCAAGGTGCGCAAGGAAATGCCGGAAAGATTCTCAGACGAGGAATAAAAATGCGGGAGGCGGTTATGACAGGCTTTGCAACTTCGGCAGTGATGTGGCAGCGAGACGTTTACTTCGAGGTCTACTCGCACGGATTCATAGCCTGGATCATTATCGGCCTGCTCGCAGGATGGATCGCAGGCCATCTGACGCGCGGCCGAGGATTCGGCTGCATCGTGGATGTGATCCTGGGACTCATCGGAGCGGTTCTCGGCGGATGGATTTTTACCAAGCTGGGAATCGTGGCGCTTGGATTTTTCGGAAGCCTGGCGGCGGCCACGGTCGGCGCGATCCTGCTCGTGGCCATTGCGCGATTATTCGCGGGCGGCAGGCGAGATTAACCGAATGTAAGAATCCGACGGAGGCGGAAAATCCCTTCGGCGCCTCCGCCACGGAGACTGCACTGCCGCGCCAGCCGGCCGTTTATTTCTCAGCGCTTCCGTGAAGGACGTCTGCGCAAATCCTCTTCTTAACTTTTAGGCATAACTTCATCTTCAATTCGATGAATCCGAAGTGGAAGAACTTCCAAGCTCACAGCGGTATTCGCTCGTCGCAAATGGCTAAGCCTCGATGATCTTGTTGCGCAGCGCGTAGCGCACCAGGTCGCTCACCGTATGCACCTGCACTTTGCGCATGATGTTGGCCCGATGTGTGTCCGCTGTCTTCACGCTGATGCCCAGCGCCGAAGCGACTTGCTTGCTGCTGTTCCCTTCTGAAATCAAGCGGATGATCTCCCGCTCGCGTGGTGTGAGGCGTTCTTTCACATCCGAAGAGCCTCGGCGGAATGAGCCGCCCGCGGCGCTCAAATTGGTGAGCATCAGTTCGGTGGCATGCGACGTAAAAAACGGCTTGTGGTTCGCGAGCGCCTCGACCGCCAGGACGAGATCGCGGTCCGATTCGCTTTTCGTGACATATCCGAGAATCCCGGCCTCAACAACCTCACGGATAATCTGATCGGAATAGTGCATCGACAACACCAGAACCTCGGTTTCAGGGAAATTCTTTCGAATTTGCCTCGCCGCTTCCAGTCCATCCATTTCGGGCATGCTGATATCCAGGACCGCGACGTGCGGCTTGAGCTGTTCGGCCTTAGCAACCGCCTCCTTCCCGGTGTGCGCTTCCCCACAAACTTCCCAGCCAGGATGTGTCTCGATCATTGCCTTGAGACCGCGCCGCATTAAGTCATGGTCGTCCGCGAGCAGAATACGCAGTGATTTCATCATTGGGCCTCCCAGTATTTGTCCAGCTTTCGTGCCGATTGAACCAAACGCCAGGCGGGTCATTTTGCGAGAACGGACCGGATGGTTTCCAGAAGCTGAGCAAGCGGAGCGGATTTTATCGCGAAGCCGTGCACACCGATCTTCGCCATTTCGTCTTTCATCTGTTGAGACTCGTGCATCGTGAAGGCCACCACCTTCGTCCGTGGAGCAGATTGTAGAATTTGCGGAGCCGCCTCCAGACCGCTCATCACGGGCATGCTCACGTCCAGAATCACCAAATCCGGGTTCAACGCTCTGGCTTGTTCGATGGCTTCTTTCCCGTCGCGGGCTTCCCCGCACACTTGCCACCCCATTCCTATAATTGCAGATCGCAGGCCTCGCCTAACGGCCTCGTGGTCGTCCGCAATCAAAATTCTCCAGGCCTGCTTCCGGCCTAGAGCAACGTCGTTGGCCACGCCCTCTGTCGCAGCCGCCAGCGGCGTGGCCGATAAGCTTTGTGCCATCAATCCGAGCGTCGCTTTCCAATCCCGTTCCTCGATCGTTGTTCATCTCCTGATACTTCTCTTCCTCAAACTAACAAGCAAAGCTCATTTCGGTACGGCGTCGCAATACAGTATTTCCCTTAGGGAAGGCGGCGAATTCCTGTAATGGAAAAGTGAGGCAAGGCCCTTTTTTCATGGCCGATGGAGGCAGCGTGCCGCGGGCTGCCCAGCAAACTCACCGTGCCGCCCTGCAACGCAGGGTGTGATACGATGGCCGACTGGCAATTCGACAATGCATGTGAGCCAACCTCCGATGTCGCGGTAAATCTTCGTGGGATCCGCAGGCAGGTTGGATCAGAAAATCGGAAAACAAACTTGAGCACATCTTCATTGTGGGCCATCCCTCTGGGCGGGCTGGGCGAGTTCGGCATGAACATGCTCGCGCTGCGGAGTGGGGACGACATTCTCGTGATCGACGCCGGGCTGATGTTTCCCGAGCAGGAATTGCTCGGCGTGGATATCGTAATCCCCGACATCACCTACCTGAAACAGAACAAGCACATGGTCCGCGCGATTGTCCTGACCCACGCACACGAGGACCATATCGGCGCCCTCCCCTACATTCTGGGCGACCTGAACGTGCCGGTGTACGGCACACAGTTCACCCTTGCACTTGTTCGCAAAAAGCTCGAGGAGCACGGGCTGCTCGAAACGGCCAAGCTGCACGAAGTCGCAGCCGGCAATATCACTACGATCGGCCCGTTCCAGATCGAGTACCTGCACGTGACGCATAGCACGATCGATTGCGTGGCGCTGGCCATCCGGACGCCCTTGGGGATCATCATCCACACGGGGGATTACAAAATCGACCCCACGCCCGTGGACGAAAAGCCCTTCGACCTGCATGCCTTCGCGCGTTACGGGCAGGAAGGCGTGCTGGCGCTTTTCAGCGACAGCACCAACGTCGAGCGTCCCGGATTCACGCCCTCCGAGCGGGCGGTGGTCGTGCGGCTCGATGAACTCTTCCGCGCCGCGCCGGAAAAAGTGGTGGTCTCGTGCTTTTCGAGCTCCATCCATCGCGTTCAGCAGGTCATCGACGTCGCGCGGACCGTGGGGAGAAAAGTGGGCTTCATCGGGCGCAGCATGGTCGACAACATCGAGATTGCCCACGGCCTGGGAAAGCTGCACATTCCCGACGGCAGCATGGTGCGCCCGCAGGACATCAAGGGCTACGATTCCAAGCGCCTCGTGGTGCTTGTGAGCGGGACGCAGGCCGAGCCGATGTCCGCGCTCTCGCGAATTTCCGTCGACAATCACCGCCTGTTCAGCATCGCCGAGAACGATACGGTGATTCTGTCGGCGCGCATCATTCCCGGCAATGAAAAAGCGATTTTCCGCATGATCGACCATTTTTTCCGGCGGCGCGTCCTGGTGTATTACGAAGGCGGCCGTTCGGCGCCCATTCACGTGTCGGGCCATGCCAGCCAGGAAGAAATGAAAATCCTGCTGCAGCTTGTGAAGCCCAAGTATTTTATTCCGCTGCACGGGGAATACCGGCACCTGTTCCGGCACGCGGCCCTGGCGGAAAGCGTGGGAGCCGTCTCGGGGCAGATTTTTCTGCTGGAAAGCGGCCACCCGGTGGAATTCAAGGCCGATGGCAGCGCCTCCCAGCGCGAGCAGGTGCCGGCGGGCCGCGTGTGCGTCGATTCAGGGTCGCTCGAAGAGCTGGAAGAGGTGGTGATCCGCGACCGGCGTCACCTGAGCGAAGACGGCGTGGTGGTCCCGATCATCGCCATCGACAAGCACACCGGCCGGATCGAAATCTCGCCGGAGATCGTGACGCGCGGCTTCCTGAGCGAAGACGGGCAGGAAATCCTCCGCCAGGCGCGCGACGTGATCCTGCGGACGGTGGAGCAGTCCAGCCCGGAGGAAAAGATGGACTGGAGCGTGATCAAAGAAAAAATTCGCATCGATCTGAAGCGATTCCTCAATAAACATACCGCCAAACGACCGCTGATTTTGCCTGTCATCCTGGAAGTGTAGTATCCGGTTCACCCCGCCTGAGTTCAACCGTGCTATTCAGCCTGCGAGCGTACCGGCCCAGCGACTTCGAGGCGCTCTACCAAGTCGACCGGCAGTGTTATGCGCCGCAGATCGCGTATTCGCGCGGCGAGTTGCGGCGTTATCTGCAGCTTCCAGGGGCGGAATGCGTGATTGGGGAGGCCGAAGGCAAACTTGCGGGCTTTTGCCTATCGGCACGGCAGGGAGGCTATGGATACATCATCACGATGGACGTGCTCGCAGCCTATCGCCGGCAAGGAGCCGCCACTGCACTGCTCGACGAAATCGAACGCAGGCTCGCCGCCCATGACGTGCGGGTCGTAGGGCTGGAAACGGCAACAGACAACGGGCCCGCGATTGCGTTTTGGAGCAAGCATGGATATCGTAAACGATGTGTGCGCAAAGGCTATTATCCCGGCGGCCGCGACGCGTATACCATGTCGAAAGAGCTCACCGCTCCGGCGGAGCCTCCCAGGGAGAAAGAATCCAGCTGATTCCTGCCATCCATGTGCGGGTGCATAAAATAAGTTTTCCCTAGGAGACATCTTGCACGATTACCTGCTGTCCCTGCTTCTGGGCATTGTCGAAGGGCTCACGGAGTTCTTGCCCGTCAGCTCCACCGCGCATTTGCGCATTTCCGAGGCGCTGCTGAACGTCAGCTTGTCGAGCGGCTACTGGAAGATGTACACGATCGTCATTCAACTGGGCGCGATTCTTTGTCTGCCCATCTATTTTCGCCACCGCATCGCGAAATTTATATCCACGTTTCCGCGCGGCGAACGCGGCGACCGCACCGTCCTCACGCACCCGCTAAGCCTGACGATCATCGCGTTCGTGGTTACGGCAATACCCGCATTCCTGCTCACCAAGATCATTGGAAAACATTTGGAAAGCCTTTTCATCATGGGCGCCTCGTTGCTGATCGGCGGCATCGTCATGTGGATCGTCGATGCCATGAAAGCGCCCTGGGAAAAGGCCGGCCCAAGCGCGCCTGGAAGCCACATTCACACCTGGCACATGGAAGACATGAGCCTGCTGCAATCGGTGTGGATTGGCGCATGCCAGATTTTATCGGCGGTTTTTCCGGGCACCTCGCGTTCCATGTCGACCATCGCGGCCGGCCAGGTTGCGGGAATGTCGCGCGCCTCCGCGCTCGAATTCTCGTTTTTTCTTTCCATCCCCACCATGGTGGCGGCAACGGGATACGATCTGCTGAAATCGCTGCGGGGTAAGGGAGATAATCCCATCGGCGTATCCGAAATCGACGCGCACGGATGGATCGTGCTGGTCATCGGGTTTGTCGTCTCTTTCATCGTGGCCTATGGTTCGGTGGCCTGGTTCATGGCGTGGGTGCGCCGCCGCGGATTCACTCCCTTTGCGATCTATCGCATCGTCGTGGGAACCGCGGTGCTCTTCTGGGTGATAAGACTCGGCGGGCATTAGCCGGGAATCGTTGCTGTTACTCTTCCGGTATGCGCCAGCAATTGGCGGAAGAATCTGTATTTACTCTCCCGGTTCGTTTGGTATAGTCGTTGGCGTACTCGCGTTTCTCCCTGTGGGCTCCGCGCAACAGCGCCCGCGCACCCCACGTTCGTGAGCTGGTGTGTCGTTGTGGCCTTGAACAGTTTCCAAGAAACCGTTTTTGATGGCCGCCATGCGCACGGGCTTCCCGCGGGAGCCTTCCCCTGTTTAACTTTCTTAGCACGCCGAATCTGTGCCCAGTTCGAAGCACATGGAGTACACTCTTTGAGCTGTCCGGGCGGCTGTGCGCAGTGCCAAGGGAGAAGTTGTGCGCATCCTTTCACCGACCGAAAGCAAGCGGTTCAATGAACTGATCGGCTTCGTGGGACTGAGCGTGGCCATTCTTCTGGCCTTAAGCCTGCTGTCCTATTCGCCAAGCGACCCGTCATTCAACGTCTCGGCGCCCTCCGCCGGAGCCGGACAAGCTCAGAACTGGATCGGGCCCGTGGGGGCGCATCTTGCCGACCTGTTTTTTCAATTCAGCGGTTTTTCGGCCTTTCTGATTCCGGTCGGCATCTTTTTGCTGGGTATGCGCTGGTTCCGGAGCCAGACACTTGAGGCGCCGGCTGCCAAGGTGGTTGGCTCGGTTTTGTTGCTCGTGTCGCTTTCCGCGGAGCTTGCCCTGCTGCAGAAATCCATTCACGTTCCCGAGGTGCGCGGCGCCTTGCCCGCGGGAGGCTTGCTGGGCACGGTGCTGGCCGACGGAATGCGGGCGGCATTTAATTCCACAGGGGCGCATTTGGTTGCCCTCGCGACGTTCGTCATCGCGCTCTTCCTGACGACACGCTTCTCATTCCGCTCAGCCGCGGCGTGGGCCAAGAAGCCCCTGGCCGCCGACGGCTACCTGGGAAAATCGATCGCGCGAATCAAGGACTGGCGCGAGGAGCGCGAATCGGCGCGATTGCGTAAGCGCGTCGAGGAGATCAAGATCGCGGGGCGCCCTCCCATCAAGCAGCAGCGCATTTCGACCAAGGAACTTGCGGAAGAGGAGGAAGGCCAATCCGTTCTGGACGCCGAGCCGAATCTGCCGGAGCACGGCCCTGCCGTGATCCAGTTCCACGACTCCGAAATGCAGCCTTCGAAGAAGGCCGCGCCTCCACCCAAAGCACCGCGCGGGAAGACGAATTTTCGGCTGCCCTCGCCTGGATTGCTCAATACTTCCGAGCGCGGCGAGAAAATGGATGAAACCGAGCTGAAAGAGTGCGCCCGCGCCATCGAACAAAAATGCGCGGAATTCGGCGTCGGCGGGCATATTACGCAGATCAACCCTGGGCCGGTAGTCACCACTTTTGAATTTAAGCCGGAAGCCGGAATCAAATACAGCAGGATTACCGGGCTCGGGGACGATCTCTGCCTGGCCCTGCGCGCCGAATCGATCCTGATCGAGCGCATCCCGGGGAAATCGACCGTCGGAATCGAAGTGCCCAACGCACGGCGGGAGACGATTGCCTTGCGCGACGTGATCGAGTCGCCCGAATTTTCGCACTCGCCCTCAAAACTCGCCCTGCCGCTCGGCAAGGATTTGATCGGGCGTATCCGCGCGGCGGATTTAACGCAAATGCCTCACCTTCTGATTGCCGGCTCGACGGGAACCGGCAAGAGCGTATTCATCAACTCCCTGCTCATGGGCATGCTCTACAAATCCACACCCGACGAAATGAAGCTGGTGCTGGTTGACCCGAAGCGCCTCGAGCTGGGCCTCTATGTGGACATCCCGCACTTGTTTACGCCGGTGGTGACCGATGCCAAAGTGGCGGCCAACGTCCTGCGCAACGCCACCCGCGAAATGGAGCGGCGATTGAAAATGCTCGCCCAGCGCGGCGTGCGCAACATCGAACAGTACAACCGGACCTTCGAAAAGGGACAGCCGCTTTCGCTCTTCGATGGTGCGGACCAAGAAGAGCACCGCCCGCTTCCTTATCTGGTAATTGTGATTGACGAGTTGGCGGACCTGATGATGGTCGACACGAACGGAGTCGAGGAATCGATCACGCGCCTCGCGCAAATGGCGCGCGCCGTGGGCATTCACCTGATCCTGGCGACCCAGCGGCCCTCGGTGGACGTCATCACCGGCTTGATCAAAGCCAACTTCCCCGCGCGTATTTCCTTCCGCGTGGCCAGCAAGGTGGATTCGCGCACGATTCTCGATACCAACGGCTCGGAATCGCTGCTGGGCAAGGGCGACATGCTGTATCTTCCAGCGGGCTCTTCGCGATTGCACCGCATCCATGGCCCGTATGTGGGCGAAGGCGAGGTGCAGGCCGTTTGCGAATTCTGGCGCGATCAGGCCAGAGCGGTTTACAACGAGGAACTTCTCAAACCTCCCAAGGATGAGAACGTCATGGGCGGCTCGGTTGGAGACTCGGGCGACGGCGGCGAGGAAGTGGACGATGACCTCTATCAGGACGCCGTGCGCGTGGTGTGCGAGATGGGACGCGCCTCCACTTCCACATTGCAACGACGCCTGCGCGTCGGCTACGGCCGCGCGGCTCGGTTGATCGACCTGATGGAGAAGGACGGAATTGTGGGGCCGCCCGATGGCTCAAAGCCACGGGAAGTGCTCAAGAAGAAAGAGTGGATGCACGAGTTCGATGAGTCGATGAAGTAACGCGGGATTTTCGCGACCGGGCTTTTCTCTTTGCTGTCCTCGCGTTTTTTCCTTACAATCTTTGCTTGTCCCGGTGCCGAGGTAGCTCACCGGTAGAGCGCGGCCCTGAAAAGGCCGGCGTAGGCAGTTCGATTCTGCCCCTCGGCACACTCTAAATCGCCTAACAGCTTCCACTGGCCTTTGAGTGGCGCACGTCATGTTCCGTTTTCCTGCAGACAGTTTCTCTCCAGATGCGGTATCGGAGGAGTTAAGTTGTGTATCTCATAGTTCCATAACAACTTAGTTTCGACGCGCTGACTAGTTTGCGAGGCCTTCAAATTGCCCGCGCTACTTTGAATAGTTTCCGGGAGGGTCAATGAAAGCTCTTGCCGCCTGTTTAGCGCTTCTGTGCTGTGTGCTTACGACTGGAAGTCCGGCACGCGCCGATTCAGCTCCCGCATACGCGGTGTCGATTAATGCATATTGGCAACTCAGTGCGTTTTGCCAAATCGGATATTGCGTGACGCCTTCACCAAACCCCGTGGTGGATCAGTTTTCCGCTATGTTCGACGTATACGCCGACGGGAGTTTGGTCCCAAAATCGATGGTATTCAGCTTTTCGGATTCTTACCTTGCAACGTATTACGGGGCGGAACCCCTCGCCTTTGGTCCCCCACCGGCCTGCGGCCATCCAGAGTGCTTCGGTGGATATTCTGGTCAACCTGGTCAACCATACCCCTTCGGAGATTTTACGTGGTCTGACTCGCAAGGATATTTTGTGAATTTTGCAGGGCCGAGCTTGCCGTCAAGCGGGACAGAGTTTATGAATGTCGGAGGCGAATACTACTATGATGCGAACTTCGGGATCAACTGTGTTCCGGAGCCCGGATATAATTGCGGAGGTCTTTTCGACTGTTACGACATAAGTTGCGGGACTGGGGGCGAGGAGCCCGCGTCGGGCGGCTATATCGTTGTTTCGCCGCTGCCGGTCACCACACCCGAGCCTTCTACGTCTCTGCTATTAGGCATCGGCATTCTCATGGTTTTTGCCATTCCTAGAGGCCGTGCTCGGACGTCGCAATCGGCGGGGGAATCTAGCTGAGGTTTGCCTCGATTAGATGACTAAATTTCTCTAAAACCCGTGTTATGCGGCACGTTCCACCACCTTTAAATCGCACGCGTAGATTTGGGGAAGCGGTACGAACTGACCGAGCCCTCGGCACATCTTCCGCGCATTAGCTGGCGTTCGCGCCTCGGATCCTGGCAACCGCAAGATTTTAGTGGCAGGTCCGCATTCTCCCATGCTTGCTGCAATTGGGCTGGTAATTTGACGTGCCCTCTCATTAAAATGAGGGCGCTTCACTTCAAGGAGGCACGATGAGTTCCACTTCCAAACCCGCTCAGGAAATGCCGCTCGATCCCCTGCCGCTGGCACAGATGGCCTTCTCGTTCGCGCCCGCGCGGATTCTCTTGACCGCCGTGCAACTCGGGGTGTTCTCGCACCTTGCGGATGGCGCCCGCACCGCGGAAGAGGTGGCGCGGGCCGCGCAGGCCTCGGAGCGAGGCACCCGTATGCTGCTCGACGCGCTAGTCGGCTTCAAACTGCTCGGCAAACGTAAGGACGCCTATTCGCTGAGCCCGCTTGCCGCCAAATTTCTCGTGGGTGAAAGCCCGGACTATATGGGCGCCTTTTGGGAAACGGATGGACTGTGGGAGGGCTGGGGCCACCTGACTGAGGCGGTGCGCTCGGGCAAACCGGCACATGCTGTGTTCGAGCTGGCCGAGGCAGAAAAGTTTTTCTCCGTTCTTACGCGCACGCTGCACGTTCAAAATAGTTTGCAAGCGCAACGGCTTGCTCAGGCGATTGGCGCGGGAAGCGCGCATCGCGGCATGCGCGTTCTAGACGTCGGATGCGGCTCCGGTGTCTGGGGAATTGCGGTGGCCGAAGCCGATCCGGACGCACGGATTACCGCGCAAGACTTGCCCGAAGTGCTGGGACAAACAAAGAAATATCTTGAGAAGCATGGCGTGATCCGCCAATACGACTACCTTCCGGGCGACATGCGCCAGTTGGAATATCCCGCTGGTCAGTACGACCTGGCACTGCTCGGCCACATTGTCCACGGCGAGAATGAAGCCTCCGCGCGCAACCTCTTTGGCCGATTGCGCGCCGCACTCAAGCCCGGCGGCCGGCTGGCGATTATCGACATGATTCCCAACGACGAGCGCACCGGCCCTCCCTTCCCGCTCATCTTCGCGCTGAACATGTTCCTGCACACGGAGAATGGCGGAACCTATACCTTCGCCGAATACACGAAATGGCTCACCGAAGCCGGGTTCTCGCGCGCCGAAATGCAGGAGATTGGGGAAGGCAGCGGCGTTGCCGCGATCATCGGGTACAAATGAGCTGTCATGGCCGGCGTTCGCGAAAAAACCGGCTCTCCGGATTGGGGCGTTCGGCATTCCGTGGCATGCTCGTCACTTCGGACCTGGCCGCCCAACTCTAAAGAACCATGGTACAACTTTAGCTGAATCGAGCGTCTCCGCGCCGGCCGCAGTCCATGCAATCGATCGCGATTCCAGGGAGAAAATCCGCAGATGGCCAATCCACTGGAGTATGCCAGGGCAAAATCCCGTTTTGTAAGACGGCTGTTACGCCACCGTTTGCACCACCAGCCCAAAGTCTGCCCCTATTGCGGGCCGTCGTCCGCACTCCGCCTTATGCGCCACAAAAAGCTCATCATGGATATTCTCGAGTGCGAAACCTGCCACTTGATTTTTCGATGGCCGGTGGACACTCCGCAGGAACACGACACGCATTATCAGCACGAGTATTTTGTCGATGCCCCGCAGGTCGTCTTACCGGCCCCCCAGGAACTGCAGGCACTGACGAACCGGTGTTTTGCCGGATCGCATCTAGATCTCAATCCCAAAATCCGTCTGCTTAAGACGTTGCGACCCGCCGGACGCGTGCTGGATTTTGGGTGTTCCTGGGGGTACGGGATCTATCAACTGCGGAGCTACGGGTACGACGCGGCCGGCTTCGAAATTTCCAAACCGCGCGCCGAGTATGCGCGGCAACAACTGAAAATGAAAGTCTTCGGTTCGATCGGCGAACTCCAGGCGTTGCCTCCTGGAAGTTTCGACATTCTATTTTCTAACCATGTCGTGGAGCACCTCCCCAACATCAGCGACGCTTTACGATTGATGGCTCATCTCCTGGTTCCGGGAGGGTTGGCTTTCCATGTGCTGCCCAACTTCACAGGCGCCACTGCACGCACGGGGATCTGGCTGAAATGGATTGGGGAAGATCACCCCATCGCTCCCACGATTGCGTTCTTTGAGTACGCCATCCCGCGTTCCGGCCTGGAGCCCCCGCTGTTCGCGTCGAGCCCTTTTAACGAAGAGTTGGCCATGGCGCTCAACACACAGCCGGCAATGCCCCGGTCGGTCGACGGTGACGAACTGCTCGTGGTAGCGTACAAAGCCGCCTGATAACTCAAAGGAGGAGGAGATGATGCTTGCTTCGCTCACATCCTGGATACCGCGCCGTTTCTGGCTTGCGGCGGCGGTCGCGGTGCTCGTATCCCTAGGGACGGCCAACGCCACTGACTTGAACCCGAAGGCCCTGGCTTACAAGCTGCCGAATCAAATTCATTGGACCACCAGTGGCAACGGCGCGAAAACAGCGGTTTTGGTTGGCGATCCCTCCAAGCCAGGCCTCTATGTCGTACTGGTTGAATGGACGGCGCACCACATGAGCCATCCGCACTGGCATCCGAACAATCGGTACATCACGGTAATTTCGGGAACCTGGTGGGTGGGCACGGGTACGAAGTTCGATCCCAACAGCACCGTGCCGATGCCGGCAGGGACGTTTGTCACGCACTACGCCAAACAGGTCCACTACGACGGCGCCAAGGATGTGGATACCGTACTGGAAATCGTAGGAGATGGACCGGCGACGGCAACACCAGCCGAAGCGCACTGATCGACGAGCCTGAAATGGAGCGCGCGGCAGTGCCGCTTCGGAGGCTTGCCGGATTCAGTCGGCTGGCTGCTCCAATGCTTTTCGGAAAGCCCTGCCCAGGAAGACGTGAATGAGATGGCGCTTATAATCCGCGCTGCCTTCATGGTCGTCTGTTAGATCCGCCGCGTCGGCAATCGCGTCCGCGACCCGCGGCAAGCGCTTTTCCACATCGTCACGCGGACCGGACAGCAATTCCTCGGCTGCCGTGGCGCGGCTCGGGAAAGGACACACGCAGCCTACCGCGACTCGCCCCTGCGTGAAGCTGCGGCCATCGTCGGGAGTATCGAACCAAAGCCCCAGGCCTAGCGTGGGACGCTCATGCACCTGAAATTTCAGATAAGCGGCGCGGTCGCTTTTCTTGCCGCAGGGAACCAGAATTTTCGTGAGGATTTCCGCGGGTAGCAGGCTGGTCGCATATGCGCCGGAAATCAGTTTGTCGATGGTCAATTTCCTTCCGCCGTCCGGCCCTTCCAGCTCCACCTCAGCCCCCAGAACCAGCAGGAACGTAGCCGGGTCCGAATGCGGCTCGGCGAAGCAGAGATTCCCACCCAGAGTTCCGGTGGCGCGCACGCGGACGTTGGCGACATGCGATTCCAGTTCCGCCAGCACCGGCTGTTTTCCGCGCACCAGCGCGGAGCGCTCGATGGTGCGATGGGTGGAGGCCGCGCCGATTTCCAGCGTGTTTCCTTGCAACTGAATGGAGTCGAGACCGGGAATCACCTTCAGGTCCACCAGGTGCCGGTAGCGCAAAGCGCCGTGTCGCATCGCCAGCAGCAATTCGGTGCCGCCGGCGTAGATGCTCGCTTCGTCGCCGTGATGCGACAGCATCCGCGATGCTTCGCTCACAGTTGCAGGCTGGTGGATTTCGAAACGGCTCAGAGTCGTCATCGCTTGCCCGCCACCGGCGATGCTTTGGGGCTTCCCTGTTTCTTCTTTTGCAAGGCCTGCCAGACGCGCTCGGGCGTGAGCGGCAGCCTTCTGATCCGCACCCCGGTGGCTTGATAGAGCGCATTCGCCAGGCAAGGGCCCATCGGATTCACCGAACCTTCGCCGCCTCCTTTGGCGCCGTACGGCCCCACGCCATCCCGGTTCTGCGCCAACTTCAGATGGATATTGCGAGCCATATCGGAGAATCGCGGCACGCGGTATTCGAGCATCGTCCCGTTCATCAATTGCTGCCCGTCGTAGATGAGTTCTTCGAACAACGCCACTCCCGCGCCCATGGTGGCTGCGCCGATGTCCTGGCTCTCGGTCATCGCCGGATGAATCGCCAGCCCCACATCGCCCACCGTGACGAGGGTATCCAGAGAAATTTTCCCGGTTTCTTCGTCGAGCGCCATCTCGAGCCCCACCACGCCGATCTCCCAGAAAACCGGAACCTCTTGCAGGTCTCCGGCCCGCCGCAGATACGCTCGGCCTATGATGCTGCAGCCCTGCATCTGAAAATATTTCTCGATCACCTCGGACCAGGTCATACGGACAGTTCCGTGACGCACGCCGCCGCGGTCCGCGATCAGATTTTCCTGTGGAACGTTCAGAAGCTCGGCGGCCATGGTCTTGCATTGGACGATGGCCTCGCGGCAGGCTTCCATCACGGCGCGGCCCATGAGCGTGGTGGTGCGGCTGGCGCCGGTGGAGCGCTCGAACAGCGTGATCGCCGTGTCTGAGCCGATCAGACGCACGTTCTCGAACGGAACGCCCATTTCTTCCGCGGCAATTTGCGCCAGGACGGTATGGCTTCCCTGCCCGATTTCCGTGCTTCCGCTCAGCACGGACACCGATCCGTCTCCATACACCTGCACCATGGCCAGCGTCACCGGATGCGCACCGGCATCGCTGGCCGAACAGCACACCGAGCGGCCGTGGCCGGGTTGCAAGGGACTGTCCATGTGCAAGGTTTGGGCCGCCTCGCGCACGTCGCCTGGCACGTCGGCGTCGATGGCGCGCGCGACGGGATTGATCGATTCCCCTCGGTGCGCCAGGTTCTGCAGCCGGAACTTCACGGGGTCGCAGCCGAGCTTCTCCGCCAGCTCGTCGATCTGCGATTCTCCGGGAAACGTTACCTGTGCCGCTCCCAGGCCGCGATAGGAACTGGCCGGCACGGTGTTCGTATACACCGCCAGGCAGTCGATCTTCACGTTGGGAATGCGGTAGGGCCCCACGATGCGGTTGGACGCCTTTCGCGAAACCATGGGGCTGTTTTCGGCGTAGGCGCCCGTGTTCAGATGAATTGTGGCTTGCCGCGCCACGATCTGGCCGTTGGCGTCGGCTGCGGTGCGGATACGCACCCGGGCATCATCGCCGCGCGTGGTCAGGAAAGCTTCCTCCACGCTCAATTGAAGCTTCACGGCGCGGCCTGATTTCCACGAGCACGCCGCCACCAGCGGCTCAATCTTCGTATAGGACTTGCTGCCGTAACCTCCGCCCACGTACGGCACAATCACCCGCACGCTGTTCAATGGCAATTTGAAGACGTCCGCAAGATCCTGCCGGACCATGAACGGATGCTGCGCGGAGGAATACACCGTCAGCCGGCCTTTCGGATCGTACTCGGCAATGGCCACGTAGGGTTCCATCGCGTAGGCGTAGACCATGGGGAAGTAAAACTCCCCCTCAACAATATGCGCGGCCGTGGCGAAAGCCTTCTCCACATCGCCCCACTCGACGTGTACTTTCTGGCAGATGTTTCCCGCGAGATTGATCGATTGGTCGTCAAACCCGCGGAAATTTCCCTGCGTGTAATCCTTGTCGTGAATCCTCAGAGTTCCCGGCGCGAGAGCTGTATCCACGTCCAGAATGGGAGAAAGCTCCTCGTATTCAACGGCGATGTGCTCTAGCGCTTCCTGCGCGCTCAAGTCGTCTTCGGCGATCACCGCCGCGACAGGTTCGCCCACGAAGCGAACCTTGCCGATCGCAAGCAAAGGATGGTCCTTTACCGCATGGCCATAATAAGGGTTGAGGCTATGCAAATCGTCGCCGGTGAGAACATCCACGACGCCCGGCTGGTTGCGAGCCGCGGACGCATCCATCGACACGATTCGCGCGTGTGCGTACGGGCTGCGCAGCACTTTGGCCCAGGCCATGTGCTCGAGCACCATGTCGCTTGCATAAATGGCGCTTCCCGTCACCTTCGCCAGACCGTCCGCGCGCGGCACCGAATGGTTGACTACCGCGAATTCACTTTGCTGGGCCATTTTTCTTCCCGGAAGCCGCCACCTGCTGGATCGACTTTACAATTGCCAGATATCCTGTACAGCGGCACAAATTCCCGTCCATATAGGCAATAATCTCTTCCTGCGTGGGCTGTGGGCGCTCGTCGAGCAGGGCTTTCGCGGCCAGGATCATCCCCGGCGTGCAGAATCCGCACTGAAACGCGAAGTTGTCCATGAACGCCTGCTGCAAAGGGTGCAATCGGCCGGACTCGTCCGCGAGCCCTTCGATCGTCAGCACGCGCCGGTCGCGCGCTTCGTAAGCGAGGTAGGTGCAGGCGCTCACCGGGAGCCCGTCCACCAGGACCGTGCAGGCGCCGCACACCTGCGCTTCGCAGGAGAGTTTCACTCCCGTCAGGCGGCAGCGCGCTCGCAACACTTCCGCCAGCGTCTCGCGCGGCTCAATTTCCAGTTGAGTGGGTTCCCCGTTCAGAACGAAGGCGATCTTCACGAGGATTCCTTCGCAAATTGCCCTTGGGGGAGCTGTCCGAACTGACCTTGAATGTTTCGCGCGAACTCTCCGAAGAGCTGCGTGGTTCTGCGCCGCATGGGAACCGCGCCTAGCGTAGCCAGCTTGCCCAGGATTTCCACCGACGCTTCGAAATGCATCTCCGTGCCCAAGTCTTCGGGACTGAGAGCCACTTGCAGGAATCCGGTCATGCGGTTTTGGCTCAGCGAATCCGCGCCTTTCAGGGACGCTTTCAGGATGGTCGGTTCCAAGGCTTCGGTGACTCGCACCTGCAGCTTCATGGTGACCTTGAAGGGGCCGATCTTGTCGTTCACCGTCGCAACGTACGCTTCCGCTCCAGGCTCGTCCAAAACGGCGACGCTTTCAACTCCCGGCAAGAGGCCCGTGAGACGCGGGGTGTCGCGCAGCAGCTTCCAAATATCGTGTGCCGAAGCGTCCAGATGCAGACGCTCCTCCAGCTTCACCAGCATTGCGAGATTTGCCTCAATTTCCCATCCTCTGCTTGCGACCACGCCTGCACGACATGATGGAGAGCCGCTTACGCGATGGCGAACCGCATACGAACACGCGATTATATCAGCCGAGAAATGGATTTTCGACTCCGCTTTCCCATCCGATCTTCGGACGCCAATCCATTGCGCGCTTTCGAGGGGCCGAACGACCCCAGTTTTTACGGAAGCGCATTACCGGCTGGCGGCGCCGGGCACAGCAGCGAATGCAGGATCACCAGTATCAGCCCGCCGGAGATTACCGGCTGCTCCACAAAGAGCCTCACCATCAGGGGCATCGAAGCCAACGCCTGCGGCGAGACGAACATTCCGCCCAAGCCCACCAGTACCGCCAAGCCCGCTACGATGAACTTTCGGTCGTCCCATTCGACCTTCGCAAGCATTTGCACGCCGTGCATGAAGACAATGCCGAAAAGCAGCGTTGCCGCCGCGGACACCACCGGCTGCGGCACCAGCACCAGCAGCATGTCGAATTTGATGAAGCTGCCCAACGCAATCAAGAGAATGCCGGCGGCCAGCGTCGCGTAGCGCGAACCGACGCGCGTTGCGCGGAGCATGCCGATATTATCCGGATACACGATCGTGCTGAATCCGCCCACGATTCCGGCCAGCACCGATCCGAGGGCCACCGCGAAAATACCCTGCGACATGCGCTCCGCCGGAAGCTTCTGTTCGCCCCAGTCCGCCACCATTTGATACATGGCCATCGAGCCCATGCCCGCCGGAATCAGCACCAGTAGAAACACGAGCACGAGTTCGGCCTGCACGCCGAAGCCGAAGGGAAACCATTGCGGGGCCACCAGCAGCGGCGCCCGTGCAACTTCGGCAAAGGAAATCGGACGAAACAGCGCATACATCGCCGTCCCGGCGGCCAGCCCTATCAAAATCGCGCCACGCCGCAGGCGCGATCCGCCCCAGAGCGACACGCCGATCAGCACCGCACGGCCACAGTACCTGCGAAAAGGTTCACCATCGGGAAGCCGGGCGTTGCGGGATTACCGATCCAGTTGGGCAGCGCGACATTCGAAATCTGGATGATCGTCAGCATCACAATGATTCCGGAAATAATCGGCGCCCGCAGAAATCGAGCAAACAAGCCCACGAAGCTCAACCCCCGGATCGGCACCGAAAGCAGGCACCAGACGAGCGATGCCGCAAAGAACGATCCATAGGCCGCGCCTAGCCCGCCGCTCTGCAAATGACCCACGGCGACCAACGCCGCGAAGTTCCCCGCGTAGGGTCCCTGCACGATGGGAAGTCGCAGCAGCAGCACAGATTGCAGAATCGTGATGAAGCCGCATACCGCAAACGTCATGCCATAAAGATAGGCGATCTGCTCCGCCGGCAGATTAAAAGAACGGCCCAGCAAACCGGGAAATACGAACATCCCGGTCATTCCGAAAACATTTTGCAGGCCAAGAATCAGGAGTTGACCGAGCGGCAGGCGATCGTTCACGCCCACATCGAAAATTCTGCTGACGGCCGTTTCGTTCAAGGATGCTTCAGTGGCCATGCGGATCGCTTTGCGTATTGGGCGGGAATCGGCATTCTCTAACCCTTCGATTTCGCTGGCCCCTCAATGCTTCGCACGGGGGTTTCAGGAGTGAGACCGCCGCGCCGCCGCGCCAAGGTGTTGACGCCATTCTTTTCCCATTCGCCAGAGACAGCGTCGCGGGCAAATTGTTCCCACGTTTCCGTCCAATCGCCGAGCGAATAGCCGTGCCACGGCGGACGCACCCTGAGCGCCGGAAGCCCCAGCTCCTGCCAGATCGCTCGCGCGCGTTCCATGAATTCGCGCGCCGGGAGGGCCAGCGGCGACATGGGATACTTCAGCGTGGCGTCGATCAGCATGGTCGAGTCGAGCGCCTGCGGCCCCGACTTCGGCGAATGGCCGGTGGAACGAAATGGCTGCAGATGCACATCCTCGATGGGATTTGAGCGGTAGGCCAGCGACCACATCACCGCATCGGTGTTCACCGGATCGATGTCCTCGCTCACCGCAATCACGATTTTCCCGCAGTCGGCCTGCTTCGCCGCGGCGCCCTGCAATCCCCGCCAGACCTCCGTGCGCGGCGTGCCGCTGGCAAACTGGAGAAAAATCACGGGCCGCACGTTGCTGAGCGGCTCATGCATCACCACGCGGCGAATGCCCTTGACCGACAGGTGATCGCGCAGATGCGCCAGGAACATCGGCTCATACGCCACTTTCTTGATGATGCTCGATTCGCTCGGCGTCACCTGGCTGATGATCGACGCGAAGACCGCAGACTTCTTGCGCGTGATCGCCGTCACCTGCATGGACATGTTGTAATCTTCGAGCGCCACATAGCCGTTGCTCTCGCCAAAGGGCCCTTCGGGCTCGAGCAGTTCAGAGTCGATCAGCCCTTCGATGACGATCTCAGCATCCGCGGGCACTTCCAGATCCACGCTGACGGCTCTGGCCGTGCGAATCGGCGCTCCCGCAGCGCCGCCCGCCACAGCCATCTCGTCCATATTGATGGCAAGTTTTTGAGGGCCCGTATATGCAACCACCGGCGCGCAGCCGATCACGATGGCGCACGGCATCGGCTCGCGCCGCTCGCGGTACTTTGTCCAGTGCAGGTAGCCACCCGCGCCGCCGATTCGCGACGACATGCGCACGCCCAGCCGGTCGGTGCTTTTGAGCGCGGCCCGATACGTGCCCATATTGCGGACGCCGGTTTCAGGGTCTTTCGTGATGCACAGCGTAGCCGTTAGATAAGGCGCCGAATCAAAGCCCGGCGTGGAGATCGGCACCGGCAAGCTGGCGAGCCCGCCGCCGGGCAGATGCAGATCGTCGCCCTTCATCACAATTTCCTGGCAAGGCGGCCGGTCCACAAGCACCGGGGCGATTGGGTTGGCAATCGCGCGCAGCCAGGCCGCGCCAATTTCCTCGACCGGCCGACCCATGCCGATTGCATAGATTTGCGGCGATGCGGCCAGCGCTCCCACGGCGACGGGAACGTCGTAGCGCCGCCCGTGTAAATCAACCACGTTGGTAAACAGGAATGCCCGACGCTGTTCTTCGGGGAGTCCTCCCAAAAACTGCCAGCGCACCAGCGGATGCAGTTCCGTATCCTTGTTGATTGGTCTGTCGATGCGAACCAGCAGGCCGCTGGCTTCGAGCTTGGCCAGGTGCGTCTGGAAATCGAGACTCGGCCCGTCGATCGGCAGTGGAGCGGCGTTTCCCTTCATTGCAAGACTCCTGAGTTGCGTTCTCCTGGCGAATCTATCCTTTGCCGCTCACATGCGTCCAGGAACCGCATTCCTTCTGAAGTACGCCGGCTATTTCCAGACGAACACAAGGATCACCGCCAGGATTGCAGTCACAACGAGCTGAAGAATTTGCCACGGCAGACAGGTGCGGAAAATTTCGCCGTCGCGGCCCTTCACGTTCGCAAGCGATGCGGTGTATGCAATTTGCGTCGGCTTCAGCGCATTGTTCGGCCCCATCGTAATCACCGTCACGATTCCGACCAATACCATCAGAGGAATGCCCAGCGTCGGCGCAATTCCCAGCTGCATCCGGGAAAACAGAAAGTCCGCCGGTAAACCCTGCCCGAACGCCATGCCTCCCAAAAATGCCACGCTCGGATAAAGCGAGGTGTAGACGAATTTCCCCGCGCCCGAAAGCACTCTACCGAGAAGGGCGATCTGTCCGGTATCCACCATCAGGTAGACGGTCGCGCTCCCAACGACCAGCGTGGAAAGCGGCGCGCGGCTTCGCCGCGTGGCCGTGACGAGATCTTTCGCGGGATTCGCGTCTTTCACCCGGAACAGATAGCAAACCAGCGCCGTGACAAAAATGAAAAAACCCGCCGACGTGACAATGTTGATCCGGATGCCGCTGTATCCCCACAAGGCCATTCCAAAGCGCAAGCGCTCAAGCACCTTCGCGATGCCCGGCACGCGAGTCAGCACCACGAACACCGCGCCAAGAATCAGCGGTGCGAACGCCTTGAATCTCGATTGCGAGGGCTTCACGGACACCTGCCGCGCCGCCCCCACCATGCTCGGGACGGGTTGCCGCTTGGCAATGTATCCGTACAAATACAGTCCTCCGAGCGCGATCGTCGCCCCCGCGAACAGCATCACGATGTAATACTCCGGCCAAATCTGCGTAAACAGCACGATGGCAATCACGTTTCCCAGGCTCATGGACCAGAACAGTATCTGTGTCTTCCATTCGAAGAAGCGGAATCCCAGCAATTTTAGAAAGCCCAGCAGAGACAGAAACACCAGCGGAATGCTGAGAAGCCCGGAAACCCGGACGATATCGATCACCGGCACGTGACTTGCCGCATTGGAAATGCTCGGCGCTATGAACAGGCTGTTAAAAGGCAGCGTCCAGGAGAAATAGACCAGGTAGCTCGTCACCGCGCTGATGCCTTCGAATCCCAAGTCAACGAGTCCCGGAATGGTCACCGGATACGTTGCGAATCCGTTGAACGCACCGATGAATCCCCCGACAATCGTCACCAGCGCAACGGCCTGTCCCTCCTGGTCCCAGCTCGGGAGAATCGATTGGATCGATTCAAGCAGAATCTGTAGCAAGCCGGTGTTGCGATAGGATTGCCCGAAAATTTGCCCGGTATAGAGAACCAGGAACGCCGCCCACATTGTGAGGTTGCCCCACAGCGACGCCTCGATACTTTTCAGCAGCGACATGTGGTAGTACGAAAGAGCCAGCACAAGTTCCAGCAGCCACGCGCATAGGCTTGCCTTAAAAGCGCTCAGCTTGAAAATCAGGAAAGCGACGAATAGAACCGCGAAGGGCAGCAGCGTGAAGAGGATATCGAAGCCGGTTTTCACGAAACCTCTCGCCAGCGGAATGATGTCCAGCGCTTATCGCAATTACTTGGGCGCACGGCAGATTATCACAATCGATTATCACAATCGACGATCGGACCACGAACGAACCCGGACAATTAAAAATCCATGCAAAACCGGCGTGTCTTTGAATGTCGTCGGGTACAATCTTCGAGAAGAATTCAGCTCGCTTTTGCTCATCCATCCGACAAAGGAGTGTTTCGAATGTCCCAAACGATCGCCGGCAGAGCCCAGGCACAAGACGGCTGCCTCCTTTTCTATCACTTGCATCCGCAGCCGGGCAACCCGCGGCTGGTTTTGATCCACTCCCTCGGCCTCGACGCGGGAATCTGGGACGGCGTTGTAGCCGAACTGAGCGCGGATTTCGAAATCCTGGTCTACGACTGCCGTGGCCACGGCCAGTCCGAGCGCCGGCCCGGCGCATATTCCGCGCAGCTTTTCGCGAGTGACCTCGCCGCGCTTCTCGACCACTGCAAGTGGCCTTCCGCCATGATCGGCGGCTGCTCCGTGGGCGGCTGCGTGGCGCAGGCTTTCGCGGCCGCCTATCCAGGCCGGGCGCAAGCCCTGGCGCTCATCGACACCACCGCGTGGTATGGTCCCACCGCGCCGGCCGACTGGAGCAAGCGCGCCGCCAAAGCAGCCGAAGATGGATTCGCCACGATGCTGCCTTTTCAGCTCAGCCGCTGGTTTGGAGACGGGTTCTCCCAATCTCACGCCGACCGCGTGGAGGCCGTATCCCGCGTTTTCCTGGCCAACGAGCTGGCTTGCTATCAATCTTCCTGCGCGATGCTGGGCAGCGAGGACCTGCGCGGCGCAATCGGTTCCCTTCCCATGCCCGTCTCCGTGATCGTAGGCGAAGAGGATTACGCCACGCCGGTAGCCATGTCGCGGACCATGCAGGAACTGATCCCTGGCGCGACGCTCCATGTGATTCCCGGCGCTCGCCACCTGACTCCGGTGCAATGCCCCCGGGAGATTGCGTCGCTGCTTCGAGATCTCGCCGCGAGATGACAAACCGGGGTCGGGGGCAGTCTTATCCTGTGTAGCTGAAAATCGCCAGATCTACCCCATCGTGCGTGAACTCGCCCACCGGACGCATGCCCATCTTCCGATGTGCCCGTAACGATGGATGGTTATTCGTCTTGATGAACAGAATTCCCTCGCGGTGCGGGAGAAGCCGCCGCAGTTCGGCAAACATCGCCGCGGCAATTCCGCGCCCGCGCTCGCCCGCGGCCACGCACACCGGCCCGTAAACGTAAGCTCGCTCCGATCCCGGGTACGTTTTCAGCATCGCGCTAACGATGGGCGAGGCAGTTGCCGTCCGTTCCGACGTGAGAAGAAATCCGATCAGATGGCATCCCCGGCGAGCAACGATGTTGGGCAGCTTTTGCATCCGTGCCGCAACCGCTTCGCTCGTGAGGCGCACCGATAGCTCTCCCCCGCGATCGGGACCGTTTTCTTGCGCCAGCTTCACAATGGCCTCGACGTCCCCGCCGGTTGCTCGCTCGATCGCCACGTCTTTGAGATCCGTCCGCATTGCTTCATGCTTCATGCTTCATGCTTCACGCTGCCGCGACACATCTTACCGAATCGAGGAGCCGCGGTGGCAATTTCGGAATCCATCAGCCTTGCGCTATGATTCGCGCCATGAACGTGGTCCTCACGGCCGTGGAAGCCAGAGTGCTCGGCGCGCTCATCGAGAAAGACATCACCACTCCCGACTACTACCCGCTCTCACTGAATGCCCTCATCAACGCCTGCAATCAGAAATCGAATCGCGACCCGGTGATGAATCTGGACGAGGATGTGGTGCGCGACGCCTTGCGCGGGCTGGAGGACAACGATCTTGCGAGCGCCGCCAGCGGCTCCGACAGCCGTGTTACGAAATACGAGCATCATTTGCAGGAATCCTTCAACTTTAACCGCCTCGAAACCGCCGTTCTTTGCGAATTGCTCTTGCGCGGCCTCCAGACGCCCGGCGAGCTGCGCTCTCGCGCCGAACGCATGCACCGATTTGACGATTTGAGCGAGGTGCAATCCACCTTGCAGCGCCTCATCCAGCGAGAGCCGCCCGTCGTGAAATTGCTCCCCCGGCAGCCCGGCGCCAAGGAACCGCGCTATTGTCATCTGCTGTCAGGCGATGTCGAGCCGCAGCCGCATCTTCGGTTGCCCGCCGAACGAACCGCCTCGGTGGACCTCGTCGATGCAGAACGGACGACCCATCTGGAGAAGGAAATGGCGGACTTGCGAACCGAGCTTGAGGATTTAAAACGCCAATTCGCGGATTTCCAAAAGCAGTTTCAGTGAGAATCGCCGCGCGGATTTACGCCAGCAGCTTTTGCAGCAAAGCTTTTCCTTCTTCCTCGGACACCACCCCCTTGCGAATCAGCAGCAGGATCAGCTCATTCACCACGAACACAGGATCCTGCGCGGGGATTCTTGTCGCGCTTTCCGGCTCTTCGTGTTCCGGCGAACTCGGCAGAGACGGCATTTCGCCGCTCAGGTCGCCCAGCCATTTCTCCAGGATCCACAACTGTTCCGGAGCGCCATTCGTGAAAGCCAGCCCCATTCCCATTCCCATTTGTGAAAAAACCACTTTGGCCGTGGTTTTGAACGATTCGTTATCCCGGTTGACGCGGAGCGTAACGTCGGATCCAACCGGCAGCGGTCCAATCGTATCGATATAGCATCCGCCTCGGCCGATATCCGACATGCGCCCGGCCACGCGCACGCCCGATCGCGTTTCCACGGCCTCGCATGTGGCCGTGAACGGATAGCGAGGGCTGCCGCGCCGCTCCTGCCCCGAGCTTCGATCCCGTTTAATTTTGTCCGACTCCTGGCTCATTCGAGAAATGCACCTCGGCGCCAAACCTGCGATTCCAGTTTTCTTGAATCGCGGCAGATCTGCAACAGCCATATGTCGGTGTGTACTATAGCGAACAATGACGCGCCGTGGGTATCGTCTACGGCACGATCTTCCACTTCGAGATGGTCGGTCCTTCCGCCAGATGCTCTCCCAAAACCTGGCGGAATTTTTGGATGTGCGCCGACCGGCCATGCGCCTCGAAGTCCTTCACGGTCGCCCAATTCTCATAAAAGACGAAAAGCGAGGGATCGTCGATGGATTGGTGCAAATCGTAATCGATGCAGCCTGCTTCTTTACGTGTCGGTGCGATCAAGCCTTGCAGGAGTTCCAGCGCGCGCGATTCCTGCCCCGGCTTGGCTCGCGCATGCGCCACGATCGTGAGGATTTCGCTCATCCGGCTCCTTTTTCTTTCCAACTCTTTCCAACAGCAGCCGCACATCATACGAGAACCGCACCCTATGTACAATCGCACTCCGGACTTTTCTCTTCGCGGGGCGGTCTTGTGCTTAAGCGTGCTCTACCGGTTCTGCAATCCACCAACAATCAAGGCGTGGTTACTGCCGGGCGAGCACAATCTGCCAGTCTTGGTTTTGCTGCGAACGGAAAGATCCCGCGGAAGCCATGAGGTAATACTTCCACATGCGGTAAAAGCGCTCGTCATATCGCGACTTCAATTGATTCCAGCTTTTCTGGAAATTCTGGAACCAGGCCATCACGGTGCGGTCGTAATCGGCCCGCCAATTCTGCCACTCCTCCACGATGAAGAGGCCTTCGACGGCGGCGCTGAGCTGCGTGGGAGAAGGCAGGTGCGAATTCGGAAATATGTATTTCGCAATCCAGGGATCGCAAACTCGAACGGAATGGTTGGTGCCGATCGTCGAAAGAAAAAATAACCCGCCCGGCGCGAGCGCGCGGTGGGCCATTTCAAAGTAGCTGCGATAATTCTTGTAGCCCACGTGCTCGAACATCCCCAGCGACGCGACGCGGTCGAATTTCTCCCGCACGTCCCGGTAATCCTGCAAGCGTATTTCGACCGGAAGATCGGCGCACATTTGTTGGCCGAGCTGCATCTGCTCTCGGGAAAGCGTGATCCCCACCGCGCGAACCCCATATTTTTCCGCCGCATATTTTGCCAGGCTGCCCCATCCGCAGCCGATGTCCAGAAGGTGCATTCCCGGTTTTAGGTCCAGCTTCCGGCAAACGAAATCCAGCTTCGCCTCCTGCGCCTCGTTTAGATTGGAGACGTGCTCCCAACGAGCGCAGGTGTAGACCATCCGCCGGTCCAGCATTTTTTGATAGAGATCGTTGTCCAGATCGTAGTGCTGCTCGGCCACCCGCTTCGACCGCGACGGCGTCTGCCGGTTCAGCACCGCCGCCCACAAGCTGCTCAGCGCGAGGTGCCAATCACAGATGCCTTTCCGGTCCAGTCCGGCGCGCAGGATCCGGTAGAAAAACTCGTCGAGCGCCCCACAGTCCCACCATCCGTCCATGTAAGCTTCTCCCAAGCCGAGCGAACCCAAGCGCAACACACGAGGGTAAAAGCGAGAGTTCCCCACCACAATATCCCACGGGCGGTCTCCGCCAATGGTGATCCCCGCGGGAGAAAAAATCCGTTGAATGCGTTCTTTCAGTCCGAAGCTAGGCATTTTATTCCAGCCGTTCCGGGTCAGGCGCTTCCAGATGCCCGGCGGAGAACTGCGCGGGCAAACCGGCAGAATTCGGCACTTCGCCTGACTCCACGTTTAGTTGGGTGGAAAATCCTGGAAATCTTAACCGACTTGTGAATTCGGCCGGCATTTCTGGGTGACTTCCCGGCAAGCTGTCTGCGCCTGTTAAATACCCGGGCGCCGCCTTGCGCCTATCTTGCTAGGTTATCTCGCCTAGCCTATGCCCCAAAATATACCCCTTATAACATCAAAGCCAATACACCAATTCCATTATTTATGGCGGTCAGAATCAAACGAGGAGGCGTCGCGGCCCGCTGACGAACGGGCTGCCGCGTTCGTAGAACCTCAGCTTGCGGTGCGCTTCCTTCGAGAGTCCGATGCGTGTTGTCACGCCGATCGGTCCCGCCGGCCGCACTGCGGCGCCAAGCCAAAGCGGGCTCTCGTATGAGCAAAGATCGACGCTGTCCAGTTGTTTATCTATTTCCATCGCGGCAGTCAGCCGCCCGGGGCCTCGGGCGATATCCCGCAGGCGCGACACCCCGCGATTGTGCGACATAATTGGAACCCCCTCAACCGGCTCGATCGCCCGTATCAGCACCGCACCGCCGACCCCGAATTCCTCGCTGGTTACATTCACAAGCCAGCACGAGCCATAGGTGAAGTGCACGTACGCATGGCCGTGCGCAAGGAACACCGATTTGTTGCGGAGTGTTTGGCCGCGAAACGCATGGCCAGCTGCGTCTCCGATGGGGTATGCTTCGGTTTCGACGATCCGGCCGCTCACACGGCCTACGGAAAGGTCGCGAACCAGCGTTTTCCCGATCAGGTACCGAGCGAGCTCCACGGTATCGACCGGCAATTCGCTGCGCCGAAGCCGGCGGACGCGCCGCGTGGTCTCATCTGGCACGATTTTTATCCAAGTCTGCGTTCCGGTACAGAAGCCCAAACGGGCCCCTTAGCATAAAAGGAGGCGGGACGATGGGTCAAACCTGCGAGCACGTGAAACAAATCCGCAACGTCAAGCCAAGGTCAACCGGCTGTGAAGAATGCCTGAAAATGGGAGACACCTGGGTGCATCTTCGGCTGTGCCTGACGTGCGGGCATGTGGGTTGCTGCGATAGTTCGAAAAACAAGCACGCGACCAAACATTTTCACGCCACCCAACATCC
>DATLST010000094.1:0-18537 GCA_035534055.1 Candidatus Acidiferrales bacterium | reverse complement strand
GGCCTGTCGCGGAGAAAGTGTTACTGCAGACGCCACACGCAAAAACCAAGAGCAACTGTACGAATGGCGGGTGCCAGCTATTTGGCCCATTCTTTTCCCAGAATCGCGTACTAACGAATTCACTGCGACAGGCCACTAGCTCTCCACACACGATCCTTGGGGACCTTCAACGGCGTGAAGCGAATCCATTCCGTTCCCGGCGTGCAGCCGTTATTGAAATACAGGCGGGGATGGTCCATCAGAATTGACAGCCCACTGCGGACCAGCATCATCAGTAATACAAAGTTGAAGAAGTGCGCCCAGCGGAGCCACCATGGAAAGCCATGCACCCCGGCAAACGTGGCCGAGTTAAATTCTGGAACGGGAGCGAGATAGGGCAATCCGAAGATTGCACGCTGCCCCCAGGCTAGCACCAAAGGATTAGCGCGAGAGAAATGACGACTACAATAAACGACGGCCTAATCCAGATGCGAAATCGCCGGTCCAGCTGATGAACGCTACAGCGTAGCCCGCGTGCGCGTCCTCGATGTTCCCGGTTGCTTCAGGCATTGCCGACTATCCGCCACGAAACTGTCGTTTGTGACTTCCAAGAACCCCGTCTGGATAACTTGCGTGTGGGCGACGATCCGCCACTGGGCGATTAGCAGATACCGGCTAAGCTCGATGAATCGCTGAACTATGATATCGCCAAAGGGGATAAGGCATGCCGGCAAGCCGGTTGATAATCAAGGCCTGCGTCGTAAGAAGGACGACAGCCACTTCAATGATGACGAGATCTTTGGGCTGAGAGATCAATGCTGTCCCAGTGTTGCGGGGAATTGGGCGTAAAAGCTGGCGGGAGAAGGGTCTGATGGCAAGAGATGGCGAAATCGATTTGAATTCACGGTTAGGCTACGGCCATTCCAGAGGTTGGGAAGGGATGGCCTATGAATCTCCGACATCCAGATGAAACTGTTCGACTTATGATGGGACAGCACTGATGTTTTCTCATACAACAGCTTCTTGGTCCGCAAGGCATTGCAGACACAGTGACGTCGTAATGCTAGACTGCCACTTGGCGTAAACTCGTTTTTTCGGCTCGCTTGCGGACTATCTCGAATTTAACCTCGAAACGAGGGGTACAGTGAGACTCAGCCTCCGACTGATCCTCTTTCTCGTTGTAGGTATCACTCTGGTCACCTTCTTTATTTCCAGAAATCAAGTGCGCTCGGAAAAGCGAGGTCTTCGCGCTGACCTGCAACGGCGGGCAGCCGTTCTCGGGGAAAGCTTGCAAGAGATTGTCGAGCCGGCTTTGGAGCGGCGTTCGCACGAAGAACTTCGGCGTATCGTCGAAAGATTCGGCAATCGCGAGCAGTTGATCGGTGTCATTGTGTATGATGACCACGGAAAAGTTCTGGCCGAAAGCTCCTCCCTGGTTGTCCGTCTCACCCCGCCTCCGGTTCCCTATGACCGCCTGAAGTCAACCGATCAAGGTTTTGGCGAATTCGTCACCTTGGGCGGGAAACCCATGGATGCGTACTACATGCCACTGCATAGGGACGGCAGAGTCGCCGGCGTGCTGGCGATGTTTCACGACGCCTCGTACATCGAAGCCCAGAGCGATCGCATTTGGCGGGATACGGTATGGCATGTTATTGCGCAGGTACTTCTTATTGTCTTGTTCACCGTTCTCATCATGCGCTGGACCATCATTCTCCCTATTGCCAGAACCGCCCAGTGGATGAAGGATGTTCGCGCGGGCCGTGCAGGACCGCAACCCAAGCTGCCCAACGGAGACTTTCTCGCTCCCTTTTCGCAGGAGGTCATGAACCTCGCCCGCAGCTTGGCAGAAGCGCGCGCCTCTGCGGAAGAAGAAGCGCGCCTGCGTGAGACGGGCGAGTCAATGTGGACGGCAGAACGCCTTCGCGTCGGCATTCAGAGCCGGCCGTTTGGTTCCCTGTTTGTGGTATCGAATCGCGAGCCATACATACACGTGCATCGCGGCAGGAATATTGAGGCGCTCGTGCCCGCCAGCGGACTGGTCACCGCCTTGGAGCCCGTTCTTCGCGCCTGCGACGGCACCTGGATCGCTTCCGGCTCGGGGGACGCCGATCGGGTAGTGGTCGACGAACACGATCGCCTTCGCGTCCCGCCCGATAATCCCGAATATACCCTTCGGCGTGTGTGGCTCACGAAGGAAGAGGAGCAGGGCTACTATTACGGCTTCTCGAACGAAGGCCTGTGGCCGCTATGTCACATTGCCCATACCCGCCCCACTTTTCGCGCGTCCGATTGGAAGGATTACCATGACGCCAATCGTAAATTTGCCGATGCCGTCCTGTCTGAAATGGAAGGAATCGAACGCGCGCTTCTGCTGGTGCAGGATTACCATTTTGCGCTGCTTCCCAGAATGATTAAGGAGCAGCGTCCCGATGTTCGCGTGGCGATCTTCTGGCACATCCCCTGGCCCAATCCGGAGGCGTTCCGCATCTGTCCCTGGCAGAGGGAACTCCTCGACGGCCTTTTGGGAGCCGACCTCGTCGGTTTCCATATCCAGGCTCACTGCAACAATTTCCTCGAAACTGTCGATGCCGCGCTCGAATCCCGCATCGAGTGGGAGCGCTTTGCTGTTAAACGCAACGGCCACGTCACCCTGGTGCGTCCGTTCCCCATCAGCGTCGATTTTCGCGAATTGCAAGGCGCGCCCGGCGCTGTGGTGTCGCCCTATGAACTGCGTGCCTCTCTGCTGAAGAATCTCGGCCTCCATGCCAGCTTCTTGGGAGTGGGAGTGGACCGCATCGACTACACCAAGGGGATTATCGAGCGTTTTCGGGGCATCGAGCGCTTCTTGGAAAAGTGTCCCTCGTATCGTCAAAAACTTACGTTCGTCCAAATCGGCGCGCCCAGCCGCACGAACATTCAGCGGTATCATGACCTCGTGAATCAGGTGGAGGCCGAAGCCGGCCGCATCAATGCGCGTTTTCAGACCGCCGACTGGAAGCCCATTGCCTTGCTCACGCGCCATCACAGCCACGAGGAGATCCTCCCGTATTACCGTGCGGCGGATTTCTGCATGGTGACTTCGCTCCACGACGGGATGAACCTGGTGGCCAAGGAATTCGTCGCCGCCCGTAACGATGACGAAGGGGCGTTGATACTCAGTCAATTTACGGGAGCGACCCGCGAGTTGCACGATGCGATTATCGTGAACCCGTACGACACCGAGCAGCTGAGCGACGCCATTCAACTCGCTCTTGAGATGGACCCGGGAGCGCGCAGAGATCGCATGGTGCGTATGCGGCGAATCGTCAAGGAGCACAACGTCTATCGCTGGGCGGGAAACCTGATCGCCGAACTCTCGGAAATTCGCATCGATCAGACCGACTCTGCCTTGAAGAACCGGGAATGATAAACATCAGGGTTTTGCTACAGAGAATCTCTAACGCAGCCCACGACTGCCGAAACATCGCTCCTACAAGCCAGCGTGTTCGCGCACGATGCCCAGCATTCGCCTCAGCGGTTCGGCGGCGCCCCATAGCAACTGATCTCCTACGGTAAATGCCCCTAGAAATTCCGGTCCGAGCTTCAGCTTATGCAAGCGTCCGATTGGCACGTTCAGCGTGCCCGAGACCGCCGTGGGCGTGAGGCAGCGCAAGGAGGATTCCTTGTCGTTGGGAATCACGCGCACCCAGGAATTGCTGTCCGCCAGCATCTGTTCGATTTCTCGCAGCGGCACATCCCTGGTAAGCTTGATGCAAAGCCCCTGGCTGTGGCATCGCATCGTTCCCACGCGCACGCAGATGCCGTCCACCGGCACGGCGGGCTCGAGACCCAGGATCTTGTTCGTTTCCGCCATACCTTTCCATTCTTCCCGGGTCTGCCCTCCCGGCATTTCCTTGTCGATCCATGGGATCAGGCTGCCAGCCAGCGGCGCCCCGGTTTCCCGCGTCGGAAGCTCGATATCCCGTTGCGCTCGGATCATCATGCGGTCGACTTCCAAGGCGCTTTCGGAAGGAGTCGCCCGCGTCGGTTCCGTCAGGAATTCCATTTGCTTCACCAATTCGAGCATCTTGGCTGCCCCCGCGCCGGACGCCGCCTGGTAGGTCATCGTGGTCATCCACTCGACCCATCCTGCCTTGAAAAGCGCGCTTACGGCCATCAGCATCAGGCTGACGGTACAGTTGCCGCCCGCGAAGGTGCGCACGCCGCGGGCCATGCCGTCTCGAATCACACTGGCATTCACCGGGTCGAGGATGATCGCGGCATCGTCGCTCATGCGCAGCGTCGAAGCGGCATCGATCCAAAATCCCTTCCAGCCGTTCTTGCGCAGAGGACCGTAAATCTCCGTCGTATAATCTCCGCCCTGGCAGCTGATCAGCGCATCACAGCCGGCCAGCTCGCGGAGATCCCTGGCGTCCTTGAGGCCGCCGTCATTGCTCGCCTCTTGGGGCGCCACGCCTCCGATATTCGACGTCGAAAAGAAAATGGTCTCGATGCCGGCGAAATCCTTCTCCTCCCGCATCCTTTGCATCAGGACGCTTCCAACCATCCCTCGCCATCCGACCATACCCACGCGCAACATGGTTCCTCCGTAACCTTCAAGTTTACCTTGCTCGCCATCGTTTTGCCGAGCAAAAGCCTAAGGCCTGCTGATGCATTCGACTCTATGATTCGGGAACGCCGCTTTTGGAGCCAACGGCCATCTTCCATAATCTTTCAGTAGACTTGCGCGCAAGTAAGGATAGAATAGGGCGCTTTGCGGGACTTCTTGGCGTACCTTGGTCCCTCACGACTTTTTCTATTGCACCGGGCTCTCGAGTTGCAACATCTAAGCTAAGCTGTCGAATTTAGACGCAGCAGGGAGGGGACCTCGTGATTGTCGGTGTTCCCAAGGAAAGTTTTCCTGGAGAGCGGCGCGTCGCACTCGTACCGCTGGTGCTCTCCAACCTAGCGAAAGCAGGCATCGAGGTCGTCATCGAACAAGGCGCGGGTGTCGAGGCCGGTTATCCCGATGCCGCCTATGTGGAAAAGGGCGCGAAAATACTTCCCGACCGAGCCGCCGTGTTTGCTGCGGCCGATATCATTGTGCAGGTTCTCTGTTATGGCTCGAACGACAGAACCGGCAAAGCCGACATTCCTCTCCTTCGTCGCAACCAGATCCTCATAGGCTTCTTGCGGCCGCTCGGATCCAAGGAAGTCGTCCAGGAAGTTGCTGCCACCGGCGTGACTTCTTTTTCGGTCGAACAGATGCCGCGGACCACTCGCGCCCAGGCAATGGACGCTCTTTCCTCGATGGCCACCATTTGCGGCTACAAAGCTGTGATCATCGGGGCCGACACGCTCCCCCGAATTTATCCCATGCTTACCACCGCCGCGGGCACCATTACGCCGGCGCGCGTTCTCATCATTGGCTGCGGGGTGGCGGGACTCCAGGCCATCGCCACGGCGCGTCGCTTGGGCGCGGTGGTTTCCGCCTATGATCTTCGGCCCGCCGCCAAAGAGCAGGTGCAGAGCCTGGGTGGGCGATTCGTGGAGCTGCCCATCGAAGCCAAGGATGCGCAGGACGCGCGCGGATATGCCACCGCGCAGGACGAGACTTTCTACGCCCGCCAGCGCGAACTGCTCGGCCGCGTTGTGGCGGAAAGCGATGTTGTCGTCACGGCAGCCGTCGTTCCGGGAAAGAAGTCTCCCGTGCTGGTCACCGCCCAAATGGTGCAAGGCATGGCACCGGGTTCGGTAATCGTGGATCTGGCAGCGGAACGAGGCGGGAACTGCGAACTCACGCGATCGGGAGAGACCATCTCTATTCACGGCGTCACCATCATCGGACGCATCAACCTGGCCAGCACAGTGCCCTTCCATGCCAGCCAGATGTATGCTCGCAACCTCACTGCTTTTCTTCTTCACCTGGTGAAGAAGGGACAGCTCGATCTGAACCTGCAGGACGAAATTATCCGTGAGACTCTGCTGACCCGCGGTGGAGAAATCGTCAACGCCCGGGTGCGCGAGCTCTTCGGTTTACCGGCCCTGGCGCTTCAGTCTTAAAGGAGGGAATTGTGCCTGCGGATTTTATCTCCAACCTTTATGTGTTCATCCTGGCGGGATTCGTCGGGTTCGAGCTTATCAAGCGCGTATCGCCCCTGCTGCACACGCCGTTGATGTCGCTCACCAACGCTCTCGACGCCATCGTCGTGGTGGCTGCCATCATCATTGCCGGGCGCCATGAAACGCCGCTCTCAACCGCCCTCGGAGCGATTGCCGTTGCCGCTTCCTTCAGCAACATGGTTGGCGGCTTCCTGATCACCGACCGCATGCTGCGTATGTTCAAGACGGGCAAGCCCAGAAAGTCATGAACGCGCTCGTCACCCAGCAGCTCATCGACTCGGCCTATATCGTCGCCGTCGTCCTGTTTATCCTGGCGATCAAGTGGCTCAGTTCGCCCGTCTCGGCGAGGCGCGGCGTTCTGGTAGGCGAGATTGCGGCCGCCTTGGCCGTTGGCGCCACGCTTTGCGATCCCGAACTGGTCCAGTACAAGTGGATCATCATCGCGCTTATCATCGGCGCAGGCATCGGCGTCCCCCTCGGTCTCGTGCACATGACCGCCGTTCCCCAGCGAACGGCGCTCAGCCATGCCTTCGGTGCGCTCTCCGCAGCCATGATTGGTATTGCCGAATATTACGTGGGAATTCCTCACGTAACCAAGTTTGAGATGGGGGAGATTGGGCTCGAAGTGATTATCGGCTCGCTCACCTTTACAGGCAGCCTAATCGCCGCCGGTAAGCTCCAGGAAATTCTGCCGCAGCGCCCCATCGTTTATAAGGGACAGAACTTCGTGAGCCTTTCGGTCCTGGCTGCGGCGCTCCTGATCGCCATCGCTCTGGTTGTGAATCCCAACAACACCGTCTTGTTCCCCATCATGGTAATCGTGGCGCTGTTCTTCGGAATCCTGTTGGTGACTCCGATCGGCGGGGCCGACATGCCAACGGTGATCTCTCTCTTGAACTCGTATGCCGGTTTTTCAGCCGCGCTTCTGGGCTTCGTGCTCAATAGCAAGGTTCTCGTCGTTGCCGGCGCACTTGACGGCTCTTCCGGTTTCATTCTGTCCGTCATCATGTGCAAGGCCATGAACCGGTCTTTTGCGAACGTCATGTTTGGCGCGTTTGGCCAGGTGCAAGCCTCCACGGCGGCAGCGACCGAGACGCGCACGGTTCGAGGCGCCAGTGCGGAAGAAGCCGCGGGCATCCTGGCTGCCGCCAACAGAGTCGCGATCGTTCCTGGCTATGGCATGGCGGTCGCGCAGGCGCAGCACAAAGTGCGCGAACTCTACGATGCGCTGACCAGGAAAGGTGTGGATGTGCGCTTCGGCATCCATCCGGTTGCGGGTCGCATGCCCGGCCATATGAACGTCCTGCTTGCCGAGGCGGACATCCCCTACGACCGCCTCATCGAAATGGATGACATGAACTCCGATCTTCCGCAAACCGACGTGGCCCTGATCATCGGCGCCAACGACGTTACCAATCCCGCCGCTCGCACCGACGTCGGAAGCCCGATTTACGGGATGCCGATTCTCGATGTGGACAAGGCGCGCACCGTCATGGTCATCAAGCGCAGCATGAGCCCGGGTTTTGCCGGAATCGACAATCCCCTCTATTACATGGATAAGACCCTGATGCTTTTCGGCGACGCCAAATCCTTTGTGGGCGATATTATCCGTGAACTGGGCGGCGGCTCGGGCCACTAACCGTTTATTGAAAGATGCCGCGCGCCGCTTTTGAAGGCCGTTCCCTGGCTCGGAGTGCGATTCTCCGTTACACACGGTGTGCGAGATGATCCTTCTTTTTTCCGACACCTGCGCGACGAGCTCTTCTTCCTGCCGCGAAAAAGTCCGGGCAAAATAAGTTCTTCGAAGACTTATTACCCGGAGCATTAAAGTGGTGACACCTTTCAGGTGGCGGCGTATTGGACGTGGCGTTCTCGAAAGTAGCTCTTCACCAATTTGGGCCTAGCCTGCGTGATCCGAAGGTAAGAGCGAACGTTGCTCATCATCTCCTGCACGTTTACCGGACGGACACGACCCAGAGCGTTGGTCTTCACATCTTGGTTGAGCAATTCATCCGGATTCAGTTCTGGGCTGTAAGACGGAGCCAGAAGATTCGAATTTGCGCCGCGTGCTCCGCCAGCCATCGATTCACCAACCGCGATTTGTGTACCGGGTGGCCATCCGCAATCAGGAACACTTGCCTCCTCGTCTTCCGCGTCAGTCGCAGGAGACGGCAGAGGAAATTCACAAAATACCCGCGCGGTGAAGCGCTGACGGAAAATCATGAAGGCCAGCCGACCCCGATTGGTGATCGCCGAGATCATGTTGCATCGGAAACGCTGCCCAGTCCCCCCAGACAACCGGTGTTTGGCCGCGTCGTCCGTAGGATCGCCCCGCTTGATGGTCGGAGCGTAATCCCATCTCGTCCAACCAATGGATTTGCGCCTGGTATCGCCGTGCCCACTCTCGAATGGCCGGGTATTCTTCCTCCAGCCATTTCCGCACCGTGGCTGGATTTTGTTCGTAGGCTCGCCGTATCGGTTTTTGCGGCGCCAAACCCCACGCGCACAAATAGCGTCTCACCGTCCACGCTGAAGTGTTCATCCGACGTCCATCCCTTTTCCCGCGCCTGTGCTACTACCCTCGCTAGAAATTCCTTGGCCCCCTCGGCCTCCAGCAAACGGTCGCGGTTCTTGGTAAACACCATCGCGTCCTACACCGCATCATCCAAATTCAGTCCTACAAACCAGCGGAATAAGATGTTGTAGTCCGTCTCTATTCCGGGCTGGGCCTGCTCACCCCAGCCATGGTTCACTACAACCAAACCGAGCTCATCCTCGAACAACGCCAAACTGTTCTTGATGTCGCCTATCGCGTCCATCCCGAACGCTTCGTCCGCCAGGCCCCCAAACCAGCAACGGTCCCAACAGAGGTCTGGATCAACAAACCGCTCAAGACAGATGAAAAAACTCACTAAATCCCATGAACACTGGTCTCAAACTCGTTGACACGCACCGCCGTGGCGCATGAGGATGTTCGCCGTCGGAGGTTTGAATCACCACACTTGCTCCGGCGACGGGCTTGCCGTGTGCGTCTACTACAATTCCAACAAGATACCTTGGGCGGTCCTACTGTGCGCAGTAGGTGCAGCGAGCACCACGATAACGATCAAAGCAACCTGGAATCTCTTACCCATATTGTGTACAGCTTGGGTCATAATCTCGTGACGGTTCTACTCCGGCACGATGACCTTCCCAGTATTGACCACTATATTCCCAAGAAGACCTGTCCGCATGGACAGGCAGAATTTCATGGCAATCAGTTTCAGGCTCCGAAAAGAGAGCAAACTTGGCGCTCAGCATTGCTTTTTCCACTTGGACGTTGCTTTCGGAATACCTTAAAGTTGCATAAGATCATCCGTCACGGACAGGAGACCGAATGGCTCGATACATCTCGCAGCACACACTGGCCTGCCTCACGCGTCAGGGAGCAGACGCATTGGTACGGCACCTGCATGCCGGCACGCAGGTGCGCGCGCGTCACGTCTTTGTCAACATGCAGGAGGGCAAGATGCTCGTCGAATTCGACGCGCCAAGCCGCGAGGAGCTCGAGAAATGGCTTGCTGGAGAGAAGTTTCACTTCGACTGGCTGCTGCGGGTAGAACTCGAATCCGCTGGCAACGGATTACAGGCTGCCGGCTGAAATCGCGTACTTTATGCCTCGGTTTCTGTTTCCAAGATCGTCTGATGGAAGACTCCAGCTACCCCAGCGGATCTGCGCTTCCGCCAAAAGGCCGTTGCGGTTCCGGATATTCCGGTGTATCCTCCGCCATTATGCGGATTGGCTTCCAGAGGACCGCTCAGGATTGTTGCTGTCGATGCTGTACATCCACTTCCTCTGGCAGGGGAGGATAGGGTTCTAGTTAGTCGCGTCTAGCTCAGAATCCTCAAGCCCACCGCCAGAGATGACATGGCGGTGTTTTTTTTCCGCCTCTCTTATAACGGGAACACAACTCTTTTGAGGAGGAAATGACATGTCCGATTATGCGCACCCCGAAGTGCTGGTTTCGACGCAATGGGTGGCGGAACACCTAAGTGATCCGAAGATTCGGCTGGTGGAAGTAGACGTCGACACAACAGCCTATGATCAAGGGCACATCTCCGGCGCTGTGGGATGGAATTGGCAGACGCAGCTTCAGGACAACGTGCGGCGCGACCTGATCGAAAAGGCAGCGCTGGAGAAACTTCTCGGTCAATCCGGTGTCTCGAACGATACGGCCGTAATTCTCTACGGCGACAACAACAACTGGTTTGCCGCCTACGCCTTCTGGCAATTGAAATATTACGGTCATAAGGACGTCCGGTTGATGAACGGTGGCCGTAAAAAGTGGGTCGAAGAAAAGCGGCCTCTAACGACGGACCCGCCGAAAGTCGACTCCACGACGTATCGCGCCAGTGCACCCGATGAATCTCTGCGCGCTCATAAGGAGCACATTTCTCCCATTCTTGAGAAGAAAAGTTCGGGACACCTTGTTGACGTGCGTTCGGTCGACGAGTTCACCGGGAAGATTATCGCGCCCCCCGGTATGTCGGAAACCGCCCAACGGGCTGGCCACATTCCCGGTGCTTTGAATGTCCCTTGGTCGCAGGCGGCCAACGAGGACGGTACGTTCAAATCGCTCGATGCATTGAAGCAGCTTTACCAGGACAAAGGAGTAAAAGGCACCGACGAGGTGATCGCGTATTGCCGGATCGGCGAACGCAGCTCTCACACTTGGTTCGTTCTAAAATATTTGCTCGGCTACAACAACGTGAAGAACTACGATGGCTCGTGGACCGAATGGGGCAATCTCGTGGGCGCTCCTATCGAGAAAGAAATCGCGGCAGCCGCACGGTAATTTCGCAGAGTCACCCGGGGGCCGGCGTTTTCCGAGCCCTCGGGTTGTTTCAACCGGTTATCTGCACGAATTCGGCAGTCCGGTTCGGCGTGGGTCCATTCCATCGGATTAAGGGTCGTTGGTCGGCGCTTTCCCACTCGCCAGTTCGTTCTGGACGACAATCAGGGCTTCCCTCGGCGGACCGACTCGCCTGTAGTGGTTTGCTTCGATGATCTGGTGCTCCTCGAAGGTGAATAAAAATTTTCGTCCCTCAAAATCATATTGATAGCGTGTCGGCTCCCAGATTCCCGCCTCGACCTCCGACTGCTCCATGGAGAACACGCCTCCGCGATACAGTTTTCCCAGGATCCCGCCGCCAAACGAAATATCGCGCATGATATGGGCCTCACCGCGCACGAGTTGGTTGGAGTCGTGGTCGACCCATATCTTGGCCGTAACGTGCGTCAGCGCATCCTCAAACATGGACTTCGGGTGAAAGTTCGGCTTGGGCGTCAGCTCAAAGACATCACAAGAGTAGCCGTTTACGGTCTCCTGCCGCAGCCACCGAGTGGCAAACGCAGTGATCATTGCATCGACGAGCTCGCTCCTCTCGTGCTGGCGTTTGTTATATTTCTCATAGGCAGTCTTGGCCCGGGAATCATTGGGCTTGAGCATCAGTTCCAGAACATCTTCCCACGCTTGTAGTTGTCGGCGATATTCAGCGGGATCCGTCGGTGTGCCATTGTCCTTCAGCAGAATCTTGAGCGAACCGGTTCCGGTGGGGACAACACGATAAGTCTTGTCCTCGATCGCGTGCGGATTCGGACCTGCTGTGAAGTTTCGGTGGCGCTCGATGCGCTCGTATTGTTGCCGCACTTCGTCGTCACGATGCTGGTTCGCGATTAGCTTCTGGGAACGAATGTTGATTTCGGCATTGGATGGAGGCTCTGACGGAAGGCTCGCAGGCCGCGCTTCCGTTAAGCCCGGCCGTACTGTCGCCTGGGGTGCCCCAAAAACTGGGACAAACGAGGTCGCTAGTCCTGCCGTTATCAGTGTGGCGGAAAGCATTGGAATCACCAATCGCGTGGACATTGCGTGTGTCATTGGTGAGATTCGCGGTACTGGAATCCGGTTGTAAGCTCTATTGTAAAGGATTTCTAGATACGATGGCTCGTCTGTATGACATGGCACAACAGATGGGAAGCTCTACCGCTCGTTGGAGTTTGAATCAGTAGTGCCAGTTGCAATTGTTGGGGGGGCCTTGGGCGGCACCGGAATGACGATTGGGCTGGCCGGGTCGAGATGAAATTTCCCGTCCGATCCGATCGCGTATGTGAATCCGGCGGGGTCTATGGGGATGTCAGCCAGCATTCCGGCATCGTGCATCTCCTGGGTCGAGGACGGATAGCGCCCGAACCGCTTGTGGTATTCTCCGGCCAGTTCGTCCAGCTGAATTTCATCCTCCTGAGCCTTGAGACCACGCAACTCCTGCTCGGCATACTTTCGGATATGGGGATCCTTTGTGGACTCGTACAACTCGGACCATATCATGCGTGATGTCTCGATGGACCCGCCCTTGTCTGCGATTCGCGCCGCCATCAGCTTCACCCACAGCGGGGCCTCCGGGTTCTTGCTTCCGGCAAGGTACGTTGCCGCCGCATCGGTGTAATTCCCCAGTCGCCAGTAATATAGAAACCCAAGGTCGGTGTAGAGCCGCCACTGGTTTGGATTCGCGGCAATTCCTCGTTTTACTAGCTCGGCGGCGAGGTCGGGTCGTCCCGCTCCGGCATCTCCTGTTTCGGAAAGAAATATCGCACCGAATCGGTAAGCCACGATGAGATGCGGATCGAGCGCTGTAGTGATGTCGAGCAAGGGCCAGAGCAAGCCCCAATCGGCGTGGGGGGCGCCCGCCCGTGCCCCGTAATACTGGATCGCGCGCGTCCAATAGATATCCGCAAGCAGCGAGTCGTACCCGAGGCTTAGCTTCTTAATCGCTGCGTCGGAGCGTAGCAGCAGCTCTTCCTTTTCTTGGGATTCGGTTCGCGTGTGAGCATCGATCCGCACTTGCAGCACCGCGATTGCCGCAAAAAACAGCGGCACCAGAATCGCGGTGGTCCACACAGACCGCCATTGGCTGGAGTTGCTCACTTCAAATTGCGCCTCGAAAACACCGCGGAAGAGGCAATCAAGACGAGCGCAACATAGAGCAACGCGTAAAGGGTATTCTGCAGCACAAGCGACAGGGCGATGGCCTCACCGTGCGCCGCCAATGCGATCACGTTGAAGTTATGAAAATTTGGAACCAGATAGTAGAGAATCCGCGTTGTCGCGCGTAGCGGCCCATTGTGTGTCAGGTCGCCGAAAGCGCGAATGTCCTGTGCGAAGACACCTGTAATGTAGATGCCCAGTGTAAACAGCGCCGAAAGCATCGGGCTCGAAAAGCAAGAAAAAAACAGCGCGATCGCTGTCACCAATGCCAGCTCCAGCAGAATGAAGTATGCCGCAACCAGAATCGAAGCGTCCGCACGAATGAGCGGCCGGCCTACGTAAAAAAGAGCCGCGCCCAAGCCCAAGGTCATTAAGGCCGTATTCACCGTAAGCGTGAGCAGTAGGCCGGCGTACTTACCGGTAAGGAACTGCCACCGGCGGATGGGCTTTGCCAGCAAACTATAGAGTGTGCGCTTCTCAATCTCCTTGTATACAAGCCCCACGCCGATAAAAACAGCCATCAACAGGCCAAATATGGATATTGCCGAGAGCCCGAGATTGATGATCACCAGGCGTTCGATGCCGATGGAAATTTGCCCGACGAGGATCGCTGCCCCAATCATCATGAGCGCAAAAAACACCAGGTTATAAAGCACCCGGTCTCGCACTGCCTCGCGGAACGTGTTGATCGCCACTACTTCTGGGATTGAGCTCATCGCGCTGCGACCTCCACTGCGTGGGACTGCGCCTGCTCGCGTCCGACCAGCCGCAAAAAATATTCTTCCAGCGTGGGTCGCAATGGCGTAACCGAAAGAATGCGCGCATCGCATCCGCGCAATTGTTCGAGCGTGGCGTAGAGCTCCGCTTCCGGCACTTCGACGCGGTAGCGCGCGCCTAGTTGCGTGGCTCGCGCCGCCACGTTCGCAGGCAAGACCCGCCCCACGCGCCCTTCGAACAGAATCTCCATTGACTGTACTTCGACTGAAACGATTTCTCCCGGCGCGCCCACCCCTTGCAGTTTGCCGCCCACCAGCACCGCCACGCGGTCACAGAGCATTTCCGCATCCGGCAGGATGTGCGTCGAGAAAAATACCGTTCGTCCTTTCTGTTTCAAATCGAGGATGATGTCGCGCACCTCTCGTCGCCCCACCGGATCGAGTCCCGACATAGGCTCATCGAGAAAGATTACCTGCGGATCGTGCAGGATTGCCTGTGCGATGCCCGCCCGCTGAAGCATGCCCTTCGAAAACTTCCGCAACTGCACGTCCCCGGCTGTCGCAAGCCCGACCATTCCGAGAAACCGTTCCACACGCTCGCGGCGTTCCACTGCGCTATAATCGAAAAATCGCGCATAGTAATCGAGAAGCTCGCGCGCCGTCAGGTAATCGTAGAAATACGGTTGTTCCGGTAGATAACCGATTTCACGGTGCATGCCGGCATCGTCAATCGACATCCCGCGAATCTGCGCTGTCCCTTCGGTCGGGAAAATAAGCCCCATCAGGAGCTTCAGTGTCGTGGTCTTGCCAGCGCCATTTGGGCCGAGAAACCCAAAGACTTCTCCCTCTTCGACCCGTAGCGTAAGGTGATCGAGCGAACGCCGCATCCGTTTCCGCCAGAAGCCGGCCGGATAATCCTTCGTGAGGCCTAGGATCTCGATTGCTGGAGCATTCATGTCACGATTATTTTTTCAGGAGCCGCTTCTGTCAATTGCCAGGCGTTATCTAAAAAAACACACCTCTACCCTGCATTCTGCGAACGATAGTAACAAAGGAAACTTTGCGACTGTACCACTATGAATAGACAGTTTCGATAGTGGCAACCAAACATTTTGTGGTCTCCCCTGCGAATTTTCCTTGACAACATTTCGGCAACCCACGATACTGCGCATCCAGGCTCGGGAAAAACGTGATCGGATGTCACCCCAGCTTGGCTCGCCGGTCACAATATAGTCGATCCGGGTAAGCCGAAATTCAGAGCGAAAGCGTTCCCACTCCTAACCGCGTAGAAGTTTCCAGTGCGGCTTGGCGGGGGCTTTTCCTTTTTTCGGTTTGGGCGATTTCATCTAACGCCCTTGCTGCCCGATCTCCCGGTTCGACAACCTTGGAGCTTCGTGTATCCCACGATACACGCGACAATATTCCGGGTTCCGTATGTTGGGAGTAGAATATAGGAACGCCTCCCATCCGGCCTCCCGGCCAACATACCGGCGGCACGATTGCCGGTGCGGAGGTAAGCCATGGCGGAGACAAGGGTAGCCCCGAACGGAACAATGCAAACAGACCAAACAACTCGGCGAGGCACCGGCTTGGAATTCCAGCGCCGGTTCACGGATGGCAAGATATCTCCCTTCGATAAGGTCGAATGGGAGCATAGAACGGCACTCATAGGCAACGATAAGGGACAGGTAATTTTCCGCCAGGAAAATGTCGAGGTTCCCAAAGCTTGGTCGCAGACGGCGACGAATATCGTCGCGTCGAAATATTTCCACGGAAAGCCCAATACGCCCGAACGCGAGACCTCGGTTCGGCACCTCATTGGCCGCGTCGTGGACACGATTGTCCGCTGGGGCGACGAAGGCGGTTACTTTGCCTCGACCGAATCCAAAAATATCTTTCGCGACGAACTTACTCACCTGCTCGTCGAGCAAAAGATGGCGTTCAATTCACCCGTTTGGTTCAACGTGGGCGTGCAAGCCAAGCCGCAGTGCTCTGCGTGCTTTATCAATTCCGTCCAGGACAACATGGATTCGATCATGAACCTGGCGAAAACGGAGGGCATGCTGTTCAAGTGGGGCTCCGGCACGGGAACCAATTTTTCATCGCTACGCGGAAGCCGCGAATCGCTTTCCGGGGGTGGTATCGCCTCGGGCCCTGTAAGTTTCATGAAGGGATTTGATGCATTTGCCGGAGTGATCAAAAGCGGCGGCAAAACTCGCCGGGCGGCGAAGATGGTGATCCTCAATGTCGACCACCCGGACATCATGGATTTTATCCACTGCAAAATGAAGGAGGAGCGCAAGGCCCATGTCCTGATCGAGCAGGGCTATAATTCATCGATCGATGGCGAGGCCTATTCGTCCGTTTTCTTCCAGAATGCCAACCATTCGGTTCGCGTTACCGACGAATTCATGCGCGCAGTAGAAGATGATCGCGATTGGTGGACCCGTAACGTCAATGATGGCAAGCCGGTCGACAAATTCCGTGCCCGCGATCTGCTGCGTGAAATGGCCGAATCGGCCTGGCAATGCGGTGACCCTGGCATGCAGTACGACACCACGATCAATCGCTGGCACACCTGCAAGGCCACCGACCGCATCTTTGCCTCAAATCCCTGCTCGGAGTACATGTTTCTCGACGATACGGCCTGCAATCTCGCTTCGCTCAACCTTCTGAAGTTTCTTGGGGCGAACGGGCAGTTTGATGCCGAAGGATTCCGGCATTCCGTGGATGTCACCATCACCGCGCAGGAAATCCTTGTGGACAACGCGAGCTATCCGACCGAAAAAATTGCGCGCAATTCGCATGATTACCGTCCGCTCGGCCTGGGATATGCCAATCTCGGCGCGCTGTTGATGTCGCTCGCGCTGCCCTATGATTCCGAGGGTGGCCGGGATTTCTGCGGCGCTATCACCGCTCTGATGACTGGTGAGGCTTGCGCGCAATCGGCCCGCATCGCCGAGCGCATGGGGCCTTTCGGCGGATATCTCCGGAACCGCGAGCCCATGCTCGACGTGATCCGCATGCACCGCGATTCGCTCCGGCCAATCAAGGAGGAGAACGTGCAGCCTTCCCTACTCCACGCCGCGCAGGAAGCGTGGGACACGGCCCTCGAACTTGGTGAAAAATTCGGATACAAGAATTCGCAGGTCAGCGTCCTGGCGCCCACCGGCACCATCGGATTCATGATGGATTGCGATACAACCGGTATCGAACCCGATCTCGCCCTGGTGAAGCAGAAGCGGCTCGTCGGCGGTGGCGTCATCAAGATCGTCAACAACACTGTTCCTCAAGCCTTGATGAAGCTCGGTTATCCGCCCGAACAAGTGGCTCAAATTGTCGATTACATTGACGCCGAGGGCAAAATCGAAGGCGCACCAGGATTGAAACCTGAACATCTCCCTGTGTTCGATTGTTCGCTCGCGCCCATGGGCGGCGGCCGCTCAATTTCCTGGCGCGGCCACCTGTGCATGATGGCCGCAGCCCAGCCGTTTCTCTCCGGCGCGATCAGCAAGACCATCAACATGCCGGAGGAATCGACGGTCGAGGACATTATGGAAGCTTATATCGAATCCTGGAAGCTGGGCCTCAAGGCCGTCGCCATTTACCGCGACAATTCCAAGCGTTCGCAGCCGCTCTCGGCGGCCGGCAAAAAGGAAGATGAGAAAGCGGTTGTGGCCGAGGTTGCAACAAAGGCGCCGGTTCCTGAAGCTCAATCGCCCGAACAACAGGAGCTATTTGCGGCCCGCGCTCGCCGCCGGAAGCTCCCCAACGAACGCACTTCCATCACGCACAAGTTTTCGATCGGCGGCCATGAGGGATATTTGACCGTTGGCAAATATGAAGAGGGCGGCCCGGGCGAAATCTTCATCAAGATGGCCAAGGAGGGTTCCACGCTTTCTGGAATTATGGATGCCTTCGCGCTGTCCGTCTCGATTGCTCTCCAGTATGGAGTGCCTCTGCGTGCGCTCGTCGATAAATTCGTGAATTCGCGCTTCGAACCTTCCGGCTACACGGGCAATCCGGAAATTCGCTATGCCAAGTCGATCGTGGATTACATCGGCCGTTGGCTCGGCGGAAAATTCATCTCGCGCGACTATCTCGACAGCGATGGCGCTGTGGAAGAGGATATTGCCCCTGCAGCAGCGCCTGCTCCGAAAGCTTCTGCCGCCGTCCCGATGAACAGGCCGGTAAATAAAGCATCAGAGCCGGATCCATCCACCCGTCCCCGCGCCGCTATCGATGATGCACCATCATGCTCGGAATGCGGTATGCTAATGACTCCCAATGGCAGTTGCTACAAATGCTCGAATTGCGGGAGCACCTCCGGCTGTAGCTGAAACTGATTTATTTCCACATGTGCTGGCTCTGTTGACATCCTCGTCACGACAATGAAAATTCGGGATAGCCGGTCGTTTGAAATTGTCGTTTGCTACCGAGGCAGGAGGCACGATGGCCGAAGTCGGACTGTTGCCTTTTGCTCGCATCGCCTTGCAGGTCACAAGGCGGTGCTTCCGCGCTGCCGAAGGCGATTCAGCAAGCACCAATTCACGCAGCCGCAGTTGTCTACCGCGCGGTCGGAGAGACGGTGCGCCGGTTGCGGGGCACGCGCCGAAAAGGACGGCGGCGCGCCCGCGTGGCGGTCGATGCGACGGGCTTGGCGCAGGGAGCCGTCAGCACCTTCTTCGTGCGGCGGATGCATCATCACGGGCAAA
>DATLST010000093.1:0-13944 GCA_035534055.1 Candidatus Acidiferrales bacterium | reverse complement strand
GCCCGATGTTCAACCAAACGCCCCGCTCTTCCCAGTCCCGCAGTCGCCGCCAGCACGTGGAAGGATGTGGGAATTTCTCCGGCAGGTCTTGCCAGCGAGCCCCGCTCCGCAGAATCCACAAAATCCCTTCCAGCACACGGTGGTTTTCGATCCACGGACGACCGCCCTTGCGTTGTTTGGGCGGTTGGGGGAGCAAGGGCGCGATTTTCTTCCACTGTGCTTCGGTCAGCAACGCACGGACCGCGCCATCGGCCCTCCTTCGGCGCTGCTGACTCTGCTTATCTTTCATTTTCAAAAGCTCAACCAGCATCATTTCAATGGCTTGTCCACGGTTGTGCAGCAGCTTCTAGGCACAAGCCGCCGCGCTTGCGCCCAGTAGCGGGGAATGTCGTCCAGATCTTTGTGTCGTCGCTGATCCGCTGAAACAGAGCCCAACGCGCCTTGATGTGCGCCAGGTTCTATTTGCGCATTTGCAGCGGCGCTTGCGAATCAGGCCGTGCGCGCGCCAGATGCGTTGCAGAGCGCCGTGGCTTATGGGCAGATCGAACTCACCAATCAGGCGGCGCGCACCGAAAGTGGCAGAGTCTTACGCCGTTCGACCAGCTTGGCTTCGGTGGCCGCAGGAGTTTTGTGCGGCTGATGGGTGGCGCACGCGGGATTGCTCGGCGAGGCCCGAAGAGCCATGCTGTTGAAAACGCCGCAGCCACTTGCGGACCGTAGGCACAGTGGTGGCGAAGAGCCGCGCCGTGGGCTTGATGCCACGCTCTTTGGCGCTTTCGACCAGCCGCAGGCGATGATTGTAGGTCTTCTGTTTCATCTCACGAATCAGATCGAAGTAACGGGCCGACATGGCCGAGGCATTCTAACGGCAAAACTAGGGCGGTCCGAACGGCTGTGGAAAAGCCGCTCCGTAGAAAACCAAAAACAGGTTTCCCACTCCGCCTGGAAATCCCGTCCAACCCGCGGGGGATTCCCACTTCCCCACAGCCTCGACGGCGGCGATCCTTTCTCCCTCCGATCCAACAACAAACCCATCTCCCGTTGCCTCTTTTCACTCAAGCATTTCACAACCTCGCCAGGGGGTTACGATGTACCCAGGCTCTTCCAGGCATTTCATGGGGTTGACATGGGCGGAAATCAGCCTAGGATACAGAAAAGCCATGGCCAGCGCTGCCCAAGCTGTACGCGAAATTCCCGAGAAGAGTCTTTTCCGCATCGGGGAGGTGAGCCGCCTCACGGCCATCAAGACGTTCGTTCTTCGCTTTTGGGAGACTGAATTCCCAACACTCCAACCAGTGAAAAGCCCTACCGGACACAGGCTCTATCGCCGTGAGGACATCGAAACCGTATTTGAAATCAAACGCCTCCTCTATGAAGAGGGTTTTACGATCGCAGGAGCGCGCAAACACCTTGCGGAACGCAATGGTGGCGAGGTGGCAGCGCAAGTAGATGCGCACGCGCCGACCGCTCAATTGGACTCCGCCTCGCGTGTTGATCGAAAACTCCTTCTCGACCTACGCGAAGAACTTTTGGCTGTCTTGACCCTCCTCGAACGCAAGTGATACGCTGAACGACGTTGGTGCCGGTCGGGACGTGGCGCAGCCTGGTAGCGCGCACGCTTGGGGTGCGTGAGGTCGCTGGTTCAAATCCAGTCGTCCCGACCATTCCGTTCCCCGTGTCCGACGCGAGGAACGCGCCGTTTTATCCCCAGCGAAATCTTCATGCCACCGCATATAGTAGTGACCAACGATGACGGGATTCAGGCGCCGGGCTTGCGCGCTCTGGTGGGGGCGTTGCAGAGCATTGCCACGGTCACGATCATAGCTCCATCCCACGAACGCAGCGCCGCGGCGCAGTCGCTGACGCTGCGCGAGCCGATCTATTGGGACCAGATTGCCGAGCGCGAATATTCGGTCGAGGGCACTCCCGCCGACGCGATGATTCTTGCCTTTCACGCGCTGCTTAAGGAGAAGCCCGATCTGGTTGTGTCGGGCATTAATCGGGGCGGCAACTTGGGCGAGAATATCTATTACTCGGGAACGGTAGGCGCCGCCATGGAAGCCGCGATTAATGGAGTTTCAGCCATAGCCATTTCCCTTGCATTTCGCGGCAAAGATTTCGATTTTGCCCCAGCGGCGCGATTCGCACGGACGCTGGCCCCGGTGATTCTTAAAGAACGACTGCCGCGGGGCGTGCTTCTGAATGTGAACGTGCCTCAGCCCTGGAATGGAACCGTGCGAATCACGCGCCAATCGCCGAAGCTTACGCGCAACCAGCTCCAGGAGGGTACCGATACTCGCGGGCGTCGCTATTACTGGCTTCACGACCAGCAACTCACCGATGGAATCGATCCCGGCACCGATTACGCCGCGATTCGCGACGGCGCCGTTTCCATCACTCCTCTTGTGCTGGATCACACCGACGCCGCATCTCTGAATCACTTGTCGCACTGGGTTCGGTTGCTTGAAGCGGATTGCCGCACCTGACTTCACAACAGCATCGGGGCATTTCTTCGATGGCTGTATGTTACTTTAGCTTCTCGCCTTTCTGGTCTTGAAACGGTCGGTCCAAAGTACACGTGCCGAAAAAAGCGACTGCGGCGAAATCCGATGAGGTCACCATCGAAGGGATCTTCGGGCCGGATGGCCTTCTCGCGAAGCGTCATCCTGGCTATGAATTCCGAGCCTCTCAGCTCGAGATGGCGCGCGATGTTGAAGAAGCGTTTCAAAAGCGCCAACACGCAGTGATCGAGGCCGGGACGGGCACGGGAAAGACGCTCGCGTATCTCATTCCCGCTATCCGTTCCGGCCGGCGTGTCGTGATCTCCACCGCCACCAAGTCTCTTCAGGAGCAGCTTTATCAAAAAGATGTGCCGTTCCTGCAAAAGCATTTCGCGCCGAATTTGAAGGCCGCACTCATGAAGGGCCGCGCCAATTTTCTGTGCAGGCAAAAGGTCCATCAAATGGAGGGCCAGCCGGTCCTGAAAGAGATGGATGAGATCGACTGGCTTTCGCAAATCCGCGGTTGGGAAAAGATCTCCGAAACCGGAGATCGCAGCGAGCTGACGTTCCTGCCCGACGATGCCGAGCTGTGGAACCGCATCGACGCGCGCAGCGACCTTTGCACCGGCCAAAAATGCGCGGAATTTCAGCGCTGCTTCATCACCGCCATGCACCAGCGGGCGCAGGAAGCGGACCTAATCATCGTCAATCACCATCTTTTTTTCGCCGATCTTGCCATCCGCCAGGATGACTTCGGCTCGATCCTGCCCGAGTACTCCGCAGTCATATTCGATGAGGCGCACGAAATCGAGGATGTTGCAAGCGACTATTTCGGCCGCCAGCTTTCGAGCTACCGCTTCGAGGAACTCGTGCGGGACGCCGAGAACATGCTGCGCATGCTTCAGATCGAAGCCGCGCCGCTTCGCCGACATCTGGCACGAGTGCGAGAGCGCGGCCGCAGCTTTTTCGAGACGTTTCCCGAGCGCGAGGGACGATTTCCTTTCGGCCTTTCCGACCGGCAGGCATTTCTTGAACGAAACCGCGAGGCCTACGATGAACTTGGAGCCGCGGTAAAGCGCGTCGAAACGGAGCTTTCAACGCTTACGCCCAAGCCCGAGGAAGTGATCACTCTTGCACGCCGCGCATCAGAAACGCGCCGTGAACTGGCATTCCTGCTCGAAAGCGAAGAGAAAAGCTGTGTCTATTGGTATGAGCGGCGTGGCCGAGGTGTGTTTCTGGCCGCCACGCCGATCGACGTGAGCGAAATCCTCCGCGAAAAGCTTTTCGACCGGTTCGATACCGTCGTGCTCACTTCGGCGACACTCGCCGTCGCCGGGAGATTCGACTATCTTAAACAGCGCCTGGGTGTTTTGCCTGCCAAAGAGGCCGGACTGCCTCAGGAATTTAATTTCCGCGAGCAAGCGCTGTTGTATATCCCCCGATCGCTTCCGGATGTGCGCCACCCGTCATTTTCCGCGAACGCGGCGGAGGAAATTGCGCGCCTGCTGGAAATATCACAGGGGCGCGCCTTTTGTTTGTTCACGAGCTACGTGCAGATGAGAGATATTCACGAGCGTGTCTCGGCCCGAGTGCGTTTCCCCCTTCTTTTGCAAGGAAGCGCCCCGCGGTCGGTCCTGCTCGACCGCTTTCGCTCCACTCCCCACGCCGTACTCTTTGCAACATCGAGTTTTTGGCAGGGCGTGGATGTTCCGGGGGCCCAGCTATCCTGCGTGATCATCGATAAATTGCCGTTTGCCGTGCCGAGCGACCCGATCGTGGCCGCGCGCGTCCGCGCGCTTCAGGAGGATGGTCGAAACGCATTCGCCGAGTACCAGATACCCGAAGCGGTGCTCGCTCTCAAGCAGGGCTTCGGCCGGCTCATCCGTTCCAAGACGGATCGTGGCATCCTGGCAATTCTCGACAACCGTATCCAGCGCATGCAGTATGGTAGAATTTTTCTTGAGTCCCTGCCCGATTACGTGGTTACGCAGGATCTTGCCGACGTGGTACGCTTCATGGAAATTCATACAGGATAGCAGCGGCGAGCGAGGCGTTACCTCGGACAATTAGATTCGAAGGATCGCTCATGTACGAAGTCAGTGTTGACGAAACATTTGCCGCTGCCCACAACTTGCGCGAATACCATGGAAAATGCGAAAACCTGCACGGGCATAACTACAAGGTGCGCGTCACCCTTGCCGGCAACGAACTCGACTCGGCAGGGCTATTGTACGATTTCGTTCATCTGAAGCAGACGATCCAGTCCGTGATTCGTTCTTTGGACCATCGGTACTTGAATGAATTTCCTCCATTCGATGTCCTGAACCCTTCGGCGGAAAATATCGCGCGCTACATTCACGACGAAACGTCGAAGCAACTCCGCGAGGCACCCAATGGGGCTGGAATCGCAAGCATCACCGTCTGGGAGACGGAAACGACCGCCGCCACTTATAGACCTTAGGTTGCCAGAAGGATGTTGGAGCTGAGAAGGCCCACGGTAACTTTTACGGGCAGGTTGGCATCCAATTAAGTAATGGATTTGCAAGATACTTTCGAACACACACCGGGCTCGTGCCATGGTCATTACTGAAATTTTTAAGTCCATCCAAGGTGAAGGAACTCGCGCCGGATTGCCTTGCATTTTCGTTCGCCTCACGGGCTGCAATCTTCGCTGCACGTGGTGCGATACCGAATATGCTTTTCATGGTGGCACGAGGCATTCGATCGACGAGATCCTCGATAAGGTGCGGATATTGGCGGGCGGCGAGATGGGCCGCACTTCGCTAATCGAAGTCACCGGCGGCGAGCCGCTATTGCAACCGGAGACTCCGGCGCTGGCACGTAATCTCCTTGATAACGGCTATACGGTGATGATCGAGACCAGCGGCGAGCGTTTCGTCGGCACACTGCCTCGTGAGGTTATCAAGATCATGGACGTAAAGTGCCCCGACTCAGGCGAGGCGGGCACCTTCGATGAGACAAACCTTGATGCCATTGACCGGAAAGATGAAATCAAGTTTGTAATCGCAACCCGCCGCGATTATGACTTTGCCCGCGATTTTGCGACACAGCACCGGCTGATGGAGCGCGTTCGGGAGGTGTTGTTTTCGCCCGTATTCCCGGGCCCAGCCGGTCGCTGGCCCGGATTGGACGCGCGGACACTTGCCGAATGGATCTTGGCCGATGGTTTGCGTGTTCGTCTGGGCCTGCAGCTGCATAAGTTTATCTGGGATCCTGCAATGAAGGGAGTTTGACCCCTGCAAGAAACGGACAAACCGAAAGCGATCGTACTACTGAGCGGTGGCATGGATTCGTGCGTCACCGCGGCCATCGCTCAGCAGAACTATCGTCTGGCCCTGCTTCACGCGAGTTATGGTCAGCGAACGGAGAGGCGCGAGCGGAAATCCTTTGAGGACATTGCGGATTTCTACGGGGTTCATGAGCGGCTTGTGGTTCGCTTCGATATTTTTGGGCAGATTGGCGGCTCCGCTCTCACCGATCCGGGCATTGCCGTTCCCGAATCCGGGAATTCCCTTGCACCACACGCGGAAATCCCCGTTACCTACGTTCCTTTTCGCAATGCCCATTTTTTATCGGCGGCGGTAAGTTGGGCAGAAACAATCGGGGCATCGGCGATTTTCATTGGTGCGGTAGCCGAAGATAGTTCGGGCTATCCTGATTGCAGGCCGGAATACTACCAGGCCTTTGCCGAGGTAATACGCGAGGGCACTCGTCCGGAAACGCGTATCGAGATCGCGACTCCGGTGATCGCGATGCGAAAGAGCGAAATTGTGCGTCGCGGGGCTGAACTTGGAGCGCCTCTCGGCCGCACCTGGTCTTGCTACCAATTTGATGACGCAGCTTGCGGGACATGCGATAGTTGCAGGCTGCGTCTTCGAGCGTTTGACGAGGCTGGCTTGCACGACGCTATCGCTTATCGGGTACCGGTTGCGCGATAATATTAGAAAAATGTGTTTAACAGCATAGGAGAGAACCACATGAAACGATTGATTTCCGCCGGGTCGGCTCTGGCTCTTGTTCTTCTGTTCGCTACGATGATTTTTGCGCAGGGCAACACAAAGGTCCACGGTCAGATTTTCGATATTCTCGGTAAGCCCTGGGGTGATGTCACCGTCGTGCTGACGTCGGAGATGGGCCAAAGCTTCACAACGAAGACTAATGCTAAGGGGGAATTCAAACAGAACTTGGCGAAGGGCGGCGTTTACGAGATCCACCTGATCAATCAAAAGGCTAATCTCGACTTCAAGGATAAGTATCAGGTCATGGATGGCCAGGACACGGCGATCGACATCAACTTCAAGGATCTCGTCGAGAAAGCGAAGAGCGGGCAGGCAAAGGACACGGAAGCGGCTCAGAAGGCCGCAGAACAGGCCAACGCCCAGGCCAATGCCTTCAAGAACATGAAGGCCCATTTTGACGCAGGGGTAGCGGCCATGACGGATTCCGCTCAGGTACGCCAGCAACTCGCCGCGGCTCCGGCGGACCAGAAAGGCGCCCTTCAGGACAAGGTCAAAGCCGACGGCCAAACCGCCATTACAGAATTTAAGGCTGCGGAACAAGGTGTGGGCACCAAGGACGTAAAGAACCATGCGCTGGTGTTGGCGAACCTTGGGCAGGCCTATGACACCGTGGGTGATTATACAAACGCCGCCGATTCCTACCAGAAGGCGATTGATCTCCAACCGGCTCCTCCGTATTACGTGAGCTTGGGAACCGCCCTCGCCAAGCTTGCGGCCGCCCAGACCGATCCCAGTGCCACGCAGCAGAAAGTCGCTGATGCAACCGCCGCCTGCGACAAGGCCTCAACGCTCGATCCGGCTACCGCAGGGACTTGCTATAAAAACGTTGGGATAGTTCTTAACAATAAGGGAGACTTGAAGGACGCGATTGGACCTCTTCAAAAGGCCGCTCAGGCGAATCCAAAAGATGCCCAGGCTTGGTTCCTGCTCGGCAGCGCGTATACGGGCACTATCGACACCAAGCAGGAGGGTGACAAGGTCATTTACATCATTCCTCCCGGAACTGCCGAGGCATATCAAAAGGCGATCGATGCCGACCCCAATGGACCTTACGCTCCCCAAGCCAAAGCGGCTCTTGACAACATCGCCCAGCTAAGCGGCGGTGTGCAGACGCAGGTCGGAACGGACAACAGCAATACGAAAAAAAAGAAAAGGTAATGACCCCCACCTAGGGGCGAGGTGAATGCGCTGCACCGAAGAGAATCTTCCACAGTTTTTTGTCAGGTTTTTTCGGTGTAGCGCTTCGCTCTCGACCCAGGTAGCCATGGGTGCTACTCTCGGCCATGGAAGCCCGAGGAACATGGTGCAAGAAGTGGATTCGACCCAGGTGAGTAGTCAGCGTAGACGCAGTGAGCGGGTTCCCCAGTCCCTCCCCATCATCGTTCGCGGAATCGACCTGTTCGGCCAGCCATTCGAGGAACGCACGGCGACCCTGGCTCTGAATCTCCACGGCTGCTGCTACTCGTCTAAGCGTCATTTGCCTAAAGATACCTGGCTGACGCTGGAGCTGCCTCTTGGGGTGCGCTCCCGCAATGCTCGTGCCCGCGTAGTGTGGGTTCAACGGCCTCGGTCAGTCCGAGAATTTTTTCAGGTAGCGGTGGAACTGGAGTCCCCGGCCAATATTTGGGGACTCGAGTCTGTTCCAGAAGATTGGGCAGCGGGCACGGTGCGTTCCTCTCAAGAACCGTCATCTCAGAGAGAACCGATTCGCGAAGAAGCCGGTGCTCTCGCCGGAGTTCCAAACGCGGACGACACCTTTGATCGCAGTGCGAGAGGCGACACAATGAACCCATCCCCTGACTCTGCTTTCATTCCTTCGGAGTCGGGCTCCATCTCGGAGAACCCCCTTTTGAGAGAATTGAGCGCCGAGCTTCGGCGGCAGGCAGAACACGCAGTGGATGAAGCCGGTTCCCAAGCTTCCGAACGGATTCGCCGGACCGCGGAGGAAGTGGCCCAGGAGATTTTTCCGAAATGGAAAGAGGAGTTGGAAAGGGCTCAGGCGGAGGTCCGCGAAAGCTTCACAGCACAAATTGCCGCCAAGCAAACGGAACTGCTTTCCGGTCTGAAATCGAATTTTGAAGAGTGTTTTCGCGAAGCTCATGATCTCATTCAGGAACTCGACCGGCGAGTCCAGACAGTTCGTGGCGCCGCTGAACCCGCCGTGCAGACAGCCAGCGACATGAACCCGGATAAGATTTCCGGGGCAGCGGGTACGGCAGCCGCGCCTCTGGCCGACTTGAATGAGCGGCTCAACTCGGAAATGGCGCTTGCGCAATCTCAATGGAACGAGCTTTTGCAGTCCTCGCTCGATAGCGGTATGCAGCGATTGGTGGAGCAATTGTCCGCGCGCTCACGGGAATTGCTTCGCAGCGCTGAACTGAAATTGACGGAGCGGTTCGCCGAGCTTCGGGAGCCTCTCGCGGAAACAGCCTCGGAAGCGCGCGACACGCTGTCGAACGTGCGCGCCGCCCTCGAACAGGAAATGTCGCGTGCGCGGTCTTTCCTCTCGGACGTTGAGGACGTCGCCGGCCGGACGAAGGAGTATTCGGCCCAACTGGAAGCGTCAAGCCACGACGCTTTGAATGAGCTGCATCGACGCCTTGAAAACATGCTGGAGGCGCAAACCCAGGAAATGAACCGCCGGGCCGAGGCGCTTTCGGTTGAACTGTTTCAGCGGCTTAATTCCACCGTCGATTCCTTGGGACATCAATTGGTCGAGCGTACCGCTGCGGAGGTTGAGTCCAAACTCGCGCCTCAACTGGAGCGTGTGCCGGAATTGCTCCGTGATCTTGGCACTCGCGAGGTGCAGGTGGAGGAAAGCCTTCGCCTGCACCGCGAGCGGCTGCGCCAAAGCTCCGAAAATAATCAGCGCGAAGTTGCCGCGCAAATGGCCGCCGCGATTTCCACACTTCGCGCGGGTTTTGAATCAGCCAGGCAAGAGACGCTGACGAAGGGGAACGAAGAACTCAATGCGAGCGGAGTCCGCGCTTCACACGCAGCTTCCGAAGCGATCGGCCGCACTTCGGAGTGGTTTCAGCAAGAAGCCATGTCTCGCTTGCAGGTTCTCATTGAACAGGCTCTCGCTGCCGCAAGGGCGACCTGCGAGGAAACGGCGACAAAGGCCGCGAATAGACTCGCGGAGCAGCTCGAAGCAAGATTTCTGGCGCGCTCCGCAGAAATTCATCAGCAACTTGATGGCGTTGCGATGGAAGTTGCAGACCGCACACGCACACAATTGGACGAGGCTGCCGAAGCCGCGGCTTCTTCCTTTGGGCAGGTGCTCCGAAGGATTTCCGAGAATGAGGCCGAACAATTCGCCAACACGAGCCGCGACGCACTCGCGGAACGGACTCAGGAGCTCGACCGATCGGCGCATGAAGTTTTGTGCAACCTTACGCTGAGCGCGGAAGAATCGCTCGGCCTCTTTCGCTCACAAATGTCGGCGCAACTGGAGCAAAGCGTGTCCGACGGCCGCGCTACAATCTCCGCCGAGTTCGCAACCCTGCTCGATCAGTATGCTGCCGAACGCGAAGCGCACCAGCGGGAATGGTACCAGGGCCTGGAACACCTGAGCGAAGAGGCAACGGGAAAGCACCAGGAACGTCTCCAAGCGGCCGGCGATTCCTGGATGATTTCGTCGGTGCGCCGGTTGAACGAGGACGGACAAAATGCCATCGAATCACTCATGCAATCCGCGGGGCAATCCTTACGCAATTCTTGCTTGCAAATATTCGAAAACTTGGCGGAAATGATACGGGAGCAAACGGCGAATGCCGCTGGTGCTGACTTTGTTTCGCCACCGATCCGAGACAAGACGGAAAACTCTCTGCCCTCGCAATAAGTCCCCCGTCGACGAACGCCCGGCGGCAACGGATCAGGCGAAAGGCAATGTTCGGGACGAGAATCAGGCAGAGGCGCCTCCCTGTTTTTCTCCTACCAATTCCCTGACCGCACTGGCGACATATGAAGTCTGCTCGGCGGTCATGCTGGGGAACACAGGCAAGCTTAGCACGCGCTCACAGGCCCGCTCGGCATACGGAAACGTTCCAGGCGGATATCCGAGCGAGGAATATGCCGGTTGCAGGTGCACGGGGCGGGGATAATGCACGACGGTTTCAATCCCGCGCTCGGTGAGCTGGGAAATCAGCGCATTACGGTTGCTGGCATAGACGACGAACTGGTGGTAGACGCACTCGTCTCGCGGGTCGTCGGCAGGGATGTCGACGCGGACACCAGCGAGCTGACGGCGATATTCGCGTGCAATCTCCTGACGTCTGGCGGTCCATGCATAGAGCCTGCGCAATTTTATCCGCAGAATGGCACCTTGAAAGCCCTCCATGCGGTAGTTGTAGCCGACAAATTCATGCTCATAACGCGCCGTCTGACCGTGCGAGCGGGCCGCGCGCGCGAACTTGGCAACCTGGTCGTCGTCGGTCGTCAGAGCGCCGCCTTCGCCGTAGGCACCGAGATTTTTCGTTGGATAAAAACTGAACGCGGCGGCGTGTCCGATGCTCCCGACCCGGCGGCCGCGATAGCGAGCGCCGTGTGACTGGGCAGCGTCTTCGAGAACGCGGAGATCGTGGTGCGTGGCGATGGAGCAAATGGCGTCCATATCGGCTGGACGGCCATAAAGATGAACGGGAAGGATGGCGCGAGTGCGCGGAGTGATGGCACGTTCAAGAAGCTTCGGATCGAGGTTTGCGGTTGTGGGGTCGATATCCCCAAGCACAGGCCTCGCGCCACAATAGGTGATAGCCTCGGCGGTGGCGAGGAATGTATTGCTGGTAGTTATGACTTCATCGTCCGCCTGGACACCGAGCGCAAGGAGACCAAGATGCAGCGCCGCCGTTCCGCTCGCAAGTGCCACGCAGTGCTTGGTTCCGCAAAAATCGGCGAATTCCCTTTCAAAGGCTTCGACTTCTTCCCCGAGCACGAATGCCGACTTTTTGCAAACCCGGTCGAGTGCGGCGAGGATTTCGTCACGCAGTTCGGTGTACTCCGCTTTCAGGTCGAGAATGGGCACTTTCATCATTAGTTGTCCGAAGGAAACTTTACTGTACGTAGACTTTCTGGACAAGCTCGGAGTGGAACGAATGTCTGAGAACCACGAGGTTGGCACAGCCGAAAACGCCAGTCTCGGGAAATTCAGTGAGGCGGATCCGCCAGGATGATGTGTAATCGGCGACGAACTTCTGCAATACAGCGTTGGCCGAGTCGAGATCGGCGGCTTGCGCCAAACGGAGTTCGCTGGTGAGGCGATCCTGGAGCACGCCCCAGAGACGTTCGATGCGGCCCTTGGCCTGGGGAGTTTGGGCGGCGATGAAGGTGATGCCGAGTTGCTGGAGCGCGCGGCCAAACTGAGTGGGCTGGCGCAGGCCGGCGAGTTGTTCGTCGATCGACCAGTGAGCGTCGTTGCGGGTGAAGATGCCGCTGCGATCGCCGTATAAGGCGATGGGGACGCCATGGCGACGCAAGAGGCTGTGGAGCAGGCGAAAATAGCCCTCGGCGGTTTCTGAGGGGAAGAACTGGGTGGCGAGGATTTTGCCGGAGGCATCGTCCTGCATGCCCAGGGCGGTAAGCAGCGGGCCGCGGCCTTGGAGCCAATCGTGGGGAGAGCCGTCGAGTTGAACGAGTTGGCCTTCTCGGGCTGATCGCAGGCGGCGCTGAGGATGAGCGGGAGGCCGACGTTTGCGAGGCGAGCCGACGCCGCTGGCGCCGCCCTGCCGATAACGCAATTTGAGCCGCTTGAAATGTCGAAGCGATAAAGCGAGCAGCTCCGCAGCCCTGGCACACATCAGGTTCCCTTGCGCGCATCGCGAAATCACGGTCACTCGTTGCAGTTCCCTCTGACTCAACGTGAATGTCTCCTGTCTCATGGGGTGACATTTTCACGTTGCTGTTACTGGGTGACAGAATTATGGAGCTAAGACAAGAACAGAGGTCCCCCTCGCGTGATTCGTAATGCAGGAATCTGTGTGCGAGTGAACTACGGCATTTTGATTGAAATGTTTATGCGCGTGAATCTAGTCCAACTAGTAATTATATATTTTTTCTAGCCGCAGCTTGAGTGGCACCAACAAATCGGGAATGTCGCCCGAAGATTTGACCTGATATTCTTTCGGTACACAAGACAGATATGCTTGGCGTGGTCCCCATTGGACGGTGGCGTGGGATGGCTTGAGCGTGCAACTTCCAGTCTTCATATGAAATCCTGTTACTTTTTCCAGTTGACGGAACAAGTCGGCAGATTCTTCGGTCGGAAGAAAGTCGGGAATATATTCCCAGCGGGGGTCTGATTCCGGCGTCACGATGCACTCTCCATCAACGTTTCGAAATGCCGACAAAGACTGCGATAGACAATTGCTTTATCCGCAGGGGGCAGTTTCAAACACGAGATTGGCTATGAGTTTGTTGACCGTCTCAACGATTTCAGCAGGACCGTAGTCCGAGGGCGGAAACGAATTACAGGGATCGCGTCGGCGAGTGATGGATATTCTTCAATTGGTTTTGGGCGGGGTGCGGAACTGTCAGGTTCTGGAGGGGAAAAGCTTTCCCCTTTACGATTTCCCCCCGTCAACAGGTACCGAATTGTCCGAGGCATCCTGTGGAGAACCCGTTCGCAAAATTCTCGCCTAGTCGAACAGCCGAGAATGACTTCGCCTTGGTCGAAGCGGTGCCATAACTCTTCAATGTAGGGCCTAAGTTTAATTAGCTTTGTGGCGACCCCGAGCACTTCATCTCGCACGAATATACTGAGGGCTTGCGATTCTATCTGGCCAACGTCTGCGGTTTCGGGAAGGGGACAATTGTCCGTTCCGGCTACGATAGCGGCTTCGGGACTCATGCGGGCCGCCGATTTCGTTGACCATGCATGGTTGTTCTTAGGTAGGGCAACAATCCACGCCATCACTTCAATCTCGAAACGGAGATAGTTTTCCAATGCAGAAAGGGAAAATCTACGTCAAGAACAACTCATGGTGGTTCCGCTTCATGGTTCCAACTATCGTTGATGGCCAGAAGCGATGGAAAGATAAGTATGAGAAGTTGGCTCCGCAGGACAGCTCTCTTTAGCCAAGCAAGTCGAGAAGGAATTCGGAAGCAGAATTCGTGAGTTGCCGAGCGAAATCTTGGCAACAACAGGCACGATGCAACCCGTGAACGATTTTGTGCAGAAGGTCTAGATTCCCGGCAAGCAAGGCGTGTTGCGGTCTTCGTACCAGTAGCTGTCGGTAGGGATTGGTGGTGGGCACAAAATTGGGCACAGCTACTGATTCCCGTATAATATAGGGTCATTCCGACCACAAGGAAGCCTGTTTCCAGAAGGCGGTAATGAGGGTGGGGCGGCGGCGCATGTTGCGAAGTGCGCGGCGGGCTCCGTGTTTCAACTCGGCGAAGTCCTTGGG
>DATLST010000092.1:0-41765 GCA_035534055.1 Candidatus Acidiferrales bacterium | reverse complement strand
TTATGAGCCCGACGAGCTACCAGGCTGCTCCACCCCGCGTCATAGATACTACGCGACTTGCTGCTCTTCTGCAACCGCACCCACTTCAGGTGCCCGATAAGTGCCCAGAATTCGAGCACGCTGACGTTCAAACTGCTCCATGTGCTCAGCCATGACGTGAGCGTAAATGTTTAGAGTCGTTGATATGCTGCCATGCCCCAAAAATCTTAGATACGACAGCAATCGGCACTCCCGCGTTTAGCTGGCGTGTGGCGAACGTATGCCGAAACATGTGCAAATGACCGTTCACTTTCAGCTTGCCGCGAAGATGCCGTTTTAACAGCAGGTCCGCGTTCCAACGGTGTGCCGTTCTCAGTGGTAAAAACGAATCCTTCCGCCCTGCTGCCAATGTGAACGCGCAAACCGTCCACTATTTCAACAGGAATCGGAATATCTCGGATTGCGTTCTTTGTTTTCGGAGTCTGAACCTTGCCACGCCACACAGCCTGCCGGACGCGAACGAGTTTTTTGAACGGATCAACGTCACAAACACGCAATCCGCAGATTTCACCCTTGCGCAGTCCGCTTTCAACGGCCAACCAGTAGAACAGCCGCTTTGCACCGTCCGACCTGCTGAGAATGTTTTCCACTTCGGCATCTGAATAGGCACGAACTTCTGTTGCCGACTTCCCTCCTACTTTCTTGACTCCTTCCCAAACGTTCTCGCGCACGTTGCCCCATGCCCTGCTTCAAAATCAGTTTCAGCGTGCCGAAGATGTTCTTTTTAGTCTTACGGCTGACGGTGAGCTTGGACAGAAACAGGTCTATATCTCTAGTGGTAATCTCACGAACCTGCTTTTTACCGAAAAACGGCAGCAAGTAATTCCTGAGATGGCCGGTCATGTTGAGAACTGTTGACCGCTTCATCTCTGGAAACGCTTGATCGCTCCATTCTTGGGCTAAAACCTGAAACGTGGTGCAAGACTCTGGCAGGTAGCCGGGATCATTCACGCGAGTAAGGATTGCGTCTAGCTGCCGTTTTGCTTGCTTTTGGGTTATCCGTCCAACGATGCCCAGCACTCTGGAACGCTTTCTGCGAACGATTGAGCCATTAGGCAGCCAAAGTCTTTTTTCCAGCGTCCCATGTAGCTATCGTGCGCTCTGCCGCGTTTAATCACTATTTCTCCGTACTGATACCGCGTTCGAGCCATGTCCTTTCCTTTGGTAAGGTCATGGCCCTGCCGGATTCGGTTCAGAACGGTAGCAGACGGTGCGACTAATTCAAGTAAGGGTTTAGGCGGCGTGGACTGCGTAAGACCGAGGACGCTAATCAGAGCATGTTTTTATCGTTGACCTGCAATTCTTAAAAGCTAGAATCATCTTACATTATGTTACAGTATAAGTCAAGTACTTTCATGGGAAAATATAAATACTAATATCACTAGGAATAGACTACGGTCTCGTCAATGAATCGACTTGGCATCGGTCAGAATTGCTAGTTTTGGTCTAGATTGGCCAGACGTCTCTCTAGAAGCCTCTAGAGTTGTCTAGATTTCGCTAGGTTTTGGCTTGTTTTTACTAGTTCTCGCGTCGTTGTCTGAGCCAATGTGTTATTGCCGCGTGAGGGCCTATCATTTACGGCATGTGTAGTAGGGCCTAGAAGACACAAAGTATGCAATTGCGTAGGCGCTAACCGACATTGTTAACTTATCAGGCTAGCTATCGTCCGCACACTGTGCGATCAAACGCGGAAGTTCGCCTCGAACGCAGCAGTCTTCCAACAAGTTTCTTATTTCCTTCCACGCTTGGCTTCCTTGAGAATCCGGAGGCTTGCAGCAATTAACCACGCGCTGCCAATCTATTTTACTAACAAGTTCTCTCGATACATGCTGCATTTAAGTATGTGGTATCGTGGTTTTGGAGGTCACCATGCAAAAAATTAGAACGTGATTCGGTTCGATTTCGATCAAGCCCGCCGGTTTCTCCTGCCTGTTTCGGTCGCCTTCCACTGTATTCACGCCAGGAGCCTCAAATGTTTACCAGATGTGTGAAGTGCCAAGTGTGCCCGTGGGTTGGTAACCGTGTCTACGGCAGATGTGGAATTCTATGAGAGCCGTGTCCTGAATGTGGCCACCGCGTCACCTACAATGAGCCACGGCCAGACGATCAGAGTGTGACGCAAGATTCCGGTGTTCCGGCTGCCATAAACATCCAAGACCGGCAGCGCCGCGAGCAACGCCGTGAGCAATTGCACAGGGCTAGAGCCGCTAGATGTGTCGCTTAGCTGGTTAGCGTCGATTCAAGCCGTAGCGTTCGCCAAACGTTGGTCAAAACGTCGGGAATGCGCACTGTGGGGGGCTATTAGGATTCGCTCGGCGGGAATTCCGTCAGCAAGAACCACGACAGGATACATGAAAGAAGAACAAAGTGGCTAACCTCATCGGAAAATACAATCGCACACTCAAGCACTTCCAAGTACCCAGCGCTGTTTTCGACCTTGGAATGGTCCAACAATGGTCAGCGAGCGCGACAAAATTCTACTTCGCGTTGTGGCGGCGCGCACAACGGTACTCAACAATATCTCCCGAATTGTCAGCCAGCGAAGTTGCAGAGCTGGCGGGGCTGTCTCTGAATAGTGTCAGGAGCGCTCGGCAGGAACTCATGCGCTGGGGAGTCATCGAGGCAGTTCCGCTAGAAGATCCCCGCGAAGGCTATCGTTACACAATGCTCGATCCCGAAACTCGAAAGCCGCTTCAAGACCGACCGCCGAGAAAAGATCATACCGATTCTGCGATATTCCAGTCCTATCGCAAGATCAGCGATCTTTCGAGAGACGAGAAAGCAAAATATTTTGGCGCGAGGCTCAATCTGCCGGATGATGAATTCCGCGATCAACGCTCCGCATTGTGCCCATTCCATCCCGACACAAAACCATCATTGTCGCTGAATCTGCAAGGCGGTGTTTGGAAATGCCACCGCTGTGATATTAGTGGCTGCCTTGTTGAATTCGAGATGCGAGTATCGAGGTGCTCACAGGCAGAAGCGTACAAGAACATTGCGGAGATTACTGGAGCGAGAGACATTCTCGGGGTGCGAGCCGAGCCGGAAGCTGAATATAATTACGTCGATGAGCACGGGGAAATTCTGTTCACCGTTCACTTGAAGCAGACTTCATCCTGCGTCGCAGCCATCCGCACTTGCTTGGGGCCTTCAGTACCGTGTGGATTGTGGCAGTCCGTGCACTGGATCAAGCCTTCGTTGACGCGGTGGTGAAAGGGCATTTGGAATTCAGCCTTCTTCGCCAGATGGCATCCGTAGCAAAGGTCAGGCTGCGATTTGGTCAGCAGGAATTCCTTCGTCGCGGCGTGGTGCGGCGAGTGGCAGGCAATGCAGCTCACGCCGTTTTGGGTATGCACGGAATTCAGAGCGTTCATGTGCTCGCTGCTGCCCGCGTGGCAGGTCATACATCGGTCGTTGATTTCCTTGGTCGATGCATTCTTGAATGTGAAGATTTTCGTAATGTCGCCCCCGCCTGCCACATGGGCAGACCCAGGACCGTGACAGGATTCGCATCCTTGATGCGAAGGGCCATCTCGCGTGTCAAGCGTGGTCTTCCAGTGAGGGGTCTTGGCCCAATCGTTGTAGATTTCTGCGTGGCAGGTTTTGCAAACTTCTGCGCCCATATACGTGGACTTTGCGGTTTGGGTTGGATGCGAACTAGTCACGGCAGCGGAGTGAGAGTTTGCCGGACTTAAGTTATCTTGCGCGCGCGAAGGGTAACCCGGGACGGAAGGTCAGGAACGAAAGGAGGCATAAAGCGAAAAACGCAGCGCGAGTCACGAGCCACCCCGAGAGGTGCGCGATTCAAAGTGGAATTCTATATTGCGAGTATCTGCTTGTCAGCAATTATTTCCTTCGCCTTTAATGTCGCCAAGGCGGCTTCTCAACTCAATGGAAGTGAGCGAACTCTCTAGTCCGAAGAGACTAGGAGGAGGGCTCCGACTTTGCACCAACTGTACACGAATCCAATATTTTAATGCTGCTCAAGATAGCTTTGAGCGGAAAACAGATTTCCCGATTAGTCGAAAACGTCAGCAGTTAGAAGTAAGAGAGGGGGCTACTGGAGTCGATTTCAGTGCGCCGAAGGCAGGCGTATATGCACCTTAGGCGGCTTTCCGTATCAATTCAAAACGAAAGGGTAGTACCAACCAATTCGGATGGTTGCGGGCCCCCCTCAACCATGGGCGCTGCGAGGTAAACCTCAAAGCGCACCTTTTATTTCAGTTGCAAACCGAGTTGTGATCCGCCAATTTAGTTCACACTGCCTCAGTGTTCAGGAACAGATTGTCATGGAGCGGTGCAACCTTGGATTGTAGCGCCTGGCTCAGAAATTAGAGTTAAGCGAGAGCATGATCGCGCGACAGGTCCGACACACTAAGTAGGCATGCGCAGAAAGAAGTAAACCGCGAGAAATCCGAAGATAGCGTCGGGAGCCCATCCTGCGACAATCGGCGGTAACTGCCCGACCGAGCCCATCGCTTCAAACAGCGCCGCCGTGGCCCAATACACGATGCCCACTCCCACGGCCAGAGCAAGCCCGCCTATGGCACCTCGCGTTCCGACCAGAAACGCAAACGGTGCGCCGAGCAGGACAATGATCGCGGCGATTAAAGGGAACGCAAATTTCTTGTGCCACTGCACAGAGAGTCGCGCCGTGTCGAAACCGGCCTGGCGCAGGCTCGCTATATATTGGCCAAGCTGGCGCCAGTTCATCTGGTAATACTGGCGAACTTCGCGGCGAAAATAGCCGGGAGACTCCGTCAGCTCAGGAAGCGTATAAGCCTTGAACTGAAAGAAATGGCTCACTTTGCCATCGCTAGTGAAGTCGCGCACCCATCCTCCCGTGAGTATCCATGCGTTTACGGTCGAATCCCACGTGGCGCGCGCCGCATAGACGCGGCGCTTGATTTCAAAAGTTGCCGGGTCGAGCTCGAACACGTTGAGGCCGCCGAAGAGCTGCCGGTCGGAGTCAAAGAGTTCGTAGTTATAAATCTTGTTGTTTTCGCCAAAAATCCACTGACGCTCGGGCTCGAAATAGGTTTGCGCGGGCCGGCCTTTAATTTCATTGCGCAAGGCATCCTGGCGCTGGTTGGCATAGGGAAGATAGGAATAGTCGAGCAGGAACAACAAGCCGGCCAGCAGAACTCCAGCAAGCGCGATGGGGAAGATGAGGCGGTAAAGACTTATGCCGCTGGCTTTGAACGCAATCACCTCGTTATTTTTCGCGAGGACGGCGAGACTGACGAGGGTGGCGACAAGAGCGGCCAGGGGCGCCAGTTGATAGACCATCATCGGGATGAGAAAACGAAAATAGTTGATCACGACGAAGAACGACGCATGATTTTTCGAGATGTCGCCTAGCAGGTCAAAAAGCGTAAAGGCGTCGAAAATCAGTATGAAGCCCCCCAACAGCAGTCCGAAATAATAGAAAAACTGCCCAAGCACATAGATGTCTATCCTCATCGGGAAACCGATGGCGCTGGCAATGCGAGTGGAGCGGCGAGTGCGCACGGCCGCGCGTTGCAAGAGCGACGTGGCCCCGTTCGCAACCGGGCCATTCGCTACCCCTCGTTGGGGGCGCTTTCTGAGCCGCTGCAACCAGAAAGTTTCCATCCACGTGAGGATGCGGCTTGGTTTGCGGATGTTTTCGATTCGATGGAAGAAGTACAAACCAATGATGGCGCCCACGATGTTCGGGGTCCAAATGCCTGCCCATGGCGAGACCCGGCCCTGCCGGGCCCAGTGATCGCCCGCAATCCACAGGAAGTAATAGCCGCCGATGAGGATGAGCGTCAGGATCATGCCAGCGGCACGGCCACCTCTGCGCGGATGTACGCCAATGGGCACTCCCAAGAGAGCAAACACCAGGCACGCTACCGGGAAGGCGATGCGATTCTGGAATTCAACGCGGGCGTCGCGCCAGTCCGAGCCGTTGTCCGCCAGAAGCTCTGAAACGGAACGTTCGGGGATCGAGAACGTTCTGTTCTTTGGCGTGGCGAAGCTGCCTGAAAAATCGATGGGGATGTCGCTCTCGCCGAACGTGGTGACATTGTAAAAATCCGGGTGGCGCGGATCGTATTTGTGGATGCTTCCGGCGTCTAGGTGCAGCTCGATCCGATGCTGGTCGCCGCCGCTGATAACCAGAGCGTCTTTGGCGACGGTAATATCGGTGCCGCCGTTGGTGCCCGTCGAAGCCAGGAAGACGCCTCGCCATTGCATCGCTGCGGCCTCCACGTCTTGCACGTATAATACGAAATGCGGAAAACGCTCATCGAAAACCCGCGGCTCCACGGAAAAAGGCGCCTGGGAAGACAACACTTGGCCCTCAAGACGGCGAAGCGTCCGGAGAGAGGCGGGACTCATCCAGAATGTGATGAGCAGGGTGGCAAGAGCGCCCAGAGCGGCGACGCTGCCGATGGGATGCAACAATCGGCGAAGGCCGATGCCGGACGCATGCAGAGCCACGATTTCGCTGTCCGACGAAAGCCGTCCGAGGCCGATCAGCACTCCCACGAGGACTGCCATCGGTATGGTGAAAATCAAGACGGGAGGAAGCGTGCAAAGAAACAGAACGGCGACCGTGCCCATCCCGCCCGAGTGGCGGACGACCAGCCCCATCAGGCGCACGAGCTGCGGGATGAAGAAAACAAATGTGAAGATCGCGAGTCCCAGGGTGGCGTGGGAGGCTACTTCGCGGCCAATGTATCGATCGAGCAGGCGCATAACAGCGCGCGGCTATCTTAGCACGCAGCGGCGGATACCACGGGAGAGGCAGGGGTGAACCAAGTCAATCTGGTAATCATCTGGCATATGCACCAGCCTCAATACCGCGATCCGGTGACGGGCCAATATGTGTTGCCGTGGACACGGCTGCACGCTCTGAAGGATTACTGGGGGATGGTCAAAGTGCTGGAAGAATATCCCACGGTACACGCCACCTTCAATTTTGTGCCACTGCTCGCGGAGCAGATTGAGGAATATGCCAGAGGGCAATTTAAGGAGCCGTGGTTCGAGATTGCGTTTGCAGCCGCGGAATCACTGACGCCCGAGCAGAAGCGGGAAGCTCTCGAACGGGCATTCCAGGTGAACGAGCGGCTCGTGAGCCGTTGGCCACGGTTTGCCGAGTTGCAATCGCAGGTTCGGTCCGGCGGCGCGGAAGCGTGCGTGGCGTACTTCAGCCCCCGGGAGTGGCGCGATTTGCAGGTGCTCTCTCAGCTGGCTTGGATGGATGAAGAATATCTGGAGAAAGACGTTGCCATCCGCGCGCTTTCCGACAAAGGCTCGGGCTTTACCGAGGAAGACAAGAGAGTCTTGCTCGCGAAGCAGCGCGAACTACTTGCCGCAGTGCTGCCGGAGTATCGGCGGGCCGCGGCTCGTGGACAAATCGAGATTTCGACCACGCCGTATTACCATCCCATCCTGCCGCTGCTCTGCGACACCGAAATCGCGCGGGTTTCCAGCCCGCACACGCCGCTGCCGCACCCTCCCTTTCAACGTCCCGAGGATGCTCGCGAGCAGCTCGTGAGGGCGCGGAAATTTCACGAGTGGGTCTTCGGCATTCCGCCGGCGGGGTTGTGGCCATCCGAGGGCTCTGTGTCCAATCAATCGCTCGAAATCGCCATGGATCTGGGGTTCAAATGGTTCGCCACCGATGAGGGAGTGCTCGGGCGCACGCAGAATATCGGCTTTTGGCGCGATGCGGCGGGATATCCCGAGAACGGCCCCGATCTCTATACTCCGTGGTTGCTCACGCGGGGTGACAAACAGATCAGCGGATTCTTTCGCGACCACTATTTGTCCGATCTGGTTGGATTCGTTTATAGCCGGATGGCAGCGGAAGCGGCGGCGGAGGATTTGCACCGAAGAATTCGCGCGGTCGGGGACCGCGAACCGTCTGGCCGCACGGCGACGGTAAGCGTGATTCTGGATGGCGAAAACGCGTGGGAATACTATCCGGGAAACGGGCGAGACTTTCTGCGGCGTTTCTATCGGCGGCTCGCGCAAGACCCGGGAATCCGTGCGCTCACGGCGAACGAAGCGATGGAGGCGGTGCGGGATCAGCCGCGCCTGCAAGGGATCTTCCCGGCGTCATGGATCAATGCGAATTTTGACGTTTGGATTGGCCATGCCGAGGATGTTCGCGCCTGGGATTTGCTGCGCGATGCCCGGGAAGCCTACGAGCGGGCGGTGGAGCGGCACAATTCCGGAGCTTCGTCGGAGGACGCGGATTGGCTGCAACGCAAAAAGCGGAGCTATGAATCGCTTCTGGCAGCGGAAGGAAGCGATTGGACGTGGTGGTACGGTCCCGAACACGGATCGGCAAACGATGCGGAATTTGATGCGCTCTACCGAAAACATTTGACGGCGGTCTACCATGCCATCGGTGATCAGGCGCCGGATGTTCTTGCACACCCCGTCAAGCGAGCTCAGGAACGCGCGCGGCGTGATGCGCCGATGGCGTACCTGGCAGTCAAGGTCGATGGACGCGAAAGCAACTACTTTGAGTGGCTTGGAGCCGGGCTCTACGCGGCCGATCGGCGAACCAGCGCCATCCATGGCCGGGCCTACGTATTAGACGATCTGCATTATGGTTTTGGACGGGATCATTTTTATTTGCGCGTGGATCCGATCCCGGAAGTGATTGCCGACATGCCATCGTTTCAGTTGCGGTTGTCGATTTGGGATTCGAGGGAGACGCGTATCTCGCTGCGGATCGAAAACGGAAAACTTGAGGGGTGCATTCTGGAACAGGGTGGTGTCTGCTTGTTGTATCCGCAGACGGTGGTGTCGACTGCGTACGCTAAAATTTTAGAGGTAAGCCTCGCGCGCGAGCTGTTCGATTTGCGGGGCAGACGCGAGTTGCTGCTAAGCGTCGCGCTGTGGAAGGGTGGTCTGCCGCTGGATGTGCTGCCTGTCGAGGGCATGCTGGATGTGGCGCTCGGAGAGGAGAATTTCGCGTGGCCGCCGGGATAACCACGTTTTCGAGCCGAAATTAGATATAGAGCCGATCTGAGCAGAACACGACAACCAAGAGGCTCTTCACCAGGTATGAGGATGACACCGAAAGCGGCCTCGTTGACGCGGTCAAATGCCCTGGCACATGATCTGGAGGGGTTGAACTCAATGTACCTGTTATGGATTCTGCTGGCGTTGACAAGCTCCCATAATCTCCCGCTGCCATTGGGACCCGCGGATTGTCCGAAAAATGGGCAGGCCGGTCAGTATTCGAAATATTCGATTCAGCTGTGTTTCCAAAATCCGGATACGGGACGGCGCCTTTTGGACATCCTCTCTCCGAATCGAAGCGTACGATTTTCTGTTAATGGGACCGAGGGGCAGTTCTACGTGCGGGGGCAAGCAGTTGGGGGGCATTTCACAGTGCCAGTTGACGAAGAAATCATCTGGTCTCCTGATTCCCGAGCTGTTATTACGACGATCTCTTTTGGTGCTTCTGGCCCGACGAGCGCAGGTGTCGGATACGTCGATCAGAAGGCAAGGCCCGATATTCCTGCTGTAACGCCAATGATTCAGCGTAGTTTCGCTGCTCGCCATCCTAAGCGGGAATGTAGTGACGATGCGAATATGGGTGGCCTGGGATGGACGCATGATTCAAAGAAAGCTCTCTTTGTGGCCCAGATTCCGCCGACTCCACAATGCGGAAACGACTGGGGCTATTTTGACGTGTACGTTATTTCGATTCCCGACGGAAAGATTGTGCATGTGTATCCAATGGCCCAGGCACTCACACGCTTCAAGAGTTTTCTCGGACCGGGACTCCGACGCGAAGTTCCCAAGCTTCCCTGAGATGACACGTCCCCGTTGCAAGACTCGGCACCCTGAGTCCCATTGGAGAATACGGCTGGTGTTCTCAGTCATTCTTTTTATGGGTTTGACGACACTTCTTTACGCGCGAGTGCCACAACTAATTAACGCCGGCCAACTCTCGTTCGCCAATTCCGGGGCGGCTGCGGCACAGCAGGAAACCCAGTGTACTGGTCAGGTCGGAACTGGCCTGTGGTCAACTGAGGCGGTCGACCTTTGTACCAGTATGAAAGGAACAGCCCCAACCGACACCCGAAACCTGTTAATTCGCTCACCTGATCATAAAAAAGTAATACACGTAGTAGGAGAGGAGTGGTGGTTGGAAATCGGCGACTCGAAATTCTCACTGGGCGCCAAAGCATCATATTTGCAATATCCGGCGGAGTTGTCATGGGCGCCTAGCAGTAATGCTTTCTACATAACATGGGGAGACGGCAATATAGCCGGATTTGTGACCGAACTTTATCGCGTCGAAGATAAGATTGTCAGGCGCCTTCCTGATGTTAATCCAGCCCTCCAGGAAGATTTTAATCGCAACCATAAATGTGTCTTTTACAATCACGGGAAAGATGTCGGGGATGACCCCAACGTTGCCGGTCTCAAATGGGTAAATGATTCAAGTCAATTGATCCTAGTGGCCGAAGTACCGCCGGAGGGTATATGTGAGCAAGCAGGGTATTTTGGGGGATATCTGGTTTCGGCATCTGACGGCCGCATTCTCAAGCGTTTTAGTCCCCTCGATTTAGAGAAAGCGTGGGGCACTGTATTCGGAGATCGGTTGCGTGGGGATTTTGAAGGATTGACCTCGAAAGAGAAAACGATGGTGCCATAGCTGATCTCTTCACCCGACCGAGCATCGACGATGCAACAGGCCAACAAAGTGGGGAGAGTGCCGATAACCGGCAGAGTGTCGCTAATTCCCGTTGGCTCGGTCAAATGTCCTGGCACATGATCCTGAGAGGTTGAACTCAATGTATTTTTTATGGCTTCTGCTGGCGTTGTCAGGCTTTCACGGTCGCCTACCACAAACATCGGCGGGTTGTCCGGAGGGCGGTCAACCCGGCTTGTATTCGAAATCCTCCATTTATCTATGTTTCCAAGCTGTAGATAGAGGACAGCGATTACTGAAGATTCCCTCTCCGAATCGATCTGTAATTCTCGTCGTACATGGTGATGGGGCGGAGTTCCAGATAGCTGGTCGCACGGTCGGCAGTTTTCCGGCTAGCCATGATCAAGAGGTGCTCTGGTCTGCAGATTCCCGTGGACTAATCGTGACGTCCAGTTTTGGTGCCTCAGGGCCAACAACTGCGTATATTAAAGCTGTTCCGGGTAAGGGTCTTCCGGAGGCACCAGATCCCAGGGCCATGATCCGGAGGGACTTTGCAGCTCGGCATCGCGGCGTTGAATGCAGTGAATCAGTGAACGTGGGCGGTCTGGGATGGAAAGAGGAGTCAAGGTATGTGCTTCTAGTCGCGGAGATTCCGACCACCCCACAATGCGGAAACGACTGGGGCTATTTTGACGTGTACGTTATTTCGATTCCCGACGGAAAGATTGTGCATGTGTATCCAATGGCCGAGGCACTCACACGCTTCAAGAGTTTTCTCGGACCGGGACTCCGACGCGACGTTCCCAAGCTTCCCAGAGATGACACGTCCCCATTGCAAGACTCGGCGCCCTGAGTCCCATTGGAGAATGCGGCTGGTGTTCTCAGTCATTCTTTTTATGGGTTTGACGACACTTCTTCACGCGCAGGAGCAGCAACAGGCCAGCCAACCCTCATTCGCCAATTCCGGGACGGCTGCGGCGCAGAAGCCGTTTCTCCACGGCTTGGCCCAGCTCCATAACTTCGAATACGAGACCGCTGCCGACGATTTTCCGCAGGCGCAGGCTATAAGCCCTAACTTCTCGCTATGCACGCTGTCCCTGACGATTATCATGCGATACGAAGTATTGACATTTATAATCAATGGCGAGATAGTCTGCGCGTCCCCTGTCCGGGGATGATCGAGATTCAAAACTACTAAAAGAAAACGGCTCAGAAATATTCGAGCCGCCCAACCCGGTGACGAGAAGCCTTTCTCGTTCTGGAGGAGGGCCTAAAATGAGCAGCAAGCAATACCTCATCCGCCTTCTTGTGCTCGCCGCAGGTATCGGTCTATCACTCGCGAATTCGGGCCGGCTTCACCGTTCGCCATTGGCGCTCCGCGCCGGGCGGAATCGCCCAGGAAGCCCGGACGCGAAATGGACCAGTAGAATTGTCTCCACCAGCTCGCCAGTGCAGCAGCTTCCTCGCCCCGTTCCATTTTTATTCAATGCTGTTGGTCTCACGCCGACACCGCAAGCCAGGATGCGCCAGGCGACGCCAGCAATTGGCGCGAATTCAGCTCAAATTTCGATTCCTGTGGCGTTCGAGCCGAATGTGGGCGATGCGGGCGCAAACGTGCAGTATGTAGGCCGTGGGCAAGGAGTAATGATTCTTCTCGCACGCAAAGAAATTGCCGTGGCCGTTCCTCGTGCCAGCACGCATGCCAGTCCTGCGAATGAATTCGTAAGAATGCGCGTGATGGAAATCGGCGCCAGGATTGCCACCAGGAATCGGCGTTCTCGGCCGAAATCCGCTCGTTCTCGCCATAGAACGCGAGAGCATTCGCGACCACGGCCGCGGTCGCGACGAAGGCAGACTCGACCGCGCATGAAAAAGACTTCTCGAGAAGGCAATCGCAGCGCGGAATTTGCATGGCACGGAGAGGAAAATCTGCGCGGGGAGAGCAACTATTTCATTGGAAACAATCCTCATAGATGGCGCGTGAAGGTGCCGCATTTTGCAGAGGCTCAGGCGCAAAACGCTTTGCCTGGATTGGACGTGACAATTTATGGAACCGGCGACGGTGCCGAATATGACTTGCGTCTCGCTCCTGGAGCCGACCCTGCAAAGTTGCGACTCGATCTTTCAGCCGGCGACTCGCGGATCGCCAGTAACGGCGATCTGGTTCTGCGGCTTGGCGCCAGCGAAATGCGAATGAAGAAGCCCAGAATTTATGAGGAATTCGTCCCGCCGAAGCCGCCGTCAGCGGGCGGACCAAAAATCATCGCGGTCGGACAATCAAAGCGGAAGTGGGTGGACGGCGATTATGTGCTCGAAACGGATGGCTCCGTGGGGTTTCGCGTCGGACCATACAATAGACATGAGACGCTGGTGATCGACCCATCGATTTCCGTTACGTATGCGACGTTTCTTGGCGGCACGGGGAGCGAAACCGCCAATAGCCTAGCACTCGACGGGTCGGGAAACGTGTACATCTGCGGCACAACGACGGTGCCAGCGGCGTTCCCTGAACCAGCAACTGGGACGCTGGGCCCGGGGATCGAGTCGGGAGGCGGGACCGGCGGCGAAAGCGGAACGCCATCGGAGTTTTTTATTGCCAAGATTGATCCGCACGTCAGCGGCGCGAATTCGCTCATTTACCTTACATTCTTAGGGGGGAGCGCCGGCCAGTCAGGCGCTCTCCTCGCGGTAGACGCTTCCGGCAATGTGGCGATCACGGGCACCACGTCTTCGCTTGATTTTCCGGTGACGGACGGCAGCGTATTGACCAGTGGGCTGAACGACACGACCGTGAGCGAGATCGACCTCACTGGTACGAAGTTGCTGTTCTCCACGCTGTTCGGCGGGAACGGGGCCGAATCGCAATATGGCGAGGGAGGAATAGCCCTAGATTCGGCGGATAACATCTACGTCGCGTCGGATACGAGTTCGACGGATCTGCCTGTCACAACGGGTGCGTTTCAAACAACCTTCACGGGAAGAACGTCCGACGGCTTCTTGGCGGTCCTCAATCCAAGTAACGTGCCGAGCCTGACCTACTGCTCCTATCTGGGAACAAACGCGAACGCGCAAGTGGGCGTCGGAGGAATCACGGTGGACGCCTCGCGCAGCGTGTACGTCGCCGGTTTCAGCTCGAATGCCGAGAACAGTTTTCCTACGAAGAATGCCTTCCAGGCAGCTTATGGAGGCGATCCGACAGACGCGTTTCTGATGAAGATATTGCCAGCCGGGCAAGGGGCGGCGGACGTGGTCTACGCAACGCTGCTCGGCGGCTCCGGAGCGGATGAGGCGCTTGCGGTGGCCGTGGACAACTCCGTTCCACCCATCGCGTATGTAGCGGGGACGACGCAGTCACCCAATTTCCCGACGAATGGAACAAACGCTGCATTCCAGCCGAGCCTGCATGCGAACGCGACGGCCAACGCGTTTCTCGCAGCGGTCGCTCAGAATCCGGGGACAGGCATGACGTACTTGGCTTATTCAACTTACCTTGGCGGATCGGCCAGCGATACGGCACAGGGAGTGGCCGTAGCGGCCTTTAATGCGGTCTACGTAGCCGGGACGACAAGCTCGTGGGATTTTCCGTGGCATGACAATCTGCAGCCATTCAACGGAAGCGGCGACGCATTTGTGGTGAAGCTCGACCCTACCATGGCGGGCATATCATCACTGATTTATGCGACGCCGCTTGGAGGCACCGCGCCGCCTGGCATGACCGTAAATGCGGCGGCCAGCGCGGTTGCCGCCGATCGGTCAGGCGATGTGTACGTCGCCGGGCAGGTCACGGCCGCTGATTTTCCGACGGCGATCAGCACGGCGGGCGTGATGAACGGGTTTCAGCCAATATGCGCAAGCTGCCAGGAATCTCCTCCGGCGGGAGATGCATTCTTGGTGGCTCTTCAGGAAAGCGCAACCTTGCAACCGAGTGTATATTTCAACGTAAGCAGGGTAGTTTTTCCTGCTCAGCCGCTCGGCGGCCAGAACGCTCCGCAGTTGGTGGCTGTCCACAACGGCGGCGAGACGTCGCTGAACGTTTCCGACGTCGTTCTGACCGGTCCAAATAGCCAGGATTTCTCGCTGATCGGAGGCGCCGCCTGCCAGGGACAGATAATCCCTCCCAATGGAGAATGCTCCTTCGAAGTGAATTTTGTTCCGTCTATTGCGGGGCCCGAGGGAGCGGTTGTAAGTCTCACGGACAACGCTCCAGGCAACCCGCAGGTTCTCGAACTGACGGGCGAAGGGGAAGGGCCGTTCGCTTCTTTGTCGGCCACTACTCTCAATTTTGGCAGCCAGCCGCGGAATACAGCCAGCCTTAGCCAGACCATCACGGTCACGAACACGGGCAATGACACGCTGTCCATGGGCAGTCCCACGGAGACCGGGACGGACGAAGCTCAATTTTTCCTGAGCGGTAAAGATATCACCTGTGGTGCGAGTCTCCCGCCCGGACAAAGTTGCGCCGTCGGTGTGGTGTTTGAACCCAATGCCATCGGATCGTTCAGCGCCCAAATCAATATCAGCGATAATTCGGGAGGATTAGCCAGTGCCGTGCAAGTTGTGACGCTCACTGGAATCGGAACTGCGCCGGCGCCCGTCGCCAGCGTTACCCCTGGTAATTTGGCGTTTGGAGAAATCGAATTGGGAAGCGCGAGCGGCACTCAATCGGCAACGCTTTTGAACAATGGCAGCGTTGTCCTGAATGTGGCCAGCATCGGAATCACGGGAACCAATGCATCCGACTTCAAGCTGGTTGGCTCGGGGAGCATTCCGTGTCCCTCTGGCGCGGGGACTGTGGCCGTCGGCGCCAGTTGCATGATGAGCGTTCAATTCGCGCCGCAGTCGGGAGACACTGCGGGAGCCAAGAGCGCCACCCTTACTATTGCTGACAATGCCGCCGGCAGCCCACAGGTGGTGGCGATCAGCGGAACGGCAACCGCCCTGCCAACGATTCAGATTTCGCCGGGAAGCTTGAGCTTTTCGGCACAGAGCGTGGGAATCTCCAGCGCGGGCCAGACTGTCACCCTGTTGAACACCAGCAGCGCTTCGCTTTCGATCGATCGAATCAGTATGACGGGCACGAATGCAGCCGACTTTATCGAAACGAACAATTGCCCTCCCAGCTTAAAGGCCGGAGCGAACTGTACGCTCAACGCGACATTCGATCCGACGCCCAATGCCACGATGGCGCGTTCAGCGTCTGTCACCATTGCGGACAACGCGGCGGGCAGCCCGCAAACGATTCCGCTATCGGGCAGCGCTACGCAGGCGGGCGTATCGGTCTCACCGGCAAACCTGAACTTCGGCGGCCAGTTGGCAGGCACGGCAAGCCCGCCCGAGACGATCACGGTTACGAACAACGGCACTGGAGCCCTCGCCTTCAGCAGCATTGCCGTGACGGGGATCGACTTCACCATCGGGACGAACACTTGTCGGGCAACAAGGACGCCCCCAGGTGGGACCTGCACGATTCAGCTGGCGTTTAGCCCCGCATGCACGAATGGCTCGGCGGCCAGAAGCACAACGCTGATGCTGAACGATAACGCCCCCGGCAGCCCGCAAAGCGTTGCTCTCACGGGCACGGCCACGGGCGACTTCTGCTTCGAACCACCCGCAACGGGATCTGCTTCCATGACGCTTACTGCCGGGCAGACCGCGGCTTATTCAATCGTTGTCAATTCGCCGACCGGGTACAAGGGAACGGTTTCGCTGTCGTGTTCCGGGGCACCAACCACGAGCACGTGCACGGTACCGTCAACGATTACAGTGCCATCGCAATTCAGTGTAACCGTGCCGACCGTGGCAGGATCAACCACATGGCTAATCAAAGGTTCCACAAGCGGTGCGCCACCGGCACATAGGCTGTTCTTGGCAGTCGCCGCATTCGCCATGCTTGCGTGGATTGCGACATGGGCCGTGGGATGGCGTGGCCGAGTATCGGGAGCCTGCGCTACGGGGTTGGCCGGGGCGGGAAGATTTGTGCTGGCCGCAGTCCTGCTGATCGTTTTCGCGTGGGGGATGGCCGCGTGCTCCAACAGCGGTAATGGGGCGAATAGCAACGCCAGTCCGGGAACTCCATCCGGAACTTACGCATTGACGGTGACCGGCACGGACGCCAACACCAGCGCTCAGATTGCGCTGAGCCTGACGGTGAACTAGCGTGGCGGCGATTTTCTTCGACCGTCAAAATATTTTTACCGCGAGATCGCGCGGGCGAGAGCCGACGGGAATCAAAGTGATGAGGCTGGCCGTCTTTGCCCGGATCACGGCGAGATCGTTCGATGCGGTATCGACGACCAGCAGCATGTCTTCGCCAGGGGTAAGATGGCAAGTGCTCGGCGACTGCCCGACCGTGATGGGAGCTCCGCTTTGGCGGACACCAATCGCGACGGGCACCACATGGCCGCCCGCGGAATCGGAAATGTAAAGTGTCTGGGCATCGGCCGTAAGTGCGCCAGCCGACGGCGCCATCCCGAGTAGGATGAAATCGTTCACTTCGTTGGTCGCCGTATTCAGGATGATCAGACCGTGCGAATTGCTCGAGGGTATGTAAAGCTCGCCGCCATCGGGCTTCATAATCAGGTCGTCCGGGGTTCCGCCCACCGCGAGGTTTGCCAGCAATTCCTTCCGGTTCAAGTCCAGCACGGAAATCTGATCCGAAGTACCGGAGGTGACAAACGCCTTCGAACTGTCGGGCAGAATGGCGATATGTTCGGGGTGCGGCGCGACAGCCACCGTGCCCAGGGAGGCAAGGGACGAGGCGTCGAGGAGAGACACGGTCGAGTCAGCGCGGTTCGAAACGAGCAGCAATTTTCCGTTCGGCGAGGCGCGAGCAATCCAGGGCCGGTGCCCGGCGCGGCCTCGGGCTACGACCTTGCGCGTGTCGCACTCGATGGCGACCACCGTATTCGATCCAGACGCAGCCACGTAGGCCCGGGTGCCATCGGGCGAAAAATCCAGCGCATACGGCTCGGCCCCGACAGGAATGCGCGCTACTACCTTATTCGACTTTACGTCAAGCACCCACGCATAGCCGCCCGCCGAACTGAGCCCCCAAATCTCGGGACGAAAAGGGTGCGCGCGAATGCCGGTCGGACCGGGACCAACCGGTATCGTGGCCGCCGGTGAGAGTTTTACCAGGTCGATGGCTGTGAGCGTGCCATCGCCTGTGTTGCCCACATAGGCAAACAGGTGCAGCCCTGGACGCAGGAGCGAGGGCCGGAGTTCAAGCGCCACCTCGCGAATTCCGAGCACTGCCAGAAGCAGGACCAGGAACACCAGGCGCCAGTTGAGATGAATCTTCATAGGGTTCGGAAAAAGGACCGAACGCACAGAATACAAAGAAGGGCGGAGAAGTCACAGAGATAACTGACAGAGCGAGTGCGGAATCCGGTTGTGCGTGGGCGGGTCCTGTTTTGCTTTCGAAGCCCGGTTTTCGAGAGAATCCAACAGCCGAAAAAAGCGAGATTCATGGCGTCACGGCAAGCGTCGCAAAACGCCCGTGCGCCGAGTACCGCAGGGCGATGGAAGAGAGGACCGGAATTGTCTACGGCCTCTCTTCTTCGGAACAACGCTCAGGGCAGGTTCGCGATTTCGCGTGCCGGCCCGGTGAGTTGCAGGATGTCCAAGCCAGTGTTCGCGCGATCGACGATGTAGATATAGCCTCGGTCGTCCACTTCGACGTTGTTCACCTGGATCACCACTTTGCAGCGCTGATCGGCGCCGGTGCCAACGCAGCGCTTGGACGTCTTGTCGGTAATGGCGGGGATGTAATAACCCACTTCCTTCGGATGGAAGGGATCGCGAATATCGAGAGCGCGCACGCCAGCATTGAAAAAGGATACGAACACCATGCGCTTGTAATAGATGGGCGTAAAGTTTTCGTTGACGGAATGCGAGCCGAATCGGCCGCCCTTGCTGCAAAAGTTGCCGCTTGCCTCGGGAACCGTCCATGTGGAAATGCCGAGGGGATGCGCCTCGTCGGTGATGTTGAAAATATGCACGAACTGTCTTGGTCCCTGGCACTCGGTGGATAGCTCTTCGCCGGGCACAATAAGAAAGTCTTGTGGTTTGCCTTGCTTATCCTTGTCGAACTCGGCGACATCCATGCCGAGCAGCGGATAAGCCGTGTGCGCGCCTTCGGTCGGGGGCAAATCGATCCGGGCGATTTGCGGATAGAGCAGATTCGCCTCGGTCGGCTCTTTAGGACCGTTGAGAAGCTTGTCGCGATCGAGGATTTGAACGACGCCGTGCCCGCCGGGACCATAAGCCATATAGACGCGGTTGCCCTGCGGCCCGGTGGAGATCGGACCGTGAAGATCGCTGACCACCAGGGGACCCGTCGACCCGGGCTGTTGGCCTGGCAGGCCGAAGTCACGAATAAAGACGGGCTTCTCCGGATTGCTCAAGTCGTAGATCTTCATCATGCGCCGTACCCGCCATTGAGGATCGCCCGCGACGAGGTAGGCGATTCCCGTGTCGCACTCCCACCAGTTCTTGTGCGCGTCCTTGAGACCGCTCAGGACAACCGTCAGGCGGCTGGGATCCGCGGGATTTGTTACGTCCCATATTTCCTGTGCGGAATTGCCAAAAGTGCGCAACATATACACTTTGCTCTTGTCGGCATGCGGCAGCTCGCTCCCGTCGCAGACGCGGACCATCTGCGCTCCGCCGGAGTCGCCCGCCCCGGCCTTGCCGGCCTCGCCGGGAATATGTACGAGATACTTCGGGTGCGTGGGATCGGTAACGTCAAGGATCGACGTGCCATTGTTCTCCACTTTTCCGGTCAGAGGATTCAGCGCCGAGCCGCCGTGATGACCTATGTAGGCGATCCAGCGGTCGCCCTGTTTATGAATGGTGGGCTGATACGCGCTGCGCCCCTGTAGGTCGTTGTAGCCGACCCGTTCCATATTGCTTGCTTCTGCTTGCGACTGCGCCAGTGCCTCGCCTGCGCACACAATTATTCCGAAAGACAGCAGAAGAACGACAAGGGCCCATCGATGTGCAAGTAAGCTTTTGTTTCCCATGATTCTGGATTTCGCCCGCATGATGCCTCCAGTAGGCTGTCGGTGGTTTAAAACGGCGGTCTCTCTATATCACAATTCTCGTGCTTACTTCTAGCGATGTAGCTCACGAATATCGCCCGTTAGCGACGCACGGTTAGTGGTCTGTCGGCGCTGGTTCGCCTTTTCCCGTATAACGAAGCACGAATAAGCCCCAGTTTTTGCCGGTGATGTAGATATTCCCGCGTGTGTCGACCAGCACGTCCTCGGTCTGGCTTACGAGCTTATCGTAGGGAAGCGGACCGTATCTCTTAGTCGGAGTTGGAGGAATAAACCAGCCTACTTCCTTGGGCAGGCGAGCGTCCGTGATGTTGAAGACTCGCAGACCAGCGTTGAAATAAGTGAGATAGATCAGGTTGGCCTGCTTTTCAACATCCGGATTGTGCTGAAGGATATTGGTATTGTGTGGACCGAACCGGCCGCCCTTGTCGCAGAAGTCCGTGTAAGGGACGTCCTGCGGCGGCACGGGGGTTGGAAGCGTGGAGATTAGTTTGGGCTTGGTCGGGTCCTGGACATCGATCAAACCAGAAAGGAAAAGCGCGCCGGTGCATGCGCGCGGCCCGTCCGGCGTATCGGCTCCTCCAGTGCCTTCCGCGTGCGCAAAGACAAGCGGCCGGCCGGGGATCTTCATCGCGTCATGCACGGGAATGTTCGTGCCGAACGGCGGACTGACGGTGAGCTGGCCGACTAGCTTCGGTTTTGAGATGTCGCTGATGTCGAGAATCACCATGGCCGGGCTATAGCCCAAATACGCAAGATTCCCATCGATGAAAGCGGGGCCATGTAGCCCATACATCGGCGGGATCGGCGGCTCGCCTTCTTTCTGTCCCGTCATCCACCAGCGCCCAGCCTCCTTGGGATGTGCCGGATCGCTGATGTCGAGGAACACGAGGATCTGTCCTTTGTATCCGGGCATGCCCGCCGACAAGTTCACATACTTTCCTCCGGGATAGCCATCACGATGCGTGCCGGTGGCTCCCGTCTTCCATACCGAGAGCTGCTTCGGGTTCACCGGATCGCTGATGTCCCAAATGATTACGCCCTCGTGTATGGGTTTGTTCGGGTTCTTATAGCCAGCCCTGTTTTGGAGTGCGGTAATCAGGATGTTGCCGTGAAGGTCCACTTGGCCTTCCGAGCTATCCTCCGGTCCCTGGATGAATTTTACGAACTTTGGATTGCTCGGATCGGTAACATCGACGATGTCCCATCCATGGCTCCAGAAGTTCCCCATGTATAGGTACCAGTGATCGCCAGCATGCTTGATCGCCATTTTAAACGCGCCGCCGTGGCCATCCAGGCCGCTATACCCAATCGCCTTCATATTGCTGGCTTCCCACCCTTTGGGAATGTCATCTGCTCGGCTGAAGGAAGCGAGCATCAACGATGCAATCGCGACTACCGCAACGTTGGTGAGGATTCGTCGAATGACATTAGCGATTGATCGCTTCATGGTTTGCCTCTGGTCTCAGCTACCTGAACTGGCGGTTGGAGCGTTTTTTTTCTCTGTGGGGGATTCAAGCCGAGCTTCGATCCAGGGAAGGACGATTTCGGCGGAGATCCGGGAATTGGGCCAATCGGCCGATCGTCCGGTGTGTCCACCGTTGGGATTCACCCACGCCTCCTTAGGCGTTCCGCCCGAGTGCAGCAAGGTATAAAGGTCCGCGATCGGCACCTGCGTATCCTTCTCGCCGTTGATGATCAGCATCGGTGCGGAGGGCTTTCCCAGGAACCCCTCGCCCTTCAACGACATTCGCGGGCCAAAGGCCAGAAATTCGTCGAGCGTCTTGACGCCGTACACAGAGGCGCGGGCGGGGAACAAGTCAAACAAATATTCTCGGGTGCCGAGTCCAGGCCTCTGCCATTCAGCGCTGAAGTAATCATCCACGGGACCACCCTGGACTACCGCGCCGCGAATACGGTCCTTTTCCACATAGGCGAGTTTGGCAGCCCAGTATCCGCTCCAACTCACGCCCCGAACCACGATTCGATGGCTATCCACTTCTGGTCGCGTGGCAAGGTAGTCGAGAATGCGTGAAAACATCCGTTCGGCTCCCACATCCGCCGTGATGGGAGCCTGTCCCGTGCCGGGTTCGTCAACGGCAAAAAAACCGATTCCTTTGCGAATGAATGCGGCATCTTCGCCTTGCACGCCATCTTCTTTGCGTGAATCGAGCGCGCTAATCGTGAGTACCATCGGCGCGGGCCGCACCCCTTTTGGCAGCCGGAGGTATCCAACGATTTCCTTGCCTTCGAAGGGAATGTGCACCGTTTCCAAGGGCGGATCGAGAAAACGGGCGTAGTCGCGGAAGGCTGCCAGAGCGCTCTGATACGCCTTCTCCTTGCCTGGTGAGTTGGGAATCGGCCAGCGGGCGAAGGAATAGTAGCGCCAAGCCATTCTGTAGTCCTCTTGGGCGGCCTTCTTGTTATCCGCGGCTTCCTCCTGCTTGGCGCGCTTGTCATACCGATCGGCGATGGCGCTCCATACTGCAGCCCATTCGTCCCGGTCGAGGCTATGCAGGTTGGACAGTGCCTCACGCGCATCCTCGGACTTCATTCCTCCGGCTGGAGCCAGATTCTCATCGACCCGCTTTTGCGTCTCCTGTTTGAGTTCATCTAGAGTGCGCGGCGGAGCGATCTGAGCGGGTGTCAAGATGGAGAGGAAGAGCACTGCGATCATAGCTGCCAGGCATTCGTTCAGGTGGAAGCGGTCTTTCTGCGGCACGAGGGCACCTTTTATCATATTTGATCGGTAACGTTCAAAGCGATTGCGGATAATGGCCTTGGTTGTGGCACGAAGCAAGCACCGATCAAATCATCAGAGGCAGGTCATTGATCGTTTGATTGCTAAGGGTTCCACCTAGGGTGGCATTGGTCGTCTCCACCATGGGCGCTTCCCCGGTGACTGTCACCGTCTGCGATTGCTCGCCAGGTTGAAGCGCAAGATCGATTCGGATGTCTTTACCGACCTGCAATAGCAGGCCTGCGTGCTCGACCGCTTGAAAACCTTTGGCCTCAACTCGGACCGAATAAGTGCGGGGCAGCAAGTCCGGAGCCACATACTCTCCGGCTTGGTCCGTGGTCAATGTTCTGGATACACCCCTTTGAACGTCGGTAACGGTCACCGTAGCGCCTGCGACGACGGCGCCACTTGCGTCTGTGACAGTCCCCAGAATACGACCCAGATTGGCTTGTGAAAAGGCAGGAGCACAAATCAGCAGACAGAAGAGGAATGCACCCAGCAGTTGAACGATCGGCTTGACGCGGAACGACCCCTCAGATACCAGCCCCCTGTATTTCATTCAGCCCCCAATTTTATGATCCTAATATCTGTTACAGCGCACTGATCCCACCACACATCGACTCTGCGCGGCTTGTAACACTCCGTCGTGAAGAGTGTCAAGAAAAAAGCTACTTAGTTGCTAGACGAAATGATTGCTAGCTTCTGGCGGGTAAGTCGAAGGCAGCTTGAAGAAACATGGAGGCGCGGGGCGGAATCGAACCGCCGATAAAGGTTTTGCAGACCTTTGCCTTACCACTTGGCGACCGCGCCCTCGTGAATAGCGACGCTTATCATAGCATCCTGTCGGCGGTCGATTTCCAGCACTATTTTGAGGCCCGTTCCGCGATTTCGATTCGTTTATCGTTTATGGGGACCGCGATGCTGGACCCAAAATGGCGCGAATCTTTCTGACCAGCACATCACGTTGCCTTCGGAAAAACTTCGCGGTAGGCTGCGAAAGCCGTGCTGCCCTTTAAACTCGTTTATCACGAGCGCTACGATTTGAACCTCGGCGCACACGTTTTTCCGTCCCAGAAGTACCGCATGGTGCGGGACCAATTGCTTTCCGACGGGATTGCCGCTCCCGAAGATTTTCTGAAGCCCGATCCCGCAGCGGACGCGGATATCCTGCGCGTTCATTCACACGATTACGTTCGCAAGCTCAAAACGGGCTCATTGAGCCACTCCGAGCTTCTACGGCTGGAGCTGCCTTATTCGAAGGAAATGGTGGAGGCATTCTGGCTGGCCGCGGGGGGCTCCATTCTGGCGGGGAAGCGTGCGCTCTCGGACGGCTGGGCTGCGAATATTGGAGGTGGATTTCATCACGCGTATCCCGGCCATGGCGAAGGATTCTGCGCCATCCACGACGTAGCCGTCGCCATTCGCAGGCTTCAATTCGATCGTGACATCGAGACCGCCATGGTAGTGGATACCGATGTGCACCAGGGAAATGGGACGGCGGAGATCTTTGGCGGAGACAGCGCTATCTTCACGCTGTCGATTCATCAAGAAAATAATTATCCGTATCACAAGCCTCGTTCGACGCTGGATATCAACCTGCCCGACGGCCTCGGTGATGACGACTATTTAGCCATCCTGAACGAGCATCTGCGACGGGCATTCCAGGATTTTTCGCCGGAGATTCTTTTCTATGTGGCTGGCGCCGACCCGTATCGGGACGACCAGCTCGGAGGGCTGAAGCTGACGATTGAAGGCCTGCGGCGGCGCGACGCTTTGGTGTTCGATTACGCCCGGCACAGCCGTGTGCCTGTAGCGATCACTTTGGCTGGAGGATATGCGCGTCAGGTGGACGACACGGTGCGTATCCACGTGGGGACAATCGTCGCCGCGCGCGACGCTGCGCAACAGGCTGCTATCGCGAAAGAATCTGCGAACACCGGGGAATAGCTGCGTCGTTGATCATTTCTTGGTGAGGATGGAATTGAGCGACCCCTGGCGATAGCCCTCGAGGTCGAGGGTTACAAAAGCGAAACCAAGAGCCTTCAAACGAGCTGAAATTTCCTTTGCGACTTCGGCTTCGAAGCCGCGGGAAAGGTCCTCGGCGGCAAGTTCAATGCGGGCCAGTTGGCCATGAGCGCGGACTCGGAATTGGCGGAAGCCGAGTGCGCGCAGAACTGCTTCAGCGCCCTCCACGCGAGATAGAATCTCTGGTGTTACAGGAGTGCCGTAGGGAATGCGCGAGGATAAACAGGCGGACGCGGGACGGTCCCAGGTGGGCAATCCGACGCGGCGCGAGAGCCATCGAATCTCGTCTTTGCAAAGAGCGGCATCGAGTAGCGGCGTAAGGACGCGGTGCTCGTGCGCGGCGTGATGGCCCGGGCGAAAATCGTGAGTGTCGTCCGCGTTGATGCCGTACGCAATGGCGCGGAAATGCCTCTGTGCGGCGATCGACTCCATGCGATCGAAGAGCTCGTCTTTGCAGTGGTAACAGCGATCCGCGCCGTTGGCAACGTACAGCGGATTGTCGAATTCGCGTGTCTCGATCCATTCGTGGCGCACGCCGAAAGCGCGCACGAAGGCCTCCGCCTGCTCGCGGTCATGCAAAGAAAAACTCGCGGAGAGCGCTGTGATCGCGAGTGATCGCTCGCCAAGCGTATGGTGAGCCGCCCAGGCCAAATAGGCGGAATCTGCGCCGCCCGAAAACGCGACGAGCAGGGAATCGATCCCCCGAAGAGCGGTAAAGAGCCGTTCCTGTTTTTCCAGGGGAGCGTCTTTTCCGGCTGGAACTTGCGCTGCACTGGCCAACTGGTTCGCCCCCGGTGTGTTCACGAGAATGCAGTATAGCGCAGATTCATTTATTGGAAATCGAGGAGTATGTCGACCTTCGAGTCCTTTGCATCTTCTCGCAGGAAACGGCCGATCTTGTCGTAGTGATAAGGAAGCCCGGTGAACGCTTGCTTGATACCGATGTCGAGAAACTCATCGTAGACGCTCTTGTCGAAGATCGCGCCAGGCGAAAGTTTCCATGCCGCGCGAATGCGGCGCTCGCCATCCAGCGAGAGTCCCGTAAGCACAAGATTGCCCATATGGTACTGCGGCCCTTCGTCGATGGAAACCGCATAGGAGACGCGTTTCGCGGCGTCGTCAAACGTCGGCGCCACGGTGACCTTCGCATCCAGATATCCGCGCTCGCCGTAGAGTCCGCGAACGGCCTGCCATGCTCCCTCGATTTTTGTGCCATCCGCTAGATCGCCCGTCTTGAGTTTCACAAGATCGTCCAGAGCGTCCGGCGGAATCGTGTAGTCGCCCTTCCATGTCACGCCGTTCCAGGTATATGCCGGACCGGAATCGATGGGCGCAACGACGAGGACTTGGCCCAGAGGGGAAGTCTTGGAACTATCGGCGAGCTGCGCGCGCGGCTCGCCGAATCGAACGCGCAGAAATCCGCGCAAAAAATATACGGGACGAACCTGTTCCAGTTCGAAGATCTCGATGGCGCTTCGCGAGAACGGCTTGCCAATGAGATCTAAAAGAAGATCCTGAACGCCGCGATCGCTACTGGCAAGGGCATCGGAGAACTCAATGCGCCCCACGTTCAGGTCCGCGCCATCGACGCTGAATTGCTGCACCTGCTGCGAATCGGCGCCGCGGATCGTCAGCAGGTGAGACACGGAGGCGTGCACGCCCTTCGTGCTCAGGAGCTTTTCGAGCGACGATGAGATGTCTTCCAAAATGGCGCCGCCGGAAGGAGCCATGTCGTCAAACAGAGGAACGGAGCTCTTGATTGCCTCGATCATCTCCTGGTCGGTGAACCAGGGAAAATTGTCGAAAGTCACCGGGAGCTCGGGCGCGTCGGTGACTTGGTATTCCACTTCGACACCCGACGCGGCCGTCGTATAGCGGTACTGCACGCTTGCGAAGAGGCCAAGCTTTGCGAGATGGTCCGCCGTTACTTGAAGGTCTTGACGGTCGACGCTTGCTCCCGTATGCAGACCCACAGCAGCCGCAATCCGATCGGAAGAAAACCTGCTGGACCCGGTGACTTGAACCGACGCGAGAGGAGCCGGCCCGGATTCCGGAGCTTGAGCGCGCCCACGGCCTACGGGAGATAAAAGGAATAACCCAATTGTGAGCGAATACACTATGGGCCGCGTGGATGCAGCCCAGGCCGTAAAAAGTTGCCGAAAATCCATGGGGTGATTTTAAAACAGCCGTACCAGGCGCGGAAACCCTTATTCGATTATTCCACGGTGACCGATTTCGCCAGGTTGCGAGGCTGATCGACATCGCATCCACGACGAACGGCGATGTGGTAGGCGAGCAATTGCAGAGGAACGATTTCAAGGATCGGCGCGATCAGATCGGGAGCCGCGGGAATTTCGATCACGTGGTTGGCGGTTTCTCTCGCCATGCGGTCGCCTTCGGTGACGACGGCAATCACGATGCCGTCGCGGGCTTTCACTTCCTGTAAATTGGAAATGGTCTTTTCGTAACGAAGCATCGACGCGGGGTCGGACTCGTCGCGGGTAGCGATCAGCACCACCGGCAAGTTTTCATCGATGAGCGCGTTGGGCCCATGCTTCATCTCACCGGCGGGATATCCCTCGGCGTGAATGTAGGAAATTTCCTTGAGCTTGAGAGCGCCTTCCAGCGCGATGGGGTAATGGATGCCGCGTCCAAGATAGAGAAAATCAGTGTGGCGGAAAAACTGGCGAGCGAGTTCCTCGATGTGCGAATCGCGCTGAAGAATATTCTCGATCTTGTGCGGAATGCGCGTCAGTTCCTGCATCAGATTTTGGGATGCAGCGGGAGTCAGCCTGCCCCGCACTTGCGCGAGATAGAGCGCGGTGAGCAGGAGCGCAGTGAGCTGTCCGGTGAAGGCCTTTGTCGATGCGACTCCGATTTCGGGGCCGGCATGCGTGTAGATGGCGCCGTTGGCTTCGCGAGTCAGCATCGCTCCCACCACGTTGCAGATGGCGAGCACTTTTGCGTTCTTCTGGCGCGCTTCGCGCTCGGCGGCGATGGTATCCGCCGTCTCGCCCGACTGGCTGATCGCGATCACCAAGCAGTTCTTGTCCAGAATGGGATCGCGATAGCGGTATTCGCTCCCGTAATCCACCTCCACTGGAACGTGCGCCAGTTGCTCGATCATGAATTTCCCGGCCAGGCCCGCGTGCCAACTCGTCCCGCAAGCGACTATTTTGATATTGTGAAAATTGCGGAATTCCTGCTCGCTGATGTCCATCTCATCGAGAAAGACCTTGCCGGTTTCCTGGGAAATTCGGCCGAGAAGGGTATCGCGGACGGCGCGCGGCTGTTCGAAAATTTCCTTCTGCATGAAATGCTTAAATCCGCCCTTTTCCGCCATGATGGGGTCCCAGGCGATGTGCTGTGCGGAACGGGTGATCGCGTTGTTTTCAAAATCAACCAGGCGGACTCCCTCGGGCGTCAGGATGGCGATTTCGCGGTCGCCGAGGAAGAAGACGCTTCGAGTGTGGGCAAGAATGGCCGGTATGTCGCTGGCCACAAAAAATTCATGATCGCCAAGCCCGACGACGATGGGAGGGCCCATCCGTGCGGCCACGATTTTGTTCGGATCCCTGGACGACACAGCCACCAGCGCATAGGCTCCGCCCATCACCTTCACGGCCTTGAGCACGGCCTTTTCAAGCGGCGCATCCTTGGAGAATTTCTCGAGCAGGTGGGCAATGATTTCAGTATCGGTTTCCGTCTGGAACTTGTGGCCTTCCGCCAGGAGTTCGTTTTTCAGCTCGATATAATTTTCGATGATTCCATTGTGTACGACGACGATTTCGCCCGCGCAGTCGCGATGCGGATGGGCATTCTCTTCGGTGGGACGCCCATGGGTAGCCCAGCGAGTGTGGCCGATGCCGTAGACGCCTTCCATCGGCGTGGCGCGGAGTGATTCCTCCAGATTGCGCAATTTGCCCGGGGCGCGGCGAATGGCGAGCTTTCCATCCGTACCAATCACGGCAATGCCGGCCGAGTCATAGCCACGGTATTCCAGGCGGCGAAGGCCGTCGAGAATGAGGGGCACTACGCGCTTGGGCCCAATATATCCGACAATTCCGCACATGAGGATTCGCTCCCAAAGGCCGCACCGAAAATGGATGCTAGGAGCGGCAGTCAGTGGCAATCAGGTTAGCATATTCGATTACGGCGGCAACAACCGCTGCCTGTAAGTGTGGTGATTTTATCATCCCCCTGGCCACCCGATTTCTCGAACGCAGAATCGGCGCCTGGCTCGCGGTTCGTTAAGCAGGATTTTGCCGAATGGCTGGAACGGAATGAGAGGTGAGTGTGTTGAGGATCACGCCTAGAATCAATACAGCGCAGCCAATGCCGAACAGTAGCTTGTAAGAGGCGACTCGAGCGAAGAGAAACGACAAGAACCACGCGCTGCCGGCATATGCGATCGAAAATGCCACTGTCATCCATCCCCACACCTGTTTCTGTTCGGAGATGGGGACGAGTTCCGACACGCGGCCAGCCGTCAGAGCAGTAATGCCCAGTGCCATCGATCCGAGACCAATCGAGGACAACGCGAGAGACCACGGGCCGGTGAAGAGAACGGGGAGGCCGACCGCGATCGCCTCCGCCACGAGACTCCAGTGAAGGCCGCGGCGAAATCCAAACCGGTCTGCCGCAATCCCGGTGATTACCGGCCCGGCCGCGGCAGAGAATCCGATTAAAATCCAGAAACGTCCGCCGCTTGCCAGGCCGCGGCCAAGGCCTCGGGCGATGAAATCGACCCAAAAGACGGTGTGGGGCACGAAGGCAATTGCGGTGGCGCAATAAATTGCCATCAACACAACAATCGGGCGAGTAAGCCGGGCGCCCGCGCTGCCAGCAAATGCCATTCGTGCGAGATCGAGATCGGTTTCCGCGCTCTTCTTCCAGTATGGCCACGCGGCGAGGGCGAGGATGAGTCCGGCAATTCCCAGGCTTGCCCATGTCGCGGCAAGTCCCCGGCGGGCCAGAATGGGAATGATAGTCCCCGCGAGCGCGATCCCGGTTCCGACGCCTGTGAAGATGATGCCGCCGACGCGCCCGCGATGCTCAACCGGCGTACGCGCCAGGACCGTGGGTGGTGCGAACACCATCAAAAAGCCGGCCGCAATCCCCACGGCAAGCCGCCAGAAGAAAAACCAGCTAAATCCCCAAGGGCGTACGCAGGCAATAAAGCTGGCAACGGCAACCAGCATGGTGATGCGAATCGTTTGACCGGCAGGCATTCTTAATCGCAATTTTCCTGCGAGATAGGCGCCGATCACATATCCAGCCAGGTTGGTGGCTGCCAGGTAGTCCGCTTGAGAAGCATTGAACCAGTGCTGCTGCACGAGAACTGGGATAAGGGGCGGATACCCGAAGCGGCCTAAGCCGATGCCCAGGAGCAGAGCCGCGAATCCGGCAAAGGCGCCATACCAGAGGCTGCGATTTGAGGAGGCTGTGCGATCCAAAATCGAGTTCAGCGCTTCCGTCAATGGCGATTCTGCTAAAAGCGAAGAAGCATGTAAAGTGCGTGCCCGGGTATCGCGTGAGGCGCACGGCAAGAATCCCTTGCGCCATCAGGCCTGAATGGCGGGGAGCTCACGAATCGAGTATCTCGAAGCGGAATTCTTCGATGACGGGATTGGTGAGCACGTCCTTTGCAATATGTTCCACCTGGACCGTGGCTTCGTCGCGGCTCAGGCCATCGAGCTGGAGAACGAAAAATTTTCCTTGGCGAACATCCCTGATTTTTTCGTGGCCCAGCGAAGAGAGAGCCCGTTGAATGGTTTGCCCCTGGGGATCGAGGACAGTGGATTTCAGCATGACCCAGACGTGTGCCTTCATGTTTGTGTTCTCCGCCGTGTTGAAAGAGATTTCTCCGTCATGGCTGAGGCTCGACATTATAGCAGTCCGGCCAATCTCGCTGCCGTGCGAAAATCTTCCAGAAGCGGGCGCTTTTCGGCGGGAGGCAAGAAAGCCGCATGGAAGCTTTCCTCCGCTAGTTCGAACATTTGTTTATTCGAAAGTCCCAAGGCCGCGGCTTGCGAATACTCGGTCAGCAAATCGGTATGAAACATCCCTGGATCGTCCGTCGAAAGCGTCACGTGGATGCCTTGGGTCATAAAGTCAGCCAGAGGATGATCGGCCAGCGATGCGCTGGGCTTGCCAATTTGTTTGGTAAGTGCGCTGGTACACAAGTTGCTCGTGGGGCATATTTCCAGGACGATACGGCGAATCGCCAGCGTTTCAGCCAGCGCCCGATCGCGCATCGCCGCGATGCCGTGGCCGATGCGTTCGGCGCCCAGCAGTTCCATGGCCTCGCGCACGGATTCCGGGCCGCCAATCTCGCCGGCGTGGCATACGATGCGCAGTCCTTCGTTGCGGGCAAAATCGAACGCGGGACGGAAGTTCACGGCAGGGTAAGAGATTTCGTCGCCCCCCATGCCGAACGCAACGACTCCCGAAGTGCGGAGCTTGGCCGCCCAGCGTGCCACTTCCATGGCGGAATCCGGCCCAAACTGGCGCGCCGCGTCGAAGATCCAAGCCGTGCGAAGACCGCTGAAGGGAACGCTTCGAGCCGTCTCCCGGATCGCGGCGAAATTTGCCTCGACGTTCTGCATGCGTCGCAGCATCACGCCCGCCGAGAGGGTGATCTCGGCGTAAACGACGTTTTGCCGCTTCAGTTCGTCCAGCAACTTCCGCGTGACGAGAGCATAGTCTTCCGGCTCGCGCAGAAAAGACGTGACCCACTTGAACGTGTCGATAAATCCGGCGAAGTCGGAGTAGCGGTAGCGGGCCGCGACTTCTTCGGGCATGAGCGTCGTTCCGTGCCGCGCGGCCAGTTCGACGGCGGTTTTCGGACGAATCGAGCCTTCGAGGTGTAGATGAAGCTCCGCCTTAGGGAGAGCGTCAACGATCGTGAGCTGGCGGGTCAAAGAAGCCATGGAGTCATTGGGATGGCAACGTCGGGCGGCCGGCATTGATCCACGCCGTCATCCAATAGGAGCCCACGTCGGTCGCGGCATCGGAAAATTGGCGAATAAGCACCGCTCCCGCTTGGGCGTAGAACCGGTCGTAATATGCGTCGCCATAGCTCGAGAGGCCCTCATGGGCGCGCCTGTCTGCCAGCAGTATGTTTTCGAGCCAGGAATGCGCGCTCGATGCCATGTTGAAGGCGAAATCGGTTGGATCGCGAATGAATGTCGCATCATTCGGCTTTACAAAGAAAAACAGTTGGTAGCGATCCACGAGCGCTGTGCCGAAGCGTTCGTTCACCCCCGGCTGATCGGAGAGGGAGCCGTCGTGGTTGATCGTGGTGTTGAACGGATCATGGGCCGCGGCAACGTAGTGAGCCAGCAACGCCGCGGATTGTTTAGCGTCGGTCCAGTCGCGCGAACCAAGCGCATCCGTTAATTTCTTGCTGTAGGTTCCAATCTGCCAGGGAAGCACTCCGTATGTCTCGATGGTGCGCCGGGTGTATTTGGCGAGAGCGGCCGTATAGGAGTGCGGAAGCGCCGAGAAAGGAAACTGCCCATAATGATCGAGGCGGATGAAGTCGTTGGGCTGATCGAGAGTTTTTGCTTCCGCCTCGGGGTCGGTTACATGCTGGACGAGAAACTGGCGATTGGCTTGAAAAAAAGGCCGCATTTCCGCAGGCAGCGTGTCCACCGCCTTGTCGGTGATAAACCGCTCCGCGTTCTCTCCCCACGCAAATGAGGATGGCAGGCTGAGAATAAGAATGAACAGGACCAGAACGAGAGCAGCGCACATCCGGCGAAGCATCAGTGGGCCTCCCTATTCGTAGCGGCTGCGGCTTCCAATTTTGCGGTCGCCAATTCGCTGTTCTTATGGCCATACGAGTAATACATGCACAATCCTATCGCCAGCCAAATAAAAAAACGAAGCCAGTTTTCGACCGTCAGGCTGGCCATCAGAATAAAACAGCAGATGACGGATGCCAGCGGGATCCACGGCATCCAGGGAACGCGAAAGCTGCGAGGGCGTTCCGGCTGGCGCTTGCGCAGGATCAGCACGGCGATCGAAACCAGGATAAAGGCAAAGAGCGTCCCGATGTTCGAAAGATCGGCGAGTGTGCCGATGTCGAAAATACCGGCCGGGATGGCGACGAAAAAGCCCGCGACCCACGTGGCCACGTCGGGTGTGCGGAATTTCGGATGCACCCGGGAGAAGGCGCCGGGGAGCAGTCCGTCGCGCGACATGGCGAACCAGATGCGCGCCTGGCCGAGCTGAAACACCAAGATGGACGAAATCATGCCCATCAGCGCGCCGGCCGTCACCCAGCGATTCACTCCGTTCAGGCCAATCGCTTCGAGGGCTTGCGCCACGGGCGCGGCGTTGCCCAGAGTGCTCCATCGCTGGATGCCCGTCAGGACAAGCGCAACGGCGATGTAAAGGAAAGAACAGACGAAAAGCGAGACGAGGATTCCAATCGGAAGATCGCGCTTCGGATCCTTGCATTCTTCAGCCACCGTCGAGACGGAATCGAATCCAATATAAGTGAAGAAAACGATGGCGCCTCCGGTGAGCACCCCCTGCGTGTGATTCGGAAAAAAAGGCTTCCAATTCGACGGCTGGATGTATTTGCTGGCGGCGATGCAGAAGACGACGATGGCCAGAAGCTTGATTCCAACCATGAGGTTATTGGCGCCCGCCGATTCTCTGATTCCCGCCACGAGCAGAACCGTGAGGATCATCACGACGGCAAAGCCCATGATGTTGAAATGCAGGGCCCATCCTGTTTCGGGGGAATAGGCCGGCGTGCTCAAAATGGCGGGAATGTGAATGCCAAAGGATTCGAGGAGACTGTTCATGTATGCCGAAAATCCGACCGCTACGGCCATGTTCGAGACGGCGTACTCGAGGATCAAGTCCCATCCGATGATCCAGGCAATCAGCTCGCCCAGGGTTGCATACGTGTAGGTATAAGCGCTGCCTGCAATCGGGATCATGGAAGCCAGTTCCGCATAAGACAGCCCCGCCAGGCCGCACACGACCGCGACGATGAAGAAGGACACCGCAATGCCGGGCCCCGCGCCGGGGCGTCCCGTAACTCCGAGCGCGTGCGTCCCGTGTAGGAGCACCTCTAGCAGGGGAGCCTTAAGGATAGAAGGGAACTGCACGGTTTCGCCCGCCGCGGCAGTTCCAGTGAGAACGAAAATTCCGCTGCCGACGATGGCGCCGATGCCAAGAGCCGTCAGGCTAAGCCAGCCCAGCGTTTTATTTAGCCGACGCTCGGGTTGGTCGGCGCTGTGAATGAGCTGGTCAATGCTCTTTGTCCGGAAAAGCTGTGGGTCCAAGCGCCACCTTCCCGTGCGACCGAAGGAAAACTCTAACTTGCGCGGGGGTGCTATGCAACTGTGTCAATCGCCAGGCGTCACTGTGCGAAGCAGCGTCAGGCGAGCTGCAAGTTCGCGTAGCGCTCGATCAATTTTTTGGGGCCGTAGTCCTGGAAGCTGACCGTCAATTTCCGTTCTTCGCCTTCGCCTTCAATTTCGATAATCGTGCCCACGCCATACTTGGAATGGCGTACGCGCGTGCCAATGAGAGGATCCTTCGAACTACGCGGAGCCGGAGCGGAGCGTGCGCGCCCATATGCCGGACGGCGCTGGCGGTAGGCGTAGCCCCCCGAGTACTCGGGATCGGGCTCGTAACGGCGCGTTTGGCCCGGCTCGGATTGGGATCCGGCCGCAGCTTCAATCAAGTCGCCTGGGATCTCCGCAATAAAACGCGAGGGAAGAGAAGCCCGCAATCGCTCTTCGCCGTAGCTCCGGCGATAAATCGCACGAGAAAGGACAAGGGACCGCTTGGCGCGCGTCAGTCCCACGTAGAAAAGTCGCCGCTCTTCTTCGAGTTCCGCCTGGCTGTTTAGAGATCGGCCGTGGGGCAGGAGTCCCTCTTCGAGGCCCGCGAGGAACACGGCATCGAACTCGAGGCCTTTGGCGCTGTGCAGCGTCATCAGCGAAACAGGAACATTCTCATCGTACTCGTCTGCATCGCTTACCAGGGCCGCATGGTCGAGCAAATCTTCGAGCGTTTGCCCCTGCTCGGTTGCTTCAGCCATGGCATTGGAGAGTTCGCGCAGGTTTTCAGCTCGGGAGGTGTGTTCGAGATTATCCTGCTGTTCCACCCATCCGAGGTATCCGGTCCTGTCGAGCACTCGCTCGATTAGCTGGGCGGGAGGAAGGTCTTTGCATTCTTCCTTCAATTTCTCGATCAATTCGCGGAAGGCGTTCAACGCGCCGCTGGGTCTCCGGCCCGTGGTGGCTTCCCCCGCTCGGAGAACGTCCCAGAGAGATTGGTTCATCTCCTTCGCTCGGGCATTCAGAATGCCTACGGTCGCGGCCCCGATTCCGCGTGGAGGCACATTCAGAACGCGCAGCAGCGCTACGTCGTCCTCGGGATGAAAGAGTAACCGAACGTATGCCAACGCGTTGCGGACCTCGGAGCGTTCATAAAAACTGAATCCTCCGACGACCCGATGGCGGATACCGAATCGGCGCAGAATTTCTTCGAACGATCGCGATTGCGAGCCCGTGCGATAGAGAACGGCGACCTGGGCGTCCGGATCGTTTCGAGTGATCGATGAGATTTCGCCGCAGACGAATTCCGCCTCTGCGGCCGAATCCTGGGCCTCGAAAAAGCGGAGGCGTTCTCCGCTGCCGAGCACGCCCTGGAGACTCTTGCCCAGTCGGTCTGAATTGTTCCGCACGACCGCGGCGGCAGCGTCGAGAATGATCTGCGTCGAACGGTAGTTTTCCTCAAGGCGTATGAGCTTGGCGTTCGGAAAATCCTCGGTGAACCGCTTGAGATTGCCCGCGCGCGCTCCGCGCCATCCGTAAATGGACTGGTCTTCGTCCCCCACAACGCACACATTCTTGCGAGTCCCCGCCACGAGGCGCACGAGTTCTTCCTGCGAGGCGTTCGTATCCTGGAATTCGTCCACCATCAGGTACTGAAAGCGCGAACTCCACGCTTCGCGAACGTCGGCGTGCTCGCGCAGCAGTTCGACGGCGCGCAGCAGCAAATCGTCGAAATCGAGAGCGGCAGCCTTGCGAAGAATATTGCGGTAGGCGAGAAAGATTTCCGATACCTGCTGGCGGACTTCATCGCGCGACTGTTCGGCCTCGGCTCGCATATCCGCGGGAGTAACGCCGTGATTTTTTGCATGGCTGATTTGAGTGCGTATGCTGCGCGGCGGGAAGTCCTCGGCCGGCAAATCGAGCTGCAGAAGGGCGCGCCTGACGGCGGCCGTCTGATCGTCGTCGTCGTAGATCGCGAAATCCCGGGGAAGTCCCAAATGCTGCGACTCGCGGCGCAAGAGCCGGGCGCAAAAGGAATGAAATGTCGAAACCCACACGTCGGACGCATTGTGGCCGCTGATTCGGAGCACGCTATTAATGCGATCCTTCATCACCGTGGCGGCTTTGTTGGTGAAGGTGACGGCAAGAATGGCGTAAGCGGGGACGCGGCGCTCGATCAAATGGGCCACTCGATAGGTGATCACGCGCGTCTTGCCGGTTCCGGCGCCCGCCAAAACGAGCACCGGCCCCTCGGTCGCAAGCACGGCTTCACGCTGGCGGGGATTCAGGTCGTCGAGAAGAGTCATTGCCTGGGAAAGTTGCGCAAGCATGAATTCTATCTGACGGAGCGCCATTCAGCAATTTGCGATTCCACAATCTGGGCTCGCATAACGACTCTGCTACACTTTTAGCTTATGAATCAGCTCAAGCTGCCCCTTTGGCTGCGGAAGCTCGTTGTTTTGATGGGAGGCGGCGGCATCTTTGCGGTAGCCTTTCTCGATTCATCCGTTTTGAGCTTCCCGTTCGTTACCGACGCGCTGGTTATTGAGCTTTCCGTCCAGCGTCCTGCGCGAATGCCTTATTATGCGGCCATGGCGACGCTTGGCTCGCTGGCGGGGTGCCTTTGGCTGTATCTGCTCGCGAAAAAGGGCGGCGAGGCGTTTTTTCACCGCCGCGCGGGCAGGGGAGCGGTCAGGGCGAAGAAATGGGTCCAAAATCGGGCCTTCTTGAGCGTTTTTATTCCTGCGATCCTGCCGCCGCCGCTGCCCTTCAAAATATTTGTTCTTGCCGAGGGAGTGTTCCAGGTCAATCTGAAGACGTTTACCGGCGCCCTTCTTCTGGGACGAGGCTTGCGCTATTTCGCGGAAGGAATCCTCGCTGTCTATTACGGTGCCGCTACCCTGCGTTTTCTGATTGCCCACAACCGTGCATTCCTCATCTCGGCCATAGGAATTTTCACGCTGATCTACGTCGGGAGCCGTTGGATGATTCACAGCGCGCCCGCCGAGGAATAGAAGCCCCTTACCGGCGGAGGAGGATGCGAAGCGGACACCTTCGCGCATGATTGGAATACCGCTGCTGAAATCCGCGCGTAGAAAAATGTTCGATGGACTTGCGTCGTCCGCGCGAAAGCGAAAGCCACGCAGTTCGAAGAGATAACCGTCGTCCAGTCAATATGTGCGCGAACGGTTCCACGGCCGCATCTATTCGCGAAGAATCAGGTTTTTCGCGGCACTGGAATTACCAGGGAGAGCGCATCGGGAACAATGCGAAAAGAGACGGGAGCGGCGCCAATCGGTTCACCGTCAACCTGTGCATACACAGGCTCGGTTCCGGCGGCCTCGCAGACCGCCTCGATGGCCTTCCATGCCTCAATTCCTTTCACGTTGCGGAGTCTGCCAAGCCATAGCGCGGGCAGGCAGGTGAGATAGCAAAAGCGATTACGCTGCGAATTCGTGAGAACCTCGAATGAGTCCTCGAAGAGGCTCGCGCCGGTCGTAATCTTGAATGGGCCACCGTAATGGGCGGTCCTGCCAAGAATCACAAACGTGGCTCGCCGCTCCTTTGAATCGGAGCGGATGAGCATCTCCGGAAAGCGGTAGCGGAAGAATTGCCGGACACCCTCCGCCCAATAAGCCAGTATCCCGGTGCGTTCCTTCAGATTTTCATCGATGCCATTGACGATCGCACCGTCCGGCCCCGCCCCGGCGACGCAGAGAAAATACCGGCCATGCCGTGGCACCGCATCGGAAGAATGCCCGTTCATCAATTGGGCAAGGCCCACGGCAATTCGGCGCACGATTCCTCCGGGAATCAGCCGGGCGGCCTGGGGAATGTCCCAGGGGATCCCGAGTTCCTTGGCAAGAATGTTGGCCGTCCCTGCTGGGAGCAGAGCCATGGGCACCTGGCTTCCCGCCAGACCGTTGACCACTTCATTGATGGTGCCGTCGCCGCCGCATACAATCACCATCCCCCGCCGTTGTTCGACGGCCTGACGGGCGATTCCTGTGGCCGTGTCGCGCGCGGTCGTGGGCGCGAGTTCGGTGGCGATGCCAGCTTCCTTCAGTATTCTTGAGGCTCGCTCCACTTCGACGAAGCGGCGATGCCGCCGGCGTCCGCTCGCCGGGTTATAAATCAGAAGCGCGTCCTTGATTCCATCGGGCATCGTTCGTATCGATCTTCTAACAACCGCGCATTGTATAATATCGCTGATTTTCGACATCGACCGCATCCTGCTGAGGTTTCCATGTCCACGAGCCGCGGTGACGCCAGAGAGATCGAGCGCCTGCGCGAAGAAATTCGGCGCCACGAATACCTTTATTACGTCGTTGACGCCCCCGAAATCTCCGATGCCGCGTTTGACCGCCTGATGAATCGGCTGGCGCAACTCGAAAGCACGCATCCTGAACTGCTGACGCCGGATTCACCCACCCAGCGCGTCGGAGGCGCTCCCCGGGAGGGATTTCAAAAGGTTCGCCACAGGACTCCGATGGTGAGTCTTGACAACGTTTTCTCCTTCGAAGCCCTGAGAGAATTTGACCGGCGAGTCAGAGAACTTACGGGGCGTGAGAGTGTCGACTATATCGCCGAGCATAAGTTCGATGGCCTGAGTCTTTCGCTGCAATATGAGAACGGCAAACTCGTGCGTGGCGTCACCCGGGGAGACGGCGCGACGGGCGAGGACGTGACGCCGAATGTGAAAACGATCCGTTCGATCCCTTTGACGATTGCCCCGGCGTTATGGAAGAAGACCGGACTGCGCGAGGACTTCGAAGTCCGCGGCGAAGTCATCATGACTCGCGAAGCGTTCGAGGAATTGAACCTCCAGCAGACTGAGCAAGGAGGTAAGGTCTTCGCGAATCCGCGGAATGCCGCCGCCGGAGCCGTCCGCGTCCTCGATCCCAAAATTACGGCGTCCCGCCATCTTGATTTTTTCGCCTATTACATTCTCGTGGATGGCCGCGTGCCCAAAAAACGGCTTTCGGAAGCCCTTGAGGCCATAAGCGCGCTGCATTTCAAAGCCAGCGATGAATGGAAGCTCTGCCATTCGCTTCACGATGTGGAGCGCTATATCGAGGCCTGGGACGCCAAGCGCGCGAAGATCGGGTATGAGATCGACGGCATCGTCGTCAAGGTCGATGAAATCGCGCTGCAAAATGAGCTGGGATTCACCTCCAAGGCTCCTCGCTGGGCGATTGCCTATAAATATGCGGCGCACCGGGAAACCACGGTTGTTCGAGAAATCGACGTCAGCGTGGGCCGCACTGGCACGCTCACCCCCTTCGCGGTTTTCGAGCCGGTTCAAATCGGCGGGGTCACCGTAACGCGGTCGACGCTTCATAACATGGACGAGGTCGAGCGTCTCGGTGTCCATGCCGGAGACACGGTGCTTGTCGAGCGCGCCGGGGAGGTGATTCCCCACGTCCTCCAGGTGGTGAAGCATGGGCACGAAGAGAAGCCGTTCCGAATGCCTGAAAAATGTCCGGTGTGCGGCATGGGGATTCACCGGGCCGAGGGAGAGGTCGCTTACCGTTGCGTGAACGTTTCCTGCCCGGCGCGCAGAAGGGAATCCTTGCTGCATTTTGCCGGGCGGCACGCGATGGATATCGACGGGCTGGGAGAAAAAATCGTCGACCAGTTGATTGAAAAAGACCTGGTCGAGGATTTCGCGGATATCTATAAGCTGAAGCTCGAAACGCTTGCGAGCCTCGACCGGATGGCCGAAAAGTCGGCCCAGAATCTTCGCCATGAAATCGAGGCCAGCAAAAAAAATAGCTTGGCTCAGTTGATCTATGCGATCGGGATTCCGTTTGTTGGCGAGCGCACGGCGCAATTGCTGTCCGAGTATTTTGGATCGATGGACAGATTATCGGACGCAAGCCGGGAGCAATTGATGGAGGTCGGCGAAGTAGGTCCGAAGATCGCGGAGGGCGTGCGGGAGTTTTTCTCGGAATCGGCCAACCGCAAGCTGGTCGAGCGTCTGCGGACCGCGGGCCTGAATATGAAAGAGGAGCGCGCGACTCTCAAGGATGCCAGATTCGCGGGCATGACGTTCGTATTCACCGGAACGCTCAACAATTTACCGCGCGAGGCAGCGGAAGCCCTGGTGGCCTCGCATGGCGGCAAGGTGACTTCGTCGGTCAGCAAGAAGACCAGCTACGTGGTGGTCGGCAGCGATCCCGGTTCGAAGTTCGAGAAAGCCAAATCTCTCAAGGTTCCCATTCTCGACGAAGCGCAGTTCGAGAAGCTTATCTCTACCCGGTAATAGCGAAACGAAAAAAAAGAGAATTAGAAAGCTCTCCGTTTCACGTTTCTTCAGCCGCAGTGTCTCTCACTCATCTCTATCTCGTGACGGAACGATCGACGGCAGCCTTCGGTTGACTTGCAATTGTTAATATCGGTAACATCCCACCCGCTTACCGTGGCTATTTCGCCGGGAGGATAACCCAATGTCGCGTAACCGTTTTCTTGTAATCGTCGCCGCAGTCGCTGTCACACTGGCCGCAACTTCGTACCCTGCCTTCTCGCAGGATAAGGGCCTTGTCACGGAGAAGGTGATTTCGCTCGACATGGCGAGGTCCATGGTTCAGGGTGCGCTCGATAAGTGCCGGGCGGACAACTATCACGTCAGCGTCCATGTGATCGATGTGGACGGCCAGGTCCGGGCGTCCGTCCGTGATGATGGAAGCAGCGAAGTGAATTACGACGTCAGCCGCCGCAAGGCATACACGGCCCTCACGTATAAGAGGCCCTCGGCCGATATGCAAAAGGCGTGGGAAACCATGTCTGCCGGACGCATCATCCCCGGGACGTTTGGAGTTGGGGGCGGCTTGCCGGTGAAGGTGGATGGTGAAACCATCGGCGCCATCGGTGTGGGCGGGGCGCCTGGCGCCGATAAGGACGAGGCTTGCGCAGCCGCCGGTCTCGCGAAGATTGCCGACAAGCTGAAATAGCACAATCGCCGGTTTTGCTGCCGACCGTGTGCCACGCCGCTGATTCTCTACCAGACCGCGTTGAGACGCTCACGCAGGCGGCGTATACTGAACCCGGCGGGTGAGCTGGGTGATCGCCGGTTCGCTTCTCGCAAGGGAAGCGGACGGGAGGAAAGTCCGGACTCCGTCGTCGTGAACTCGAAAGAGGCAGCGGCGAAGGGCAACGCGCCTGGTAACGCCAGGGGGCTGTGCAAGCCGGGAAACGCGCAAGCGAATTCCGGGTGTGCGGCCACGGAAAGTGCCACAGAAAACAAACCGCCGGCGTCGATTGCATCTCGGGGGCAAGCCTTCGGAAAAGCCGAGGGCTTGCTGCTTTTTGTCGGCGCATTGGCAAGGGTGAAAAGGTGGGGTAAGAGCCCACCGCCTGGATGGCAACATCCAGGGCACGGAAAACCCCGCGTGGAGCAAGGCCAAATAGGAGGGGAGGGCTGGCCCAGCCCGTATGCGTTTCGCTCGAAAGAGCGAGGCGCTGCGACCCTCGGGTAGGCTGCTTGAGCCTCGGAGCGATCCGAGGCCTAGAGGAATGGTCGCCGCGTTGCGCGCGAAGCCGTCCGGATGAAAGTCGGGACGCGGCGCGCGGCGTACAAAATCCGGCTTACAGGCTAACCCGCTTATTTTATATGAGTTACGGGAGGATTTGGCAACTCTCACGAATTACTCTCACAAATCTTCATGCCCTTCCTGCCTGGGAAGTTTACGATCTTATTGCAACGTGATTTCGTGTTCCGGGCTCGTTCTTCAATACCGATCCCCGTATCCATCCTACTTTGAGCCGCATCACGGGCTGCAGGCACGTCCTGACCTGACCGGGCTTTTTTGTACCAGCGGGAGAGAGAGAGAATTCACTCTGGAGGGAAGCCGGTATGCCGATGAGGAGATACAAGGCGGAGCAGATCGTGACGCTGCTGCGGCAGGTTGAAGTGGAACTGGCGAATGGAAAGACGACCCCGC
>DATLST010000091.1:0-5954 GCA_035534055.1 Candidatus Acidiferrales bacterium | reverse complement strand
CAAAATGATGAAGAGATTGATGCACGCGCCGCACATCATGGGGAGCCAATCGCGCGGCCAGGGGCTCAATACTCTTGCGTTCACTGGGAAGTAGCAGACCGGTGCAATAGGATCGAAGAGGTACGGCGCGATCTGCGTGCCCTGCGGCTCGCGCCAGGCTGTCCAGATAGGCCGCAAAGCGCTGTTGTTGCTTGCCTGGCGCCGAAGAAAAGGCGCTCATTCCCACAAATTATCAGCCCTGGAAGGAATTCCCAGATCAAAAATAAAGCTTGTGTTTATTTATGACACGGTAGTATTAGCAGTTCTTGCAACGGGTATGGCATCCAGCGTGGACGTTCAACCCTCCGCGCTCATTGGTCACGATAAGGACCATTTCGTGTTACCCAGCAAAACTGCCTCGGCATTTATGCCGCAAGGAGCGGCTGCAGGCCGGTTGACGTCGCCACTTCTGTCCAAGACGCAACCGCAGCTGCACTAAAAGCCATGCAGGCCATCTATCAAGCTGCCGAACGTGGGGATGGTGCTGTGATGGGCACTACGTAGAACTGACAGGATCGTCCGCATTAAAGTGCGTGCAGCGCTACAGGATCAACGAAACGACATGTATGACAAACTCGCGTCTACATAATGTAAGGGGAAGCGGGCAAGGGGATGGAGATGTGAAATCGCATGGGAGGCGGGTCAAGGTGCCGGTTGCCTCTCTCCCGGAGGCGCACATCTGGCTGTCTGATACAGCGCTGAGGTCTGGAGTGCAAAATTGGATTGCCAACGAGCCAGCGGCGGGCATATCATTCGCTCTCGATGCGCTATGGATTCGTCATAGATCAGGATCGCTGTATCGGTTGCCACGCATGCACCGTCGCATGCAAGGAAGAGCATCAGGTTCCGGTCGGCGTGTTCCGAACCTGGGTCAAATATATCGAGAAGGGCGAATTTCCTCACACTCGCCGGCATTTCGGCGTGCTCCGCTGCAATCATTGCGACAATGCTCCCTGCATCGAGATCTGCCCCACGCGCGCTCTATATCGCCGCCCGGATGGCATTGTCGATTTTGATAGTCGTCGATGCATCGGGTGTAAAAGCTGTATGCAAGCATGCCCATACGACGCGCTCTATATCGATCCCAACACGCTGACTGCTGCCAAGTGTAACTTCTGCGCTCATCGCATCGAGGCCCGTCTCGAGCCCGCCTGCGTGATTGTCTGTCCCACGCGAGCAATCATCGCCGGCGATCTGGATGATCCGTCGAGCTCCGTGAGCCGTATCGTCGCTGAAGAAAAGGTTGCAGTCCGTAAGCCGCAGAAGGGTACCGAGCCGAAGCTCTTCTACGTCGGGATCGAGGGAGACTTGCTGGAGCCGACGCGTCTGTCGCACCAGGTCGGCTATTTTGGGGCCGAGCGCCGCGACGGGACGTCGCAGACGACGGGCGATGCTGCCAAATTCGATTCCACTGCCACTCGCGTGGTCTACGACACTGCACACCCGGCGCCTTGGGGGTGGAAGATTGGCGCCTACCTGTGGACGAAGTCGGTCGCAGCCGGGGTTCTAGTGGTTGCGGCGATCATGCTAGCTTGGAGCGGAGACGGGGTGAGAGGCACGGGAGCCTTCCTCGGTGTGGCGAGCCCAGTTGTCGCTCTTGTTGCTCTCGGCGTTACTAGCAGCCTGTTGATTTTCGATCTGAAGCGCCCCGAGCGCTTCTTTTATCTGCTGACGAAACCAAATCCTCGATCATGGCTGGTAATTGGGGCCTGGATCTTGATGGTTTACGGCGTCCTTGCTCTAGCTTGGCTTGCTATAGGATTCTTTGTGGGGGTGATCCCTGGCGGGCTCGCATGTGCCGCCGCTGTGTTCGGCGTCGCGACCGCCTGCTACTCGGCATTTTTGTTTGCACAGGCGAAGGGGCGAGACCTGTGGCAGAGCCCGCTGTTTTTCTGGCACTTGCTGGTACATACGTTCACAGCCGGATCGGCAACTCTGCTGGTCGTCGGTATCGCGATGGGCGGGCCGGAAGAAACCATCCGCCACGCAGCACTCATTTTGTTGGTTTCCGTGTCCGTTGGCCTAACGATGATGCTGACGGAAACCGCACTCCCTGCCGTGAGTGTGGACGCGGCCTTCGCTCATCGCGCTATGGCTCGTGGCCATCTGAGTCGGCGCTTTTGGACTCTCGCCGTCGGGGCGGGTTCGCTGACTCCGATTATACTGGCCGCACTTTTTGTGGAATCCATCGCGATGGCTGCTGTCGGCATCGTTGCGGCCTTGCTCGCCCTCGCCGGTCTCTGGTGGTTCCAGCAGCTTTGGGTCGAAGCCGGACAATCGGCCCCGCTCAGTTGACGAGGTTTCGATGAACGATCGTCTTCCCCTCCATCCCTCGGCTCAGTCGCTCGCTGCTCCAGCGGAAGGCCTCGCGAGCTTCCCTCCTTCCGACCACTGGGACGACTGGACCGAATTCGATCCCGCGCAATGGCCCGAGCGTATCCGGCTCAGCTACGCCCTTATCCCCACTATCTGTTTCAACTGCGAGGCTGGCTGTGGTTTGCTTGCCTACGTCGATAAGGCTGCGATGCAAATTCGCAAATTCGAAGGCAATCCGGAGCATCCGGGCAGCCGCGGTCGCAATTGCGCCAAGGGACCTGCGACGCTCAATCAGGTGAACGATCCTGAACGCATCCGCCATCCGCTGCGCCGTGCGGGAAAGCGCGGGGAGGGGAAATGGGAGCGCGTGACCTGGGACGAAGTGCTCGAAGATCTTGGGGTACGAATTCGCCGAGCCATCCAGGAGGATCGCGGCAACGAAATTATGTACCACGTGGGCCGGCCCGGCCACGAACTGCTTTACAATCAACGCATCTTCCATGCCTGGGGACTCGACGCGCACAACAGCCATACCAACGTGTGTTCAGCTGGCGCTCGCGCCGGCTATGCCTTCTGGCATGGCATTGACCGTCCTTCACCCGATTTCGCCAACGCGCGTTTCATTCTCCTGTTCAGCTCCCATCTCGAGGCCGGTCATTATTTCACTCCTCACGCCCAGCGCATCATCGACGGCAAAGCTGCGGGCGCCAAATTGTGCGTTGTGGACACACGCCTGTCGAATACGGCTTCGAAAGCAGATTACTGGCTCTCTCCCTGGCCGGGGTCGGAGGCCGCCCTGCTTTTGGCGATGTGCCGTATCTTGCTCGAGGAGAATCTGTTCGATCGCGAATTCATCCGGCGATGGGTGAATTGGGAAGAATATCTGCGCGAAGAGCATCCCGGCGAACCTCAGACGTTCGAACACTTTATCGAAGTTCTGAAGCTCCTCTATACGGCCTATACGCCGGAATTCGCCGCGCGAGAATCTGGCGTTGCTGCCAACTTGATCGTCACAGTGGCGCGCGAGATCGGTCGCGCGGGATCTGCACTAGCCACGCACATCTGGCGAAACGCCGCCGCAGGCAATCTGGGTGGCTGGCAGGTCGCCCGAACGCTTGAGTTTCTAAATGTTCTCACCGGTGCCGTATGCACCCCCGGCGGCACCACCCCCAACGTTTGGAACAAGATCGTTCCCGCCCCGCCGCTGATGCCCCCCCCGCCCAAACAGTGGAACGAGCTGATGTGGCCGCGCGAATTTCCGCTCGCCTTTTTCGAAATGAGCTATCTGCTGCCTCATTTCCTCCGCGAGGGTCGCGGCAAGCTTTCAATGTATTTCACCCGCGTCTACAACCCCGTTTGGACGAATCCGGACGGAATGAGCTGGATCGAGGCCTTGTGTGACGAAAGCAAGGTCGAATGCCATGCCTGCCTCACCCCGATCTGGAGTGAAACCGCACAGTTCGCCGATTATGTTCTCCCCATGGGCCTCGCCTCCGAACGCCACGACTTGATGAGCCAAGAAACTCACGCGGCCCGCTGGATCGGTTTCCGGCAGCCGGTGCTTCGCGTCGCGCTCGAACGACGAGGTAAGCGCTTCGGCACCACCTGGGAAGCGCATCGGGAAGCTGGGCTTGGGGAAATCTGGGAGGAGGACGAATTCTGGATCGAGCTGTCGTGGCGAGTCGACCCCGACGGGTCACTCGGCATCCGGAAATATTTTGAATCGCCCTACCGGCCGGGCGAGAAGCTCACTGTTGACGACTATTATCGGTGGATTTTCGAGAATAGCGTCCCCGGTCTTCCCAAAGCTGCCGCCGAGGAGCAGCTATCGCCGCTTGAGTACATGCGGAAATTCGGAGCCTTCCTCGTCGAAGAGAATATCTACCACTCGCAGGAAAAAAGCCTCGGGCCGGAGGCTCTGGTTGGATCAAGCGTAGATCCTATTACCAAAGTGATTTCGAGAAATGGTTCGGCTATCGGCATCGAGATTGACGGTCAGCCTTGCATCGGGTTTCCCACCCCCTCGCGCAAGCTCGAATTCTACTCGGCCACGCTCAAGCATTGGAAATGGCCGGAGTACGCGGTTCCCACCTACATCCGCAGTCATGTCCATCGTGACAAGATCGATTTCGACAAGGGCGAGATGTTGCTTCTGCCCACCTTCCGGCTACCGACGCTCGTCCACACGCGCACGGGGAACGCCAAATGGCTGTACGAGATTTCGCACTGCAATCCCGTCTGGCTTCATCCGGTCGATGCGAGCAGGCTCGCGGTTTCAACTGGTGATCTGGTCAAGGTTGCGACTACCATCGGGTATTTTGTGGACAAGGTATGGGTGACCGAAGCGATCCGGCCTGGCGTCGTCGCCTGCTCTCATCACCTTGGCCGCTGGCGGCTACACGAAGATTCCGGTGGCGAACGCTGGTCCTCCGCAGTCGTCGCGCTGGAGAAGATCGGTCCCGGCCAATGGAAAATGCGGCAACGTCACGGTATTCGCCCGTTTGCCAGTAGCGATCCCGATTCCTCCCGCATTTATTGGCAGGACGCCGGCGTTCATCAGAATTTGATCTTTTCGGTCCAACCGGATCCCATCAGTGGGCAACACTCCTGGCATCAAAAGGTAACCCTCACTCATCCTGCTCCAGATGACCTTTATGGTGACATCTTCGTTGATACAGAAAAGGCCCATGAAGAGTATCTCCGCTGGCTTCGGGCCGTGCGGCCCGCGCCCGGCCCCAACAATCTTCGCCGACCTCTCTGGCTGATCCGCGCCTATCGTCCTGCGCCAGAGGCCTTCTATATTCCTGAGAAGTGAGAAGAGTTGTGTTTCGGCTTATTCGCACCGTGCCTAAGCGGGGAACTCAAGGAGGACAAGCGAATGAGTCACCGAGCAAGGCTCTGACTGCCGTGCGGGGTGATGACCTTAGGGAACCTCTGAACAAGGGTTGATTTTTGCGGTGTCGATGGTGGCGAGGGGGATGTAAAGCTTATAGGAAGCCCTCAGCGAGACCGTTTAGTTTTTGGAGCGACCCGCCGGGGCGATTCGTAAGCGGTGGAAGACACTACTCCGCCGTCGCGCACAGCAATCGCTTGCGAATCAGTCCGCCGTTAAGAATTGAGTTTCAGGGTTAAGATGCGTTGGGCAAAGGGGCACGAGGGATTAAAGCGGCGAGTAGCAGGGATAAGAGCAAGCGCAAAAGATAAGGGACACGCTTCAAGAATCGGAGCAGTTGCCGGAAGTTGAAGCCGACGGCGGCGAGCAGGGTGTTGCAACGATCCCCGGCGCGGTCCTTCAACCAGTTGCGCCCGAGCAGGCCGTCATTTTTGGCGTGACCGATGATGGGTTCGATCACCGCTCGACGTTTCAACCAGCGTTTGATCTTGCCGATGACTCCGCGTTTCTGGCCGGTAACGTAAACCGTAGTGCGTCGCAGGGCCACGCGATGTCCCTTGTATTCTGATCGACTGCGATGCGCAGCGGAGTCGGCCGACGATGTTCCCGATATCGTCCAGAGCACTTTTCAGCGTATGGCCGTCGTAAGGATTGCCGTGCAGCGCCCGCGCGTGCAGGATGAAGTGGCCGCCTTTGGCCGGATGCA